>JASLEG010000068.1 GCA_030151225.1 Burkholderia sp. | reverse complement strand
TGCTGGCCGAGGTGCACGACGACGCGCGCGTGGCGCCGGCGCGCGTCGAGGCGCTGCTCGATGCGCTGCGGGCCTGCGAGGGCCGCACGCGCGCCGCCGTGTCGTCCGCATCGTCCGCATCGTGAGCGTGCCCGGGCTGGCCGGGCCGGTGGGGGGCGGGCGCGGGGGCCGCGGCTCGCGCGCCGCGTTCGGCTTCGTGTTCGCCACGGCGGTCATGAACACGATCTCGTTCGGCATCGTGCTGCCGGTGCTGCCGAACCTGATCAAGCAGTTCGCCGGCGGCGACACCGCGCTCGCCACCGAGTGGAGCACGCTGTTCGGCGTGGTGTGGGGCGCCATGCAGCTGGTGTGCGGGCCGATGCTCGGCACGCTGTCCGATCGCCTCGGGCGGCGGCCGGTGCTGCTGATCTCGCTGGCCGGGCTCGCGATCGATTCCTTGGTGATGGCGCTCGCGCCGAACCTGATGTGGCTGTTCGCGGGGCGCGTGCTGAACGGGCTCACCTCGTCGAGCCTCGCCACCGCGAACGCCTACGTGGCCGACGTCACGCCGCCCGAGCAGCGCGCCCGCGCGTTCGGCCGGATCGGCGCCGCCGTGAGCCTCGGGTTCCTGGCGGGGCCCGCGCTGGGCGGCCTGCTGGCCGGCATCGACCTGCGCCTGCCGTGCTACGTGGCCGGCGCGCTGGCCACCGTCAACTTCCTGTACGGGCTCGCGATCCTGCCCGAATCGCTGGCGCCCGAGGCACGCGCGCCGCGGCTCGACTGGCGCCGGCTCAACCCGTTCGGCGCGCTCGCGTTCCTGAAGGCGCGCCGCGACCTGCTCGGGCTGGCCGCGCTCGCGGTGCTGTTCGCGATGGCGTGGATGGTCGGGCCGTCGATCTTCGTGCTGTACGGCGGCTATCGCTACGGCTGGACCCCGGCCGCGATCGGGCTGGCGATGATGGCCAGCGGCGGGCTCGGCACGCTGGTGCAGATGGCGCTGGTGGGACCGATCGTGACGCGCGTGGGCGAGCGCGGCGCGCTGCTGATCGGTGCCGCGGCCGGCGCGCTCGGCTATGCCGGCTTCGGGCTGGCCTCGGCCGGCTGGGGCTACCTGGTGGCGATTCCGGTCTACGTGTTCTTCAACCTGTTCATGCCGGCCCTGCAGGCGCTGCTGTCGCGACGCGTGGACGAGGCCGGGCAGGGGCAGCTGCAGGGCGTGATGCAGGCCTTCGTGGGGCTCGCGTCGATCGTCGGGCCGCTGGTGTACGGGCTCGGCTTCGCGTGGTCGATCGGGCCGCACCTGGCGCGGCCGATGCCGGGGCTCGCCTTCCATCTGGCGGCGGCGCTGATGGCGCTGGCGTTCGTGGTGGCGTGGCAGGTGGCACGCGCGCCGAACGAAAAATGAACAGTTAACTTCACAGTTGGATTCGTGTCTGGCAGAATGCGGCGCATGCCAGACGCCATCCGAACGCCCACGCCCGTACTCGACCGCGCCGGCCATGCCGACCGCGCCGACGCGCTCGCCGCCGACCTGCGCGCGGTCATCTCGCGCCTGAAGCGCACGCTGCGCGCGCAGTCGCAGTCGTCCACGCACGGCGATTTCACCTCCACCCAGATCGCCGTGCTGCTGCGGCTCGAGCGCGAAGGCCCCGCCTCCGCGTCCGAGCTCGCGCGCGCCGAGGGCATCCGTACCCAGTCGATGGGCGCCGCGATCGCGCCGCTCGAGGCAGCGGGGCTGGTGGCCGGCGAGCCCGATCCGTCCGACGGGCGCCGCACGATCCTGTCGCTGACCGACGCCGCGCGCGCCCTGATCGCGGACGGCCGCAACGCCCGCCAGGACTGGCTCTCGCACGCGATTCGCGAGCGCCTGTCGGGCGCCGAGCAGGCGCAGCTGGCGGCGGCGATGGCGCTGCTGAAGCGGCTCGCGCACGCCTGAGTCGCGCGAGCCCGACCGACACGCGCCGTTTCATTCGTCCATTTGCCCTGCATTCCTCGACAAGGAGGCCACATGCCGATCACCTGTCTCGACCCGAACACGGCACTGATCGTGGTCGATCTGCAAGCCGGCATCGTCGGCTCCGCGTTCGTGCATCCGATCGCCGACGTGATCTCACGTTCGTGCGCGTTGCTGCGTGCATTCCGCGCGCGCGGGCTGCCGGTCGCGCTCGTGAACGTGGCGGGCGGCGCGCCGGGGCGCACGGAGCGCGCGCGCCGCGTCGACGCGCTGCCGCCGGGCTGGACCGAGCTGATTCCCGAGCTGGCCTGCGAGGCCGGCGACATCCGCGTGACCAAGCACACCTGGGGCGCCTTCGCGAGCACCGATCTCGATGCGCGCCTGCGGGCACGCGGCGTCACCCAGGTGGTGGTGACGGGCGTGGCCACCGGCACCGGCGTGGAAGCCACGGCGCGCCAGGCCTACGAACTCGGCTATCACGTGACGCTCGCCATCGACGCGATGACCGACGGCCGCGCCGAAGCGCACGACTACAGCCTGCGTCACGTGTTTCCGCGGCTCGGGGAAACCGGCACGACGCGCGACATCCTCGATCGACTCGACTCAAACGGAGCATGACCATGCAGGCACTGCACTGGGTAGCCTGGTTTTTCGGCGGGGTGTTCCTGACCAACGCGGTGCCGCATCTCGTCAGCGGCCTGCGCGGCGAACGCTTCCAGAGCCCGTTCGCGAGCCCGCCGGGGCAGGGCCGCTCGTCGTCGACCGTGAACGTGCTGTGGGGCGCGTTCAATCTGCTGGTGGCGTATCTGCTGCTGATGCGGGTGGGCGCGTTCGATCTGCGCGAGACGGCCGACGCGGCGGCGGCCGGGCTCGGCGCGCTGGTGATCGCGCTGTTCTCGGCACGGCACTTCGGGCGTTTCAATGGCGGCCGGGAGGCGGGGCCGCGCTGAGCACGCCGGCCCTCACGGCGCGGGATCGCGTGCTTCGTCGATCAACCAGGTCGCGAAGCGCGCGAGCGGTGCCGTGCTCAGTTCGACTGGCTCGGGCAGCACCAGGCAGAAGCATTTGCTGACCGCCGTGCTGTCCGGCCAGGGTGCCACCAGCCGGCCCTGTTCGAGCTCGTTGCCGACGTAGAGACGCGGCACGAGGGCCACGCCGAGGCCGGCCAGCGCGGCCTCGATCGACATGGCGTGCAGGTCGTAGCGCGGGCCCACGGCCGGGTGGGTCAGCGCGATGCCGGCCTCCAGCGCATAGCGTTGCCACGCGTCCGGATTCTGCCGCCGGTGCAGGCGCGGCAGCGCGTCGAGCGTCTCGGGCGCGGCCGGATCGCCGGCGCGTGCCAGCAGCGCGGGGCTGCAGACCGGCACCAGCACCTCCTCCAGCAGCCGATGGCAATGCATCCCGGCCCAGGCCGGATGCTCGAAGTGGATCGCCGCGTCGAAGCCGCTGCCGGCCAGCAGGAACGGGTTCATGCGTTCGGCCAGATGCACGGTGATGGCCGGATGCCGCGCCTGGAAACGC
The DNA here is from genome assembly GCA_030151225.1 of Burkholderia sp. GTDB lineage: Bacteria > Pseudomonadota > Gammaproteobacteria > Burkholderiales > Burkholderiaceae > Burkholderia. The sequence continues at coordinate 151,881 of JASLEG010000068.1, read as the reverse complement.
GTGAGCCGCGGAATCAGCCAGCGCGTGGCGAAGGTCGGGATGACGGCGATGTCGAGGCTGGCGCCCTCGAGCGGCTGGCCCATCAGATACAGGCTGTCGCGTTCGATCCGATCGAGGCTCTCGCGCACCTGAGCCGCGTAGCGCGCGCCGTTCGGTGCCAGCCGGACGCGGTTGCCCACCCGCTCGAACAGTGTCACGCCCAGAAACGCCTCCAGACGCGCGATCTGCCGGCTGACCGCGCCTTCGGTGCGCGCCAGTTCGTCCGCGGCGCGGGCGAAGCTGCCGTGACGCGCCGCGGCCTCGAAGGCCAGCAGGGCGGAATGACTGGGAATCCTGCGTCGCATGCGCTGCGCTCCAGGGAGAGGAGGTTGGCGTCAGCTTGAGCAAACATCACTGAAGCGTGAGTCTTACTCGCTATCTGACCGGTGTTCGGAAACTTATCATGACTTTAAATCACGAACCCGGAGCGACCCGATGATCTACACCGTGGAATGCAGCTACGCCGACCCGAGCAGTGAGCGGGAATGGAACGACTTCTACAGCCTCGACAAACTGCCGGCCCTGATTTCGGTCACCGGCTTTCATACCTCGCAGCGCTTCCGGGCGATCACGCGCGGCTGTCCCGTGTACCTCGCCGTGCACACGATCGACGGGCTCGAGGTATTGAACAGCGACGAATACCGCACCCGGGGGGGCGGCAATTTCGCGCGATGGCAGCAACACATCACCGACTGGCACCGCAATCTGTACGACGTCGTCGGCCGCGCCCCCGCGGTCGCCGCCCATGAAGTGCTGGTGCTGTGCGCGGGTGGCCCCGAGGCGCTGACGGCGGCCGGTGTCGATGCGCTGGAGATGGAGGCGTGCGCGCTGGAGCGCAACCCGGCGCGCCGCTGGCTGGCCGTCCTGCCCGCCCATCACGCCGCGCTGGCGGGGGGCTTGCCACCGGACGTGCACGTCTATGCGCCGATCACCGCGCAACGGGTGGCCACACATGCCGCCGGCGAGGCGCCGGCACCGCAGGACGGTTCGGAGGCATCGTGCCGAATCTGACTTTCCACATCGATGCACGACGGATGCCGTCGGGGGCGAGCCTCGCCGCCTTGACCGACGATTGCGTCGGGCTGTGCACCGACGTGCTGGCCGCCGAGCGTGCCAGGGTCCACGTGGTGTTCGTGGCAGCCCTGCTCGGACACGGACATCCCGTTTCCGCCGAGATCCAGTATCGGCTCGAGACGTTTCGCGGTCCCGAGACGATGCAGCGCTTTCTGGACGGCATGGAACGCGCGATCTCGCGCCATACCGGGCTGACGGCGCGCTTGCGCTGCTTCGGCCACGTTCCGCACCACATCCATGCCCGCAACTAGCCCCACCCGGAGACGCACGATGTCGAATTCCTTCTTTCCGAGCCGGCGTGTCGGCGACGTCACGATCACCGCGATCAGCGACGGCTATCTGACGGCCGACCTGCAACTGCTCGCGAACATCGATGCCGCCGAGGCCTCCGACATGCAGCGCACGGCGGGACGCACCGAGCCGGGCGCCGTGCACATCAACGGCTACCTGGTGCGCGGGCCGCAGCGAACCGTCCTCATCGACGCGGGCGCGGGCGGGATCCGCGGCTGGGGCGGGCGCCTGACGGCCAATCTGGCGCTGGCCGGCGTCGAGCCGGGCGCGATCGACGCGGTGCTGCTCACGCACGCGCATCCCGATCACGTGGGCGGCCTCGTGGACGCGGCGGGCGCGGTGACGTTTCCGAATGCGGAACTGGTCGTGCCGCGGCGCGAGCTCGCGTTCTGGCGCGACGACGCCAATCTGGCCCGGGCCAGCGAGCGGGCGCGCGGCAATTTCCGGATCGCGCGCGAGGCATTCGATGGCTATCGCGACGCGCTGCGTCCGTTCGACGGCACCGACGTGCTGCCGGGGATCCGGGCCGTGCCGCTGCCGGGCCATACGGACGGGCATACCGGCTATCTGCTCGAGTCGAGCGACGACTGCGTGCTGGTGTGGGGCGACATCGTGCATTTTCCGCACATCCAGATCGAGCGACCCGAGGTTACGATCGCCTTCGATCAGGATCAGCCGCTGGCGGCCGCCACGCGTGCGCGCCTGCTGGAGATGGCGTGCGCGGAGCAGGTGTCGATCGCCGGCATGCATCTGGGCGAATCGGGCTTCGCGCGAATCGAGCGGGACGACGGGCGGTACGCGCTGGTGTACGAACGCGGGGCGTGAGGTCTCGTGCACGTGCGCGCGGCCGTGACGGCGATCGAGGCGCATCTGCGCGCGCATCGCCGAACCGGATCGACTACGCCTGAGCCGCCGCTTCCCCGATCCAGCGCGTGAAGGCCGTGACCGCGCCGTCGTCGGCGCGCTCCTCGTTCACCACCAGCGTGTAGTCGGGCCCGCGCCAGGCCGGCCCGGGGATCGGGCACACGAGCCGCACCGTGGCCAGCTCGCGCTCGATCAGCGGCAGCGAGGCCAGCGTCACGCCGAGCCCTTCCACGGCCGCGCCCTGTTGCAGGAACACGTGATCGAAGTCGAGATGGCGCGCGCCGCGCAGCCCGGGCGCGCCCGCCTCCTGCAGCCAGTCGGCCCAGGCCGAGCGGGTGCTGGTGGAGTGCAGCAGCGTGTGATGGCGCAGATCGTCCACGCTGCGGATCGGGTGGCGCTGCAGCACGGCCGGGCTGCAGGCGGGCAGGCGCAGGTCCGGCATCAGCGGGGTGGAGGTCAGGCCGGCCGCCGCCTCGGGCCCCGAGCGCACGCCCACGTCGTAGGCGTCGCCCACGTAGCGCAGCTTGCGCGAGGCGGTGGACAGTCGCACCTCGATGTCGGGATAGCGCGCCTGGAATTCGCCGAGCCGCGGAATCAGCCAGCACAGCGCGAAGCTCGCCAGCGCGTTCACGCGCACGATGCCGGCCACGCGCCGCGTGACCGATTCCTGACGCAGCCGCGTGACCGAGCTGCCGAGCCGCGAGAAGGCGCCGTTCACGTCGCCGAGCAGCGTCGCGCCTTCGTCGGTCAGCACCACTCCGCGCGGGCGCCGCTCGAACAGCGCCAGCCCGAACCAGTCCTCCAGCAGGCGAATCTGCTTGCCCACCGCCCAGTGCGTGACGTGCAGCTCGCCGGCCGCGGCGGCGAAGCTGCCGAGCCGCGCCACGGCCTCGAAATGGCGCAGGGCGTTCAGCGGGGGCAGGGTTCCGGCTTCGGTTGCGGTGGGTTCGTCGGGGCTCATGACGTGACTTTTTCTCTCAGCTGACTCGAAATTCCGTCAATTGTGGCATGTTCCTGGCGAATTTAGACTGTGTCACTTCCATGACCCGTGTCCCAGGTTCCCGTCAGGCATGAAGCTTTCCTCCGCATCCACACCGACCGCCGGCCTCGGCGGCGCACCGGGCTCCGGCGCCGGCCAGCCCGCCGCCGACGCGCGCAAGCGCGTGCTGTCGCTGTCCTGTGTGGCGCACGCGCTGCACGACGGCTACACCGACATGATCTATGCGCTGCTGCCGGTCTGGCAGGCCGATTTCGGGCTCGGCTTCGGCGCGCTGGCGATCCTGCGCGGCATCTACGCCGGCACCATGGCCACGCTGCAGTTGCCGGCCGGGCGGCTCGCGCGCAGCCTCGGCACGCGCGCCACGCTCGCGCTCGGCACCTTGCTCGCGGCGCTCGGCTATGCGATCGCCGGCATGACCGGCTCGCTCGCAGGCCTGTGCGTGGCGCTCGCGATCTCGGGCAGCGGCTCGAGCACCCAGCATCCGCTGGCCTCGGGCGCGGTGACGCGCGCCTACGGCCGCAATGCGCGCGGCCCGCTCAGCATCTACAACTTCTCGGGCGATCTCGGCAAATCCGCGCTGCCGGCCGCGATCTCGCTGCTGATCACGCTGATGCCGTGGCGCCATGCGCTGTGGGCGATGTCGGCGCTCGGCCTGCTGGTGGCGATCGTGATCGCGGTGTGGCTGCCGGCGATTCCGCAGGCCGCGGCGAACCCGGGCGCGGCCGACGCCGCCGAATCCGCCGAATCCGCCGCGGCACGCCGCGACGACGGCCGCGCGCAAACGGGCTTCTCGCTGCTGTTCGCGATCGGCATGCTCGACACGGCCGTGCGCATGGGCCTGCTGACCTTCCTGCCGTTCCTGATGAAGGCCAAGGGCATCTCGGCGCCGATGATGGGCACGGCGCTCGCGCTGGTGTTCATCGGCGGCGCGGCCGGCAAGTTCGTGTGCGGCTGGATCGGCGAGCGGATGGGCGTGATCGGCACGGTGTTCGCCACCGAGGGCGGCACCGCGGTGCTGATCCTGGCCGTGATCGTGCTGCCGCTCTGGCCCGCGATGGTGCTGCTGCCGCTGCTCGGCGCGATGCTGAACGGCACCTCGTCGGTGCTGTACGGCACGGTGCCCGAGCTCACGCCGGTGGACCGCACCGAGCGCGCGTTCGCGATCTTCTACACCGGCATCATCGCGTCGGGCGCGCTGTCGCCGGTCGCCTACGGCTTTCTCGGCGACCACATCGGCGTGACCGGTGCCACCGTCGCCACGGCCGCCACCGCGCTGGCGATCTTCCCGCTCGCGCTCGCGCTGCGGCCCCGCCTGCGCGCGGCCTGAGCACCGCCGCGCGCCGCCCTTCCCATCGCTTCATCTTCGACGAGGATTCCAACGACTCATGGCAAGCACCCTGGTGATCACCGGCGGCAGCCGCGGCATCGGCGCCGCCACCGCAAGACTGGCCGCGCGGCAGGGCTACGCGGTCTGCATCGCCTATCGCTCCGGCACGGCCGCGGCCGAAGCCGTGGTGGCCGGGATCGAGGCGGCCGGCGGCCGCGCGATCGCGGTGCGGGCGGACGTGGCGAGCGAGCCCGACGTGCTCGCGCTGTTCGACACCGCCGAGCAGCGCCTCGGCCCGATCGGCGCGCTCGTCAACAACGCCGCGATGATCGGCAGCCACGGCCGCGTGGCCGATCTCACGCTCGAGCGCCTGCAGCGGATGTTCGCGGTCAACGCGATCGGCCCGTTCCTGTGCGCGCGCGAGGCGGTGCGGCGCATGTCCACGCGTACCGGCGGCGCGGGCGGGGCGATCGTCAACGTGTCGTCCTCGTCGGCGCTGATGGGCTCGCCGAACGAATACGTCGACTACGCGGCCAGCAAGGGCGCGCTCGAGTCGATGACGATCGGCCTGGCCAAGGAAGTGGCGCGCGAGGGCATCCGCGTGAACGGCGTGCGCCCCGGCCACATCTATACGGAGATGCACGCGAGCGGCGGCGAGCCGGGCCGCGTCGATCGCCTGCGCGACACGATCCCGATGGGGCGCGGCGGCCAGCCCGAGGAGGTGGCCGAGGCGATCGTGTGGCTGCTGAGCGAGAAGGCGTCGTTCGCCACCGGCGGCTTCCTGAACGTGAACGGCGGCAAGTAGGGCGGGGAGCCTGACGGCGATCGATCGGATTCGCGCGGCGCGTGCCATACTCGCGGTCCCGCGCGCGGCCCGCGATGCACGCGCAGCCCGCCGCGCGGGGCAGCACCCATCTGGCCGACGAACCCCACGCAGGACCGATCGACATGAACGCACCCGAGCCCGTCATCCTCACGCCCGACGCGCTGCATGCGCTGGCACGCGCCACCCTGCTGGCGGCCGGCGCGACCGAGGCGAGCGCCGAGGCCACCGCCCGCGCGCTCGTCTACGCCGACGCGCGCGGGCTGTCCTCGCACGGCGTGGCGCGCCTGCCGATGTATCTCGCACAGCTGCGCAACGGCCGCGTCGATGCCGGCGCGGTGCCCGCGATCGTGCGCGACAAGGGCGCCGCGTTTCTCGTCGACGCGGCCGACGGCCTGGCGTTCGGCGCCTGCGAGCTGGCGATCGCCACCGGCATCGAGCGGGCGCGCCAGTACGGCACCGCCGCCGCGAGCGTCACGCGCAGCCATCACTTCGGCGCGGGCGCGCATCACCTGGAGGCGGTCGGCGCGGCCGGGCTGGTGGGCCTCGCGTTCAGCAACGCGCCGGGCTCGATGCCGGCCTGGGGCGGCAGCCGGCCGCTGTTCGGCACCAATCCGATCGCCGCCGTGTTTCCGCGCGCCGACGCCGCGCCGCTGATCATCGACCTGTCGCTGTCGCACGTGGCGCGCGGCAAGATCATGATCGCCGCGCGCGACGGCAAGCCGATCCCCGAAGGCTGGGCCACCACCGCCGACGGCCAGCCGACCACCGATGCGCGCGCGGCGCTCGACGGCATGATGCTGCCTTCGGGCGGCGCGAAGGGCGCGATGCTGGCGCTGATGGTGGAGCTGCTCGCGGCGGCCTTGTCGGGCGCGCAGTTCGGCTCCGAGGCCGGCTCGTTCCTGACCGAGGACGGCCCGCGCTCGGGCATCGGCCATCTGTTCTGGCTGCTCGATCCGGACGCGCTGGCCGGCACGCAGGTGTACCGCGAGCGCATCGAGACGCTGATCGAGCTGATGCTGGCCGATGACGGCGTGCGCCTGCCCGGCTACCGGCGCAACGAACTGGCCGACGGCAGCGCGCGCGACGGGATCGCGCTCGACGGCAAGCTGGTGGCGCAGCTGCGGGCGCTGGCGGGGCAGTGAGCGCGGGTGGCGTGTAAAGTAGCGCGACCACGCGACAAGGAAAACGACACATGGGCCAGCGACTGAACCGCCGCCAGCGCAAGAAACATCGTAAAGGGGAATGCCGGGAATTCGGCTTCATCGTGAAGGCCGCGCTGCGCGAGGCGCACCGGGCGCTGGTGCGCGAATGGCTCGAAGCGCAGCCGGCGCTGACCGACGTTCACGTCACGCCGCTGTTCGACGCGTGGCACGACTGGCCCGGGGACGACACGGAATCCGCCCCCGCCTGATCCCGCACGAGCGCCCGTCGAAGGGCGCGCCTCGCAACGGATTCCCCCGGCATTTCCCCATCGATACCGAATTCGTTCGGGCTCCGATTCTTTCTCTCCGTCGATTGTTTCGTTATTAAAATTCGACGCGATCATTGTTCGTCAACAAGCCCCTCGCTCATTCCGATTTCATTCGATTTGCGATTTTTCGTTCCGAATGCAATTGTCAATTGGCCTTTTCGTGCTGTAGGCTTTTTAAACATCGAAGCACATCTAAACCGATTTCCGGATCGGTCCGCGACTCGCACGATTCATTCCCGAGGGGGATTCAGGTCTCGAGTATCCGATCATCCACGGCGCTGCCCTGGTTTTCCGTATCAGCAGGCGGGGCGCCGGATTTCACGTATTCCGATTCGGTTGTTCGCCGCGCCCGCGAGCGCGGCGGGGATTCGTTCGTCCGATTTTCAGCGGTCATGAAATGGTGCATGGAATCGGCAATATCGGCGGCGTTAAATCGATTCGGAAAAAAATGCGATTTCAATAAAACCGGCGGTCAGGAAATACCGGATATCGAAAACACCGTTCATGGAGCATTGCCCGATGCGCCGAGCCCGCGATTATCGAGACGTCGAACCGCCCAAGCTGCTGCCCGCGATGGGCGTATTCCTGGCCCTGGTGGGCGCGGGCATCATTCCCGCGCAGGCGGCCTGTACCGTGTCCGGCGTCAACGTGTCCTGCACGGGCGCGGCGAACCCGCTGGCGCCGAGCCTCAGCAACGCCAGCAACAACGCGAACGTCACGGTGGCCAACGGCGCGGGCGTGGGCGTGCTGCTCGGCCTGCTCGGCAACGCGGTGACGCTGACCGGCAACAACACCACGCTGACCAACAACGGCCGCATCGATCCGACCCTGCTGGGCACGGGCCTGAGCGTGCTGTCGTCGGGCGTGGTGATGGGCAACTCGGCGGCCAGCACCCAGACGGTCACCAACAACGGCACGATGGCCGGCACCAGCGGCCTGTCGATCGGCCTGTCGGGCATGGCGCTCGCGGTGCAGAACGGGGCGGGCGGCACCACCAACATCGCCAACACCGGCACGATGTCGACCACCGGCATCGTCGGCGCCACGCTGCTGGGCCCCGACGCGGGCGTGATCGCGGCCTACGGCGGCGCGCAGGTCAACGTCGACAACTCGGGCACCATCATCGGCCGCACCGCGCTCGGCAGCTCGGCGGCCGGCAACACCTTCACGAATTCCGGCACCATCGACGGCAGCGTGTCGATGGGCCAGGACAGCACGAACCACTTCACGGCCACCACCGGCTCGTCGGTCAACACGGCCGGCGGCACCGGCCTCGCCGTGGATCTGGGCATCGGCGCGGTGACGATCGGCTATGCGCCGACCGGCGTGGTGGACGGCGGCGCGGGCGGCAACAACACGCTCACGCTGCAACAGGGCAGCGCGGCCACCGGCGCGATCAACACCAGCGGCTACGTCAACTTCAATCACCTGGACGTGCAGAGCGGCGCGTGGACGCTGTCGGGCACCTCGAGCGCGACCGATGCCACGCTCGCCGGCGGCTCCACCTCGACGGTCGACAACGCGGGCGCGCTCGGCACCGGCACGATCACCTCGAACGGCGGCACGCTGCAGGCCGGCACGGCCGGCACCACGCTCGCCAACAACGTGGGCCTGAACGCGGGCGGCCTCGGCGTGGCCGGCACGGCGAGCCTGGGCCTGTCCGGCGCGGTGTCGGGCGCGGGCGGCCTGAGCAAGTCGGGCAGCGGCGCGCTCACGCTGTCGGGCGCCAATACCTACACGGGCGGCACGACGCTGGCCGACGGCACGCTGGTGGCCGGCAACAGCCAGGCGCTCGGCACGGGGGCGCTGACCGTCAGCGGCAACGCCACGCTCGACAGCAGCCAGGCCGTGTCGCTCGTGAATCAGGTGGCGATCGGCGCGGGCGCCGCGCTCACGCTCGGCGGCAGCAATTCGACGAGCCTCGGCAGCCCGGTGACGGGCGCGGGCAGCCTCGTCAAGAACGGTGCGGCCACCGTCACGCTGAACGGCGCGAACAGCTACACGGGCGGCACGACCGTCAATACCGGCACGCTCGCGCTCGGTGCGGGCGCGTCGCTGGCGCCCACCGGCAGCGTGAATCTGGCCGGTGCGGGCGCGCGGCTCGACATCGGCGGCTCGGGCGCGAATCAGACGATCGGCGCGCTGGCGGGTACGGCCGGCAGCAGCGTGGCACTCGGCGGCAACTCGCTCGCCTTCGGCGACGCCAGCAACCAGAGCTTCGGCGGCGCGATCGGCGGCACGGGCGGCATCGTCAAGCAGGGCAGCGGCACGGAAACGCTGACCGGCGCGAACGGCTTCACGGGGGGGACCACGATCGGGGCGGGCACGCTGGCGCTGGCCGCCGGCGGCTCGCTGGCCTCGACCGGCGCGGTGGCGCTGACGGGGGCCGGCGCCAACTTCGACATCAGCGGCGCGAGCGGCGCGCAGACGATCGGCGCGCTGAGCGGCGTGGCCGGCACGGGCGTCAATCTCGGCGCGAACGGGCTGAGCTTCGGCGATGCGAGCAGCCAGGGCTTCGGCGGCACGATCGCGGGCACCGGCGGCATCACCAAGAACGGCAGCGGCACGCAAACGCTGACCGGCGCCAATACCTTCACGGGCGGCACCACGATCAATGCCGGCACGATCGCGATCGGCGCGGGCGGCAGCCTGTCGAGCCAGGGCACGGTGAACCTCGCGAACGCGGGCGCGGCGCTCGACCTCAGCGGCGCGACCACGCCGCAGGCGATCGGCCGTCTGGCCGGCGCGGCGGGCACGAGCGTCGCGCTCGGCGGCAACGGCCTGAGCTTCGGCGACGCCGGCAACGCGACCTTCGGCGGCGCGATCGGCGGCACCGGCGGCATCGCCAAGACGGGCAGCGGCACGGAAACGCTGACCGGCGCGAACAGCTTCACGGGGGGGACCACGATCGGGGCGGGCACGCTGGCGCTGGGCGCCGGCGGCTCGCTGGCCTCGACGGGCGGCGTGGCGCTGACGGGCGCCGGCGCCAACTTCGACATCAGCGGCGCGGGGGCAGCGCAGACGATCGGTGGCCTGAGCGGCGCGGCCGGCACCGGCGTGAATCTCGGCGCGAACGCGCTGAGCTTCGGCGACGGCGGCAGCGAGAGCTTCGGCGGCACGATCGCGGGCACGGGCGGCATCGTCAAGCAGGGCAGCGGCACGGAGACGCTGACGGGCGCGAACAGCTTCACGGGCGGCACCACGATCGGCGCGGGCACGCTGGCGCTCGGGGCGGGCGGCTCGCTCGCGGCGACGGGAGCCGTGAACCTGGCGAACGCCGGCACCGGCTTCGACATCAGCGGCGCGGGCGGATCGCAGACGGTCGGCACGCTGTCCGGTGCCACGGGCTCGACGATCAGCCTCGGCGCGAATTCGCTGAGCTTCGGCGATGCGGCGAACGCGACGCTCGGCAGCGCGGTGACGGGCACGGGCGGCATCGTCAAGCAGGGCAGCGGCACCGAAACCCTGACCGGTGCCAACACCTACACGGGCGGCACCACGATCGAGGCGGGCACGATCGCGGTGGGCGCGGGCGGCAGCCTGTCGAATCAGGGCACGGTGAACCTCGCCAACGCGGGCACGGCGCTCGATCTCGGCGGGGCGACCACGCCGCAGGCGATCGGCGGGCTGGCCGGTGCCGCGGGTTCGAGCGTCGCGCTGGGTGGCAACGGGCTCACGCTCGGTGATTCGGGTAACGAAACCTTCGGCGGCACGATCGCGGGCACCGGCGGCATCACCAAGGCCGGCAGCGGCACCGAGACGCTGACCGGCGCGAACGGCTTCACGGGCGGCACCACGATCGGGGCGGGCACGCTGGCGCTGGGCGCCGGCGGCTCGCTGGCCTCGACCGGCGCGGTGGCGCTGACGGGCACCGGCGCCAGCTTCGACATCAGCGGCGCGGGAGCCGCGCAAACCATCGGCGCGCTGAGCGGCGTGGCCGGCACGAACGTCGCGCTCGGCGACAACGCGCTCACCTTCGGCGATGCGAACGATGCCACCTTCGGCGGATCGATCGCGGGCACGGGCGGCGTCGTCAAGCAGGGCAGCGGCATCGAAACGCTGAGCGGCGCCAACGCCTACACGGGCGGCACCACGGTGGCGGCCGGCGGCATCGCGCTGGCCGGCGCGGGCAGCCTGTCGGCCACCGGCATCGTGAATCTCGCCAACACGGGCACCTCGCTCGACATCTCGGGCGCGAACGGTGCGCAGACCATCGGCGGCCTGGCGGGCGCGGCCGGGTCGAGCGTCAATCTCGGTGCCAACGGCCTGCGATTCGGCGACGACGGCGACGAAAGCTTCGGCGGCACGATCGCCGGCACCGGCGGCGTCGCCAAGGCCGGCAGCGGCATGGAGACGCTGAGCGCGGCGCAGACCTACACGGGCGGCACCACCATCGAGGGCGGCACGCTGGCGCTGGGCGCCGGCGGTTCGCTGGCCTCGACCGGCGGCGTGGCGCTGAGCGGCGCGGGCGCGAACTTCGACATCGGCGGCGCGGGCGGCGCGCAGACCATCGGCGGCCTGAGCGGCGTGGCCGGCACCGGCGTGACGCTCGGTGCGAACGGCCTGACGTTCGGCGACGGGGGCAGCGAAACTTTCGCGGGCACGATCGACGGCACGGGCGGCGTCGTGAAGGCCGGCAGCGGCACGCAAACGCTGACGGGCGCCAACACGTACACGGGTGGCACCACGATCTCGGCGGGGACGCTCGCGCTCGGCGCGGGTGGTTCGCTGGCCGAGGGCGGCGGCCTGAACCTCGCCAATGCCGGCACGAGCTTCGACATCGCTGGCGCGGGGGCGTCGCAGGTCGTCGGCGGCCTGAGCGGCGTGGCCGGCTCGACGGTGGCACTGGGCGGCAACGGCCTGAGCTTCGGCGATTCGGGCAACGAAACGTTTGGTGGCGCGATCACGGGCACCGGTGGCGTGGTGAAGGCGGGCAGCGGCACGGAAACGCTGACCGGTGCGAACACGTACACGGGCGGCACCACGATCTCGGCCGGCACGCTGGCGCTCGGCACCGGCGGCTCGCTCGCGGCGGGCGGCGCGGTGGATCTGAACGGCGCGGGCGCCAGCCTCGACATCAGCGGCGCGGGGGCGTCGCAGGCGATCGGCGGGCTGTCGGGCGTGGCCGGCACCACCGTGGCGCTCGGCGGCAACGGCCTGAGCTTCGGCGACGCGAACGACCAGACCTTCGGCGGCACGATCACGGGCACGGGCGGCGTCGTGAAGACCGGCGGCGGCACGGAAACGCTGACCGGCGCGAACGCCTTCACGGGCGGCACGACGATCTCGGAAGGCACGCTGGCGCTCGGCGCGGGGGGCTCGCTCGCGGCGGGCAGCGGCCTGAATCTGGCCAACGCGGGCACGAGCTTCGACATCGGCGGCGCGAGCACGGCGCAGACGCTGGGCGGCATCCGTGGCGCGGCCGGCTCGGCGCTTCACCTCGGCGCGAATGGCCTGACGTTCGGCGATGGTGGCAACGAAACCTTCGGCGGTGCGATCGACGGCACGGGTGCGGTCGTGAAGACGGGCAGCGGCACGGAAACGCTGACGGGTGCCAACGCCTACACCGGCGGCACGACGATCGACGCGGGCACGCTCGCGATCGGCGGCGACGGCTCGCTCGCGAGCGGCGGCAGCCTCGATCTGGCCAATGCGGGCACCGCCTTCGACATCAGCGGTGCGAACTCGCCACAGCAGATCGGCGGCCTGAGCGGCGTGGCGGGCTCGACGGTGGCGCTCGGCGGCAACGGCCTGACGTTCGGCGACGGCGGCACGGCAACCTTCGGCGGCACGATCACGGGCACGGGCGGCGTCGTCAAGACGGGCAGCGGCACGGAAACGCTGACCGGTGCCAATACCTTCACGGGCGGCACGACGGTGGACGCGGGCACGCTGGCGATCGGAGCCGGTGGTTCGCTCGCCGCCGGCAGCGGCCTGAACCTGGCGAATGCGGGAACGACGTTCGACGTCAGCGCGGCGACCACGCCGCAGGTGCTCGGCGGCCTGAGCGGTGCAGCCGGCTCGACGGTGGCGCTCGGCGGCAACGGGCTGAGCTTCGGCGACGGCGGCGCGCGAACCTTCGGCGGCACGATCGCCGGCACGGGCGGCATCGTGAAAACCGGCGCGGGCACCGAGACGCTGACCGGCGCGAACACCTTTACCGGCGGCACGACGATCGACGCGGGCACGCTGGCGATCGGGGCGGGTGGCTCGCTGGCGGCTGGCGGCGGCCTGAACCTGGCCAACGCGGGTGCGACGTTCGACATCAGCGGCGCGAGCTCGCCGCAGCAGATCGGCGGCCTGAGCGGCGTGGCCGGCACGACGGTCGCACTGGGCGGCAACGGCCTGAGCTTCGGCGACGGCGGCAACGCAACCTTCGGTGGCACGATCACCGGCGAGGGCGGCATCGTCAAGGCCGGCGGCGGCACCGAAACCTTGACCGGCGCGAACACCTTCACCGGCGGCACGACGATCGACGCGGGCACGCTGGCGATCGGCGCGGGTGGTTCGCTCGCGGCCGGCAGCGGCGTGAACCTGGCGAACGCCGGCACGGCGTTCGACATCAGGGGTGCCACCACGCCGCAAGCGATCGGCGGCCTGAGCGGCGTGGCCGGTTCGACGGTGGCGCTGGGCGGTAACGGGCTGAGCTTCGGCGACGGCGGCAGCGAAACCTTCGGCGGCACGATCGGCGGCACGGGTGGCATCGTCAAGACCGGTGCGGGCACCGAAACGCTGACGGGGGCGAACACCTTCACGGGCGGCACGACCGTGGATGCCGGCACGCTCGCACTCGGCGCCGGTGGCTCGCTGGCAGCCGGCAGCGGTCTGAATCTCGCCAACGCGGGTTCGACGCTCGACATCGGCGCAGCGAGCACGTCGCAGACGCTCGGCGGCGTCAGCGGTGCAGCGGGTTCCGCGCTTCACCTCGGCGCGAATGGGCTGACGTTCGGCGACGGCGGCAGCGAAACCTTCGGTGGCACGATCGACGGCACGGGTGCGGTCGTGAAGACGGGCAGCGGCACGGAAACGCTGACGGGCGCCAACACCTTCACGGGCGGCACCACGATCGACGCGGGCACGCTCGCGGTTGCCGGCGACGGCTCGCTCGCGAGCGGCGGCAGCCTCGATCTGGCCAATGCGGGCGCCGCCTTCGACATCAGCGGCGCGAACGCGGCGCAGACGCTCGGCGGCCTGAGCGGCGTGGCCGGCTCGACGGTGGCACTGGGCGGCAACGGCCTGAGCTTCGGCGATGCCGGCAGCGAGACCTTCGGCGGCACGATCAGCGGCACCGGCGGCATCGTCAAGACGGGCAGCGGCACGCAAACGCTGACCGGCGCGAACACCTTCACGGGCGGCACCACCATCGACGCGGGCTCGCTCGTGATCGGCGCGGGCGGCTCGCTGGCGGCCGGCAGCGGCCTGAACCTCGCCAACGCCGGCACGGCGTTCGACATCAGCGGCGCGACCACGCCACAGGGGCTCGGCGGCCTGAGCGGCGTGGCCGGCTCGACGGTGGCACTCGGTGGCAATGGCCTGACGTTCGGCGACGACGGCAGCGAAACCTTCGGCGGCACGATCAGCGGCGCGGGCGGCATCGTCAAGACGGGCACCGGCACCGAAACGCTGACCGGCGCCAGCACCTTCACGGGCGGCACCACCGTGGATGCGGGCACGCTGGCGCTCGGCGCGGGCGGCGCGCTGGCGGCCGGCAGCAGCCTGAACCTCGCCAACGCGGGTGCGACGTTCGACATCAGCGGCGCGAGCGCACCGCAAACGCTCGGCGCCCTGAACGGCGCGGCGGGCACCACCGTGGCACTCGGCGGCAACGGCCTGAGCGTCGGCGATGCCGGCAACGCGAGCTTCGGCGGCGCGATCAGCGGCGCGGGCGGCATCGTCAAGACGGGCAGCGGCACGCAAACGCTGACCGGCGCGAACACCTTCACGGGCGGCACCACCATCGACGCAGGCACGCTGGCGCTCGGGGCCGGCGGTTCGCTCGCGGCCGCCAGCGGCGTGAATCTGGCGAACGCCGGCACGCGTTTCGACATCAGCGGCGCGAGCACCTCGCAGCAGATCGGCGGCCTGAGCGGCGCGGCCGGCTCGACGGTGGCGCTCGGTGGCAACGGCCTGACGTTCGGTGACGACGGCAACCAAAGCTTCGGCGGCGCCATCACGGGCACCGGCGGCATCGTCAAGACCGGTGCGGGCACCGCGACGCTGACCGGCGTGAACACCTTCACCGGTGGCACCACGATCGACGCGGGCACGCTGGCGATCGGCGCCGGTGGCGCGCTGGCCCCGACCGGTGGCGTGAATCTGACGAATGCGGGCGCGAGTTTCGACATCGGCGGCGCGGGCACCTCGCAGCAGATCGGCGGCCTGAGCGGCGCGGCCGGCACGACGGTGGCGCTCGGCGGCAACGGCCTGACGTTCGGCGACGCCGGCAACGAAACCGTCGGCAGCACGATCACGGGCACCGGCGGCATCGTCAAGTCGGGCACCGGCACCGAAACGCTGACCGGCGTCAACACCTTCACGGGCGGCGCCACGGTCGATGCGGGCACGCTGGCGATCGGCGGCGACGGCGCGCTCGCGGCCGGCAGCAACCTGAACCTCGCCAATGCCGGCGCGAGCTTCGACATCAGCGGCGCGAATGCGCCGCAAACGCTCGGCGCGCTGAACGGCGTGGCCGGCACGACGGTGGCGCTGGGCGGCAACGGCCTGAGCTTCGGCGACGCCGGCAACGAGCGCTTCGGCGGCGCGATCACGGGCACCGGCGGCATCGTCAAGCAGGGCGCCGGCACGGCCACGCTGACCGGCGCCAACACCTACACGGGCGGCACCACGATCGACGCGGGCACGCTGGCGATCGGGGCCGGCGGCGCGCTGGCGCCGAGCGGCGACGTGACGCTGGCCAACGCCGGCACCGCGCTCGACCTGAGCGGCGCGAGCACGCCGCAGACGATCGGCGCGCTGAACGGCGCCGGCGGCTCGTCCGTGGCGCTCGGCGGCAACACGCTGACGCTCGGCGCCGGCAATGGCAACGGCAGCTTCGCGGGCACGCTCGGGGGCACCGGCGGCATCGTCAAGGCGGGCACGGGCAGCCAGACGCTCGCCGGCGACAACGGCTACAGCGGCGGCACCACGCTGCAGGGCGGCACGCTCGTGGTGGGCGCGAACGGCGCGCTGGGCAGCGGCGCACTGAACGTGACCGGCCCGGCCACGCTCGATGCATCCGCGCCGGTCACGCTCGGCAATGCCGTGAACCTCGGCGCGACCACCAGCATCGGCGGCAGCCAGGACCTGACGCTGGCCGGCACCGTGTCGGGCGCGGGCGGCCTGGTGAAGAACGGCGACGCCGGCCTCGCGCTCGACGGCGCCAATACCTTCGGCGGCGGCACCACGCTGAACGCCGGCACGCTCTCGCTCGGCAACGCGCAGGCGCTCGGCGTGGGCGCGCTGACCGTCAACGGCGGCAGCCTGCAGCTCGGCAGCACGCAGATCACGCTCGGCGCGCTGAACGGCGCGGCCGGCGGCACCGTGGATACCGGCAGCGGCGGGCTGACGGTGGACGGCGGCGGCCTGTACGCGGGCGTGCTGAGCGGCGCGGGTTCGCTCGCCACGACCGGCACCGACACGCTCACGCTGACCGGCGAGAACACCTACACGGGCGGCACCACGATCGGCGGCGGCACGCTGCAGATCGGCAACGGCGGCACCACCGGCTCGATCGTCGGCGACGTGACCGACGACGGCCAACTGGTGTTCGACCGCGCCGACGACATCGTCTACGGCGGCGCGATCGGCGGCACCGGCGCGCTGACGCAGGCCGGCAGCGGGCAGCTCACGCTGAGCGGCACCAGCACGCTGAGCGGTCCCACCACCGTGGCGGCCGGCACGCTGAACGTGGCGGGCGCGCTCGCGCAATCGACGGTCACCGTGAACGGTGGCGCCACCGTGACCGGCACCGGCACGATCGGCGGGCTGGTGGTGAACGATGGCGCCACCGCCGCCGCGAGCCAGCCCGGCGCGGCCCTGAACGTGGCCGGCAACGTGACCTTCCAGCCGGGCTCGACGCTGCAGGTCACAGCCTCGCCGCAGCAGGCCGGCGCGGTGTCGGCCACCGGCACCACGCAGATCGGCGGCGGCACGGTGAAGGTGCTGGCCAACACCGGCGTGTATTCGCCGTCCACGCCCTACACGATCGTGAGCGCGAACGGCGGCGTGAGCGGCACCTTCACGGGCACCAGCAGCAATCTCGTGTTCCTCGCGCCGCAGCTCAGCTACGACGCGAACCACGTGGTGATGAACCTCGTGCCGAGCGGCACCACGCTCAACGACGTGGCGCAGACGGTGAACGAGAACGGCGTGGCCAGCTCGATCGGCTCGCTCGGCGACAACCCGATCACCAACGCGGTGCTGTCGAGCGACGTGGCCAACGCGCGCGCCGCCTACAACGCGCTCGACGGCGAGCTGTACGCGAGCATCAAGAGCGTGCTGCTGACCGACAGCCGCTACGTGCGCGACGCCGTGACCGATCGCCTGCGCCAGGGCCTCGGCGCCTCGAGCGGGCCGCTGGCGGCGCTCGCCTCGGGCGGCGGCACGCTGTGCGGCGACGCCACCTCCGTGCTGCAGGGGCCGGCTGGCGGCACCGCCGCGCAGCAGCGCTGCCAGGCCGCGCCGTATCAGCCGGTGGTGTGGGGCCAGGCCTTCGGCGGGCGCAGCCGGCTCGACGGCGACGGCAATGCCTCGTCGATCTCGCGCAGCATGACCGGCTTCATCGCCGGCGCGGACATGGGGCTCGGCGAACACTGGCGCGCGGGCGTGGCGGGCAGCGTCACGCACAGCAGCTTCGACAACGACACGCAGTCGTCGGCCAGCGCCGACAGCTATTCCGTGTCGCTGTACGGCGGCGGCCAGTTCGGCGCGCTCGGCGTGCGCGGCGGCGCGGCCTATACGTGGCACCGCATCGACGGCGACCGCTATCCGTCGTTCGCGGGCTTCTCGGATCACGCGCAGAGCGGCATCAACGCGCAGACGGCGCAGGTGTTCGGCGAGGTGGGCTACGCGCTGCCGGCCGGCGGCGTGGCGCTCGAGCCCTTCCTCAATCTCGCCTACGTGAACCTGCATACCGACGCGATGAGCGAGACGGGCGGTGCGTCCGCGCTGCGCGGCGCGGGCGAGTCGAACAGCGTGGGCTTCTCCACGGCGGGCCTGCGCGCGGCCACCCGGTTCGAGGTGATGTCGAAGGGCGGCTTCACGGCACGGGCGATGGCGGGCTGGCGCCATGCCTTCGGCGCCACCACGCCGAGTTCGACGTTCGCGTTCGTCAGCGGCGGTGGCGCGTTCCAGGTGGCCGGCGTGCCGATCGCGCGCGACGCGGCCGTGCTCGAGCTCGGCGTGGACGCGAATCTCACGCAGCGCCTGAAGCTCGGCCTGACCTACAGCGGGCAGTACGGCAGCGGCGTGCGCGACAACGCCGTGCTCGGCAACCTTCTGTGGAAGTTCTGAGCAGCGGGCGAGCGGCGCGGCTTAGCAGCTTTGGAGCTTTGATCAGGAGAATTCATCGGTTCGCGTGCGCGAGGCGCGATGTCAACATGGCGCGCCTCGCTCACGGAATTCACAATGAAAAAGACGCTGCTCGCCGCCACGCTCGCCTCGCTCGCCAGCTTCACCGCACTGGTTCCCACGCTCGCTCACGCCGACCGCCTCGACGACATCCGCAAGGCCGGCGTGCTGCGCGTGGCGACCTTCGACAGCAATCCGCCGTTCGGCTACGTCGATCCGGCCACCAATCACATCGTGGGCCTCGACGTCGATTACGCCAGGGCGCTGGCCGACAAGCTCGGCGTGAAGCTCGAACTGCAATCGACCAACCCCGCGAATCGCATCCCGTTCCTGACCTCGCACAAGGTCGACCTGGTGCTCGCGAACTTCACGATCACCGACGAACGCGCCAGGCAGGTGGACTTCAGCATCCCGTATTTCTCGTCGGGCCAGCAGTTCCTCGCGAAGAAGGGCGTGTTGACCTCCAAGGCGCAACTGAACGACCTGCGGATCGGCGCCGACAAGGGCACCACCAACGAGATCGCCGTGCGCGAGCAGTTCCCGAAGGCGACCGTGGTGGCCTACGACGACACGCCGTTCGCGTTCGCCGCGCTGCGCGCCGGCAACGTGCAGGCGATCACGCAGGACGGCCCCAAGCTGGTGGGCCTGCTCGCCAACGTGCCCGACAAGCAGAAGTACGAGATCCCGCCGTTCACGATCACCAACGACTACATGGGCGTGGGCATTCCGAAGGGCGAGCCGCGGCTGGTGTCCTTCGTCAACGACACGCTGAAGGGGCTGGAAGCCGACGGCCAGGCCAACACGATCTACAACCGCTGGTTCGGGCCCACCACCAAAACGCCGCTCGTGCGTACCTTCCGCATCGGCGACAAGACCTGACGCGCGGCCGCGATGATCGACGGCTTCCTGGCGCCGAAATACCTGCTGTGGCTGTGGCAGGGATTCGGCGTGACGCTCGGGCTCGCGCTGTGCGCGGGCCTGACCTCGACCGGCTGCGGCGCCTTGCTGGCGCTGGCCGGCCGCTCGCGTCACGGCGCGTCGCGCGCCGCGGCGCGGCTCTACATCGGCGCGTTCCGCAACACGCCGTTGCTCGTGCAACTGTTCTTCTGGTATTTCGGCGTGGTCACGCTGCTGCCCGATGCGGCCGTGGCCTGGCTCAACGCGCGGCACGAGCTGGAGCTGCCGTTCTTCGCGCTGCACTGGCCGTCGTTCGAATTCGTGGCCGGCTGGGTGGGGCTGTCGTGCTACACCACGGCCTTCGTGGCCGGCGAGTTCGCCGCGGGCATCGCCGGCGTGCGCGAGGGGCAATGGCAGGCGGCCGCCGCGCTCGGGCTCACGCCGTGGCAGGGCTTTCGCCACATCGTGCTGCCGCAGGCGGTGCGCATCGCGCTGCCGCCGCTGTTCGGGCAATACATGAACCTCGTGAAGAATTCCTCGCTGACGATGGCGATCGGCCTGGCCGAGCTGTCCTACGCGTCGCGTCAGGTGGAGACGGAAACCTTCCGCACCTTCGCCGCGTTCGGCGTGGCGACGCTGCTCTACATCGTCGCGATCGCCGTGCTGGAAGCGGCGCTGCATGCGATCCGGCATGCGCGAGCCGTGCACGAGGGGGCGCCGCGATGATGCCGTGGGACGTGTTCGCCGGCAATCTGCGCTATCTGCTGATCGGCGCGTTTCCGGACGGCCCGCTCGGCGGCGCCGCGCTCACGCTGGTGCTGGCGGTGGCCTCGGCGCTCGCCTCGGGCGTGCTCGGCTTCGCGGCCGGCATCGGCCTCGCGATGGCCGGGCGCGGCACCCGCATCGCGCTGCTGCTCGTGATCGGCCTGTTTCGCGCGATCCCGGTGCTGATGCTGATTTTCTGGACCTACTTCCTGCTGCCGATCCTGTTCCATGTGGACGTGCCGGGGCTCGCGGCCGTGGTGTGCGCGCTGTCGCTGATCGGCGGCGCCTATCTCGCGCATTCGGTGCACGCCGGGATTGCCGCCGTGGGGCCGGGGCAATGGCAGGCGGGGCTGTCGCTGGGCCTCACGCGCTGGCAGACGCTGCGCGAGGTGGTGCTGCCGCAGGCGGTGCGGATCATGGCGCCGTCGTTCGTGAACCAGTGGGTGTCGCTCGTGAAGGACACCTCGCTCGCCTACATCGTGGGCGTGAACGAGCTGTCCTTCGTCGCCACCCAGGTCAACAACCGGCTGATGGTGTACCCGATCCCGGTGTTCCTGTTCGTGGCGCTGATCTATCTGGTGCTGTGCGCGGCGCTCGATCGGGTGGCCACGCTGGCGCTCACACGCAAGGGGCGGGCAGCGCGCGGGGCGGTGAGGGCGGAGGCGACGAGTTGCTGAAGGTTTTCGTCCCAGGTCGGGACGACGGAGCGTGGTGGGCGGGAAGTCATCAAAATCCTCTGCATGTCTGATAACGCTCAAAAGCTTTCTGCCTGCAAGGTGCGAGAAGGCGGTTACCTCCCGGACCAAGCCGCATCGGCCATCGTCTGCTCCCGAAACACCTCGATCAGCCAGTCCACGAACACGCGCACCTTGTGGGTCAGATGGCGGTTGGCCGGATAGGCCACGTGTACCGCCACGCGTTCGCATTCCCAGTCGGGCAGCAACGCCACCAGCCGCCCTGCGGCCACGCCCGCACGCACCATGAAGCCGTAGGTCACGAGCACCCCGAGCCCGCACGCGGCCGCCTGCACGGCGGCGGTCGAATCGTTGACCGTGAGGTTGTGGCGCCCGGCCAGCGTCACGCTGCGCTCGCCCCGGCCCAGCGTGTAGTCGAACTGCCGCCCCGTGCTCGGCGAGGCCATGCGGATCAGCGTGTGATCGCGCGCGATGTCCTCGGGCGAGGCGGGCGTGCCGTGGCGTTCGAGATACTCGGGCGAGGCGCAGGCCAGCAGGTCGAACCAGCCGGCGGGCCGCGCCACCAGCGTGTCCGTCATCAGCGGGCCGAGCCGCACCACGCAGTCCACGTTCTCGGCGATCAGGTCCACGGCGCGGTTTCCCACCGCCAGTTCCACCTCGATGTCGGGCCAGGCCGCGAAGAATTCGGGCAGGCGCGGCACCACCAGGTGATAGGCAGCCGAGCCGGCCATCTCCACGCGCACCTTGCCGTGCGGCTTGCCCGATGCGCTCGTGACGTCCGATTCGAGCGCGGCCACCGCCTCCAGCACGCGGATCGCGCCTTCGTAGTAGGCCTGCCCCTCGGCGGTGAGCGCCAGCTTGCGGCTCGTGCGGTGCAGCAGCCGGATCTTCAGTTCCGCCTCGAGCCCCTGGATCAGGCGCGTGAGCGTGGAGATCGGCAGATTCATCAGGTCCGCCGCGCGCGTGTAGGTGCCGGCGTTGACCACGTTGACGAGGGCCTGCATCGACTGCAGTTTGTCCATCCGTTTCGACTCCTGATTCGGCCCGTGCGGGCGTCTTTCGTGTTTCGGCAAAGCTGGTTTCGCGCCGGCCCGCTTCTTCGCGGGCGGCCCGGATGTCACGCTACGTCCGGTACTCAACGACATCGCAGCGATGCGCACCGACAGCATGGAAGAGCTTCGATACTACACAGTGGGCGACGCCCGGGTCACCCGCATCATGGACCTGCCGATCCCGGCGATTCCGTCCGCCTACCTGTACCCGGCCTGGAACGAGGCCGCCGCATGCGAGCGCGCGCCGTGGCTCGGCGCGGACGATATCGCAGCCGACGCGAGCACGCTCCGCGTGAGCGTGCATACCTGGCTCGTGCAGATCGATGGCGCGAACGTGCTGATCGACACCGGCGCGGGCAATGCCAAGCCGCGCCCGGAAAACCCGGTGTTCGACCGCCTGGACACGCCGTATCTGGCCAATCTGGCCGCCGCCGGCGTGCGCCCGGAGGACGTGGACGTGGTGATCGCCACGCATCTGCACGTCGATCACGTGGGCTGGAACACGGTGCGCGACGGCGAGCGCTGGGTGCCCACCTTCCCGAACGCCCGCTACCTGTTCTCGAAGCACGAATACGGTTTCTACGCCACGCCCGAGCACGTGCAGACGCCCAGCGCCGGTGTGTTCGAGGACAGCGTGCTGCCGGTGTTCGAGGCCGGGCAGGTGCGCTGGATCGGGGCGGATGCGCCACTGCCGGTGCCCGGCCTGCAACTGCACGTGAGCAAGGGCCACAGCTTCGAGCACCTGTCGTTCAGCCTGCACGCCGGCAGCGATGTGGGCCTGTTCGGCGGCGACGTCATGCATCACCCGGTGCAGGTGGCGCAGCCGGACTGGAATTCGGTGTTCTGCGAATTCTCCGAGGATGCACGGCGCGCCCGCCACTGGGCGCTCGACTACGCGGCCGAGCATCGCGCGCTGTACTTCAGCAGCCACTTCGCCGGCAGCTCGGCCGGCACGATCGAGCGCGGCCCGCACGGCTATCGCTGGATCGCACGCTGAGCATCCACGGCGTTCCCGTCACCCCGGTCCCGTCATTCATCATTCGGAATCCTCATGACACAGCATCACGACATCGAGACGCGCCACTTCGCGATCCCGAGCGACACGCCCGGCATCGAACTGTACGTGCGCAACAAGCGGCTCGCGGGCCGGCAGCGCTTCGGCGAGGCGGACACGGTGCTGCTCATGCACGGCGCCACCTATTCGGCCGGCAGCCTCTACGACACGCCGGTGGAAGGCGAATCCTTCATGGACGATCTCGCGCGGCGTGGCTTCGACGTGTACGCGGTGGACGCACGTGGCTACGGCCGCTCGACGCGTCCGCCCGAAATGGCCCAGCCGCCCGAGCGCAACCTGCCGCTGGGCGGCACCGAGACGGGCGTGCGCGATTTCGGCGCGGCGCTGCGCTTCGTGCTGCACGGCACGAACCTCGCGCGCCTCAACGTGATCGGCATGTCGTGGGGCGGCACGGTGACGGGCGCCTACACGGCGCGCCATCCGCACCAGGTGCGCCGGCTCGGCCTGATCGCGCCGCAATGGCTGAGCCGCGAGCCGATCCCGATCGACCCCGGTGGCGAGCTCGGTGCGTATCGCATCGTGCGTCCCGACGCGGCGCGCCAGCGCTGGCTCGACGCCGCGCCGGCCGCGCAGCGCGACGCGCTGATTCCGGCCGGCGCCTTCGAGGCCTGGCTCGCCGGCGTGCTCGACGAGGAGCCCGACCCGGCGCTGCGCGAGCAGCGTGCCTTCCGCGCGCCGAACGGCCCGATCCACGACATCCGCCAGTTCTGGACGGCCGGCAAGCCGTTCTACGCGCCCTCGGAGATCGAGGTGCCGGTGCTGCTGGTGCACGGCGAATGGGACGTGGACGTGCCGCTGCCGCTGGCTCGCGCGCTGTTCGCGGAGCTGCGCTCGGCGCCGTCGCGGCGCTGGCTCGAGGTGGGCGGGGCCACCCACATGCTGGTGCTCGAGCGGCCGCGCCGCATCGCCTTCGACGCACTGGCCGCCTTCATGCGCGAGGCGGACTGAGCCGCCCGCGCGATCACCGGTTGCATCCGCAACCTTTCACGACGCTGTTGATCACGCTACCTGACAGGAACGAACCCGCATCATGCTGAAACTCTATTTCCATCCGTCGCCGAACCCGATGAAGGTCGCACTCGCGCTGAACGAACTGCAGCTGCCGTTCGAGATCGAGGTGGTCGACATCTTCAAGGGGCAGCAGCACGCGCCCGATTTCCTGCGCGTCAATCCGAACGGCAAGGTGCCCGCGCTCGACGACGACGGCGAGATCGTGTTCGATTCGCACGCGATCCTGCTGCACCTCGCGCTGAAGACCGGCAGGCTGCTGCCCGCGGCGGCGGCCGAACGCGCGGCGGCGCTGTCGTGGCTGCAGTTCGTGGCCACCGGCCTGTCGCCGTTCTCGGGGCAGGCCGTGCACTTCCTGCATTACGCGCCGGAGCCGGTGCCCTATGCGCGCAACCGCTACATGAAGGAGGTGGAGCGCCATTACGAGGTGCTGGACCGCCATCTGGCCAGGCACCGCTACCTGGCCGGCGACACCTACTCGATCGCCGACATTGCCCTGTGGGGCTGGGCGCGCGGCGCGGCCTACCTGTTCGGCGAGGCGGGGCTCACCGCCTATCCGAACGTCAGGCGGCTCGTGGCCGAGATCGCGGCACGCCCGGCCGCCGCGCGCACCCAGGCGCTGATCGAGCCGCTCCAGCTCGACACCACGATGGACGACACGGCGCGCCGTGCGCTGTTCCCGCAGAACGTCTGATTCCGCCGCGTCGTGGCTGCACCGGTTCGGCGCTTCAACTCGCCGTGATGTCGAGCACCTCGCGCGCGGCCTGCACCACCGCGTCCACGGTGATGTCGAACTTGCGGTACACGTCGTCGATCTTTCCCGATTCGCCGAAGTCGTGCATGCCCACGAAGCGGCCCTCGGTGCCGAGATAGCGATCCCAGCCCAGCTCGACGGCCGCCTCCACGGCCACCCGCGCGGGCGAGGTGCCGAGCACCTCGCGGCGATACTGCGGGCTCTGTTCCTCGAACAGCAGCCGGCACGGCATCGACACCACCGCGGTGGGCACGCCCTCCTTCTGCAGGATCTCGCGCGCCTGCACCGCCAGGTGCAGCTCCGAGCCCGTCGACAGCAGCGTGAGGCGGCGCGGGCCGCCCTCGGCCTCGTGCAGCACGTAGGCGCCGCGCGCCGAGCGGTTGCTGCGGTCGCCGCTGGCATCGCCGCCGCGCAGCAGCGGCAGCGGCTGGCGCGACAGCGCGATCAGCGCCGCGCGGCGCGGCTGATCGAGGATCAGCTCCCAGCATTCGGCCGTTTCCACCGCGTCGGCCGGCCGGTACACGCCGAGGTGCGGGATCGCGCGCAGCGCGGCCAGATGCTCGACCGGCTGGTGGGTCGGGCCGTCCTCGCCCAGGCCGATCGAATCGTGGGTCATCACGAACACGGTGCGAATGCGCATCATGGCCGCGAGCCGGATCGCCGGGCGGCAGTAATCGGAGAAGCACAGGAAGGTGCCGCCGTACGGAATCAGGCCGCCGTGCAGCGCGATGCCGTTCATCGCCGCGGCCATGCCGTGCTCGCGCACGCCGTAATGCACGTACGAGCCGTCGTACTGGCCCGGCTTGATCTCGGTCTGCGCGCGCGCCTTCGTGTTGTTCGACGGCGTGAGGTCGGCCGAGCCGCCGAGCAGCTCGGGGATCGCGTCGAACAGCTGGTCGAGCACCGCGCCGCTGGCCTTGCGCGTGGCCGTCTCGCCGCCTTCCGACACGAAGCCCGCGCGCACCGCCGCGATCGCGTCCTTCCAGTCGGCCGGCAGGCGCCCCTCGTTGCGGCGCTCGAATTCGCGGCGCAGCTCGTCGGGCGCCGCTTCCAGGCGCTCGGCCCAGGCGCGTCGTGCCTCGCCGCCCTTCGCGCCGATCTCGCGCCATTCCTTCAGCAGCGGCGCGGGAATCTCGAACGGCGGCGAATCCCAGCCCAGCAGCTTGCGCGCGCCGGCGATCTCTTCCGGGCCGGGCGCGTCGCTGTGCGCCTTCTGGGTGCCGGCGCGGCTCGGAAAGCCGAATCCGATGATGGTGCGGCAGGCGATCATGGTGGGCCGGCCGTCGCCTTCGCGAGCCTGCAGGATCGCGTCGTGGATCGCATCGGTGTCGTGGCCGTCGATCTCGATCACGCGCCAGCCCGAGGCGCGAAAGCGCCCGATCTCGTCGTCGGACACGGCGAGTTTGGTCGGGCCGTCGATCGAGATCGAGTTGTCGTCCCAGAACGCGATCAGGCGCTCGAGCTTCAGGTGTCCGGCCAGCGAGATCGCTTCCTGGCTGATGCCTTCCATCAGGCAGCCGTCGCCGAGGAACACGTAGGTGTAGTGATCGACGAGCGCGTCGCCGAACTTCGCATTGAGGATGCGCTCGGCCAGCGCCATGCCCACCGATTCGGCAATGCCCTGACCGAGCGGGCCGGTGGTCAGCTCGATGCCGTTCGCGTGACGGTATTCGGGGTGGCCGGCGGTCTTGCTGCCGACCTGGCGGAACTGCTGGAGCTGCTCGAGCGTCATGTCCTCGTAGCCGGTCAGGTACAGCAGGCTGTACAGCAGCATCGAGGCATGGCCGTTCGACAGCACGAAGCGGTCGCGATCGATCCAGTGCGGGTCGGCCGCATCGAACTTCATGAAGTCGCGGAACAGCACCGTGGCGATGTCGGCCATGCCCATCGGCGCGCCGGGGTGGCCGCTGTTCGCTTTCTGCACCGCATCCATCGACAGGAAGCGGATGCAGTTCGCCATCTCGCGCAGGTGCGGGTTGCGCGGAGCGGGCACCGTCTTCGGCGCGGTGTTGGCGGGGGGCGTGGCGGATGAACCGGATGACATGGCGGGAGACCTCCTTGTAAATCGGTGAATGGCTTTGCACATCGTGGGCCGAACGCGCGAGCCGCGAGGTGGCTCGCCGTGCGGTGCGCGAGCGCGGCGCACGGCGTGTTGCGACGCACCAGCCGGGGCCCGACCGTGACGTGGCACGTGCCTGACGGGCGCGGCGCGACGGGGCCGATCCACGTGATGGCGCAAGCGCCGTGCCCGCTTTCGCGGCGTTGTTGCTGCGCCGCCGAAGCCGCTAGAATCGACACGTTCCCCACTCTCGCGGCGCCCGCCGCCACCGGCCGTGACACACACCGTCGAACAATTGAGGTCCGGACAGCTCGCGGGGGCGCGGCACCTGAAGCTGGCCGCCGGGCTGACCGAATTCCCGCGCGAGATCTTCGCGCTGGCCGATACCCTGGAAGTGCTCGATCTGTCGGGCAATGCGCTGAGCGCCTTGCCCGACGACCTGCCGCGCCTGCACCGGCTGCGCGTGCTGTTCGCCTCGAACAATCCGTTCACCGAGCTGCCCGGCATGCTCGGCGAGTGCGCGCAACTGAGCATGGTGGGCTTCAAGGCGAACCGGATTCGCCGCGTGCCGGCCGGCGCGCTGCCGCCACGGCTGCGCTGGCTGATCCTGACCGACAACGAGGTCGAGGCGCTGCCGCCCGAGCTCGGCGCCTGCACCGAGCTGCAGAAGCTGATGCTGGCCGGCAACCGGCTCGCCGCGCTGCCCGACGAGATGGCCGCCTGCACGCGGCTCGAGCTCGTGCGGCTCGCCGCGAACCGCTTCGCGCGCCTGCCCGACTGGCTGCTCGCGCTGCCGCGGCTCGCGTGGCTGGCCTATGCCGGCAACCCGTTCGCGAGTGCGGCCGAAGCGGCCGCCGCCGCGAGCAGCGCCGTGCCCGACATCGCGTGGTCCACGCTCGCGCTGGGCCAGAAGCTCGGCGAGGGCGCCTCGGGCGTGATTCATCGCGCCACGCGCCTGTCGGCCGATCATCACCCGCAGCAGGCGGTGGCCGTGAAGCTGTTCAAGGGCGCGGTGACCAGCGACGGGCTGCCCGATCGCGAGATGGCCGCGTGCCTGCATGCGGGCACGCACCCGAACCTGATCGGCGCGCTGGGCCGCGTGACCGGGCATCCGATGGACGAAACGGGGCTCGTGATGCCGCTCGTCGAGCACGACTTCGAGGTGCTGGCCGCGCCGCCGAGCTTCGATAGCTGCACGCGCGACGTCTATCCCGAGGATCGGCGCTTCAGCCTCGGCACCACGCTGCGGATCGCGCACGGCATCGCCTCGGCGGCCGCGCATCTGCACGGGCGCGGCATCGTGCACGGCGATCTGTATGCGCACAACATCCTGCACGACGGCGCCGGCCACGCGATGCTCGGCGACTTCGGCGCGGCGTCGATCGTCGACACGGGCGACGCGAAGCGCGCCGCGCTGCTGCAGCGGGTGGAGGTGCGCGCGTTCGGCTGCCTGCTCGAGGAACTCGTGGCGCGCACGGAAGCGAGGCGCGCGGACGTGATGGCGGCGCTCGTGCAACTGACGGCCGAGTGCCTGGCCGAGGACGTGGCGGGGCGGCCCGATTTCGAGGCCGTGGTGGCGCGGCTCGGCGGATTGTCGAGCTGAGCGCGCAAACGCCGCCGAGCCGTCGAGATCGCGGCGACGCCACGCGGGCGCCGTTCGCCTCGCCCCGGCACTCAGCGGTAATTCGCCTGCACCCAGGCCTGCGCCCAGTTGCGCGCGTAGGCGATGGCGTCGGTGCGCCGGTCGAAGCCGGCCAGGTCGCGGCTGAAATGCACGTCGTATTCGGTGCCGTCCGCTCGATTCGAACTGATGCGCGCATGCGCGATGTATTCGCCGTCGGCCCGGCGTGGGGTGGGATCCACCCGGAACGGCGGGGCGGCGGCGGCAGCGGCCGGTGTGCCGGCCACGTTCGCCGGAAGCACGAGCAGGCGCGTGGCGCCGTCCTCGCACGGTGCGCCGATCGCGCAGGCCGGTCCGGCACGTTCCGTGGCGGACAGGGGCGGCGGCAGGCCGGCGAGCGCCGGGGCGTCGTCGGGGATCGATTGCAGCAGGCGTGAAGAATTCATGGTGCGACTCCGGTATCTCCGGCAGGTGGCCGGAGCGAGGCAAACGGGATGAGGCGGCGGGTACGGACACGTACCCGCCGGATGCGGTGCTGCGAACGCGACGGTCGAGCATGCGCCGCGAAGGCGGCGACAGCGACAGGGGCAGTGAGGAAAGGAGGAAACGGGCGGATGGCGTGGCCCGCGCAGCGAATTCGGAGGGATGCGGTGCAACCGACGATGCGGCTTCGCAAGCTTCCCATCCTACGCGCCTGAATCCGTTTGTATAGCTGAATTTGCGCGATGCAGGGCGGACGCCTCCTTCGAGGCAAACCGCTTGACATGAAGTTCCGTTATTTCGTAAATTTCTGTCGTTACAGAAATTTTAGAAAAATCGGATGCATTTCCGACACCCGTCGGGAAGGGACTCGTCATGACAAGCATCGCGCTCGAACTGTATTTCGATGGACGCTGTGCGCTGTGCACGGCCCAGATGCAGCGCTTCGCGCGCTGGGACACGGAAGGCCGGCTCGCCTTCGTCGACATCGCCGCCGTCGGCTTCGACCCCGCGCCGCTCGGCGTCGGGCTGGCCGCGCTGAATCGCGAGATCCACGCGCGCACGGCCGACGGCCGGGTGCTCGCGGGCATCGACAGCCTGATCGCGGCCTGCACGGCGGTGGGGCGCGGCTGGGCGGTCTGGCCGCTGCGCGTGCCGGGCGTGCGCGCGGCGTGCGCCGCCGGGTACCGGGTGCTGGCCCGCAACCGCTATGCCTTGTCGAGCCGCTTCGGCGGCCGCCCGGCACCGGCCTGCGACGACGGCGCGTGCCCGATCGGCAATCCATTCCTGAGCAGCGGGCAGGGCGCCGCCGCGTCGGCGAACCCCGCGCCGGCAAGCCCATCCGCTGCCATATCCTCGGCTCGCCCGCCGCGCCATGCGCTGCGCCGCTGGCTGGTCCTCTGGCTCTACGCGGCCGCCGTCGCGCATCTGGCGGTGGGCGTGCTGCTGCCGCTGCTCGCCGCGCATCCGGTGCTCGCGCCGTATCACGCCGCCATCGAGCGGCAGTTCTGGGGCGGCGCGCAGGTGCCGGCCTCGGCGCGCGCGCAGCAGCTCTGGTGGCTCGCGCTGTTCGGCGCGACCGTGCAGTGCGCGGGCGTGTGGATGCTGGCGCTCGTGCATCTCGGCAACCGCCTGCGGCAGCGCGCGATCTGGGGCTGGCTGCTGGCGGGCCTGCTGCTGTGGGCGCCGCAGGACATCGCCACCTCGTGGCGGGCCGGCGTGATGGTGAACGTCGCGATCGACGCCGTGGCGCTGCTGCTGCTCGTGCCGCCGCTCGCCTGGCTCTGGAAGGCGGACCGCGCATGAACACCTTGCCCGCCTTCGACTGGGCGATCGCGCTGCTGCTCGTGCAGGGCTGCCTCGGCGCGTTCGACACGCTCTATCACCACGAACTGACCGAGGATCTCGCGCACCGCGCGCAGGCCGGCCGCGAGCTCGCGATCCACTGCGTGCGCGCGCTGCTCTACGCGCTGCTGTTCGCGGCGATGGCGAATCTGGCCTTTCACGGCGCGTGGGTCCGGGCCGTGGCCGCGCTGATCGCGGTGGAGATCCTGCTCACGCTCTGGGATTTCGTGGTGGAGGACGGCAGCCGCAAGCTGCCTGCCACCGAGCGGATCACGCACACCGTGCTGGCCATCAACGGCGGCGCGCTGTTCGGCCTCTACGCGATGCAGCTGTGGGCGTGGTCCAGGCAGCCCACGGCGCTGGCCTCGATCGATCTCGGCTGGCGCGGCTGGGTGCTGACGGTGTTCGCGCTCGGCGTGGGCCTGTCGGGCGTGCGCGACGGCCTGGCCGCGCGGCGGCTGGCGCGGCGCACGCCGCCGCCGAATCCGTTCGCGGGGCAGCCGCACCGCCGGGTGCTCGTGACGGGCGGCACCGGCTTCATCGGCGAGGCGCTGGTCCGGCAACTGCTCGACGCGGGCCACGCCGTGACCGTGCTCGCGCGTTCGCCGCTCGCGGCCGCCCACGCCTTCCGGGGCCGCGCGCGCTGCATCGAGTCGATCGACCGACTGCATCGCGACGAGCGCTTCGACGCCGTGATCAACCTGGCCGGCGCGCCCGTGCTGGGCCCGCGCTGGAGCGCGCGCCGCCAGGCGGTGCTGCTCGCGAGCCGGGTGGGCGTGACCGAGGCGCTGCTGCGCTGGGTGGCGACGGCCACGCAGCGGCCCGCGGTGTGGATCCAGGCCTCGGCGATCGGCTATTACGGCGTGCGCGACGCCGCCGAGCGGCTCGACGAAACGAGCGCGGCCGGCGCCGGTTTCATGTCCGAGCTGTGCCGGCGCTGGGAGGCGGCCACCGCGCCGCTCGACGCGATGCCGGTGCGCAAGGTGGTGCTGCGCCTGGGCGTGGTGTTCGGCCCGGGCGGCGCGCTGCCGCCGATGCTGATGCCGTATTACCTCGGCTTCGGCGGCAGGCTCGGCAGCGGCACGCAGGTGATGAGCTGGATCCATCGCGACGACGTGCTGCGGATCGTGGCCGAGGCGCTGTTCGGCGAGCGCATGCGCGGCGTGTACAACGCCGTGGCCCCGCAGCCGCTGAGCCAGCGCGAGTTCGCGCGCACCGTGGGCCGCGTGCTGCGGCGCCCCGTGTGGTGCCACCTGCCGGCCGCGCCGCTGCGGCTGGCCGCCGGCGAGATGGCGCAGCTGCTGCTCGACGGCCAGCACGTGGCGCCGGCGCGGCTGCTGGCGGATGGCTTCGTGTTCCGCCACGCGAGCGCCGAAGCGGCGCTGCGCGACCTGACGTTCAGACCTTGATCAGCAGTGCGATCAGCGCGAGCACGGCCGGCAGCGCCTGTACGTACAGGATGCGGCGGCTGGCCGTGGCCGCGCCGAACACGCCGGCCACGATCACGCAGATCAGGAAGAACAGCTTGAACGCGTAGCCGTTGAAGGGCGACAGCAGGCCGACGATCAGGCCCGTGGCGAGGAAGCCGTTGTAGAGGCCCTGGTTGGCGGCCAGCACGCGCGTCTGCTGCGCGAATTCGGCCGTCAGCCCGAAGGTGCGCCGGCCTCTGGGCGTGGTCCACAGGAACATTTCCAGCACCACGATGTAGACGTGAATCAGGGCAACCAGTCCGACCAGGATATTGGCGATCATGTTGTTTTGGGCGGTTCGATGTCGTTGTATTGGACGAAGGGCAAGGCAGGGGCGATGCGGCCCGCGCGCGTCTCCGGCGGCGGGCGCTGGCAGGGTAACACGGCGCCGCCGTGCACCGGAATGGGCGCCGCCACGCGAGTTCGCGAGCGCTCCGCATCGGTTCGCCCCGGCGCAGGCCGGCGCGGATTCGTGCATGATGCGCGGGATCGATGCGTCACGCGACGCGGCTTACGTCTTGCTGTCGATGCGCCCCGGCCGCCGGCACGCGAGCCTTTCCCCCCCTTCATCCCCATAGAGCGAGGCAGACATGGAATACGTGAAATTCGGCAGGACCGGGCTCGAAGTCTCGAAGCTCGTGCTCGGCTGCATGACCTTCGGCGATCCGGCGCGCGGCAACCACGCGTGGACGCTGCCCGAGGATCAGAGCCGCCCGATCATCCGCCAGGCGATCGAGGCCGGCATCAACTTCTTCGACACCGCGAACACCTATTCGGACGGCACCTCGGAGGAGATCGTGGGCCGCGCGCTGCGCGAATACACGAAGCGCGACGACGTGGTGCTCGCCACCAAGGTGTTCAACCGCATGCGGCCCGGCCCGAACGGCGCGGGCCTCTCGCGCAAGGCGATCCTGACCGAGATCGACCACAGCCTGAAGCGGCTCGGCACCGATTACGTGGACCTGTACCAGATCCATCGCTTCGACCCGACCACGCCGATCGAGGAAACGCTGGAGGCGCTGCACGACGTGGTGAAGGCCGGCAAGGCGCGCTACATCGGCGCGTCGTCGATGGCCGCCTGGCAGTTCTCGAAGGCGATCCACACGTCGCGCGCGAACGGCTGGACCGAATTCGTCAGCATGCAGAACCATCTGAACCTGCTGTATCGCGAGGAGGAGCGCGAGATGCTGCCGCTGTGCGCCGACCAGCGCGTGGCCGTGATTCCGTGGAGCCCGCTCGCGCGCGGCCGCCTCACCCGCAACTGGGACGAATCGTCGGCGCGCCAGGAATCGGACAATGTCGGCACGCGCCTCTACGACGCCACCATCGAGGCCGACAAGGCCGTGGTGGAGGCCGTGGCGAAGATCGCCGAGGCACGCAAGGTGCCGCGCGCGCAGGTGGCGCTGGCCTGGGTGGCGAGCAAGCCGGGCGTGACCGCGCCGATCGTCGGCATCTCGAAGCCGCATCACCTGAGCGACGCGCTGGCCGCGCTCGAACTGAAGCTCGACGAGAGCGAGATCGCCGCGCTCGAGGCACCGTACGTGCCGCACGCGGTGGCCGGCTTCACGGCCTGAATCACGGCCTGAATCACGGGCGGATTCCTGCCGGTTCAGGCGAGCGCCGCCCGGCGCTCGCCGCTTTCCCTTCCTGCCGCCTCGCGCGATATCGATTCCCGCTTCCCCTCATAAGCTTCCGCGTATCCGTTATTGGATCGTCGCACGGGCCGTTTTTATACTGGCCTTCATCAGCACTCGCAACCGGCGAGTGCCAGACCCGACGACATCCATGACGAGAGGAACGCAACGATGAGTCTTCGCCCGCTGCACGATCGCGTGATCGTGAAACGACTCGACCAGGAAACCAGAACCGCCTCCGGCATCGTGCTGCCCGACAGCGCCGCCGAGAAGCCCGACCAGGGCGAAGTGATCGCCGTCGGCCCCGGCCGCCGCGACAACGACGGCAAGCGCATCGAACCCGACCTGAAGACCGGCGACCGCGTGCTGTTCGGCAAGTACGCCGGCCAGACCGTGAAGGTCAACGGCGACGAGCTGCTGGTGCTGCGCGAGGAAGATGTCGTCGCCGTGGTCAACGTCTGAACCTGAGGAATCCACAACATGGCTGCAAAAGATATCGTATTCGGCGACGTGAACCGCGCCAGGCTGATCGAAGGCGTCAACATCCTGGCCGACGCCGTGAAGGTCACGCTCGGGCCGAAGGGCCGCAACGTGGTGCTCGAGCGCAGCTTCGGCTCGCCGATCGTGACCAAGGACGGCGTGTCCGTGGCCAGGGAAATCGAGCTGGCCGACAAGCTGCAGAACATCGGCGCGCGACTCGTGAAGGAAGTGGCGTCCAAGACCAGCGACTCGGCCGGTGACGGCACCACCACGGCCACCGTGCTGGCCCAGGCGATCGTGCGCGAAGGCCAGAAGTACGTGGCCGCGGGCCTGAACCCGCTGGACCTGAAGCGCGGCATCGACAAGGCCGTGCTGGCCGCGATCGAGGAACTGAAGAAGATCAGCAAGCCCACCACCACCAGCAGGGAGATCGCGCAGGTGGCCACGATCTCGGCCAACGGCGAGGAATCGATCGGCCAGCGCATCGCCGAGGCGATCGACCGGGTGGGCAAGGAAGGCGTGATCACCGTGGAAGACGGCAAGTCGCTGGCCGACGAGCTCGACGTGGTGGAAGGCCTGCAGTTCGATCGCGGCTACCTGTCGCCGTACTTCGTCAACAACCCCGATCGTCAGGTCGCGGTGCTCGACAATCCGTACATCCTGCTGCACGACAGGAAGGTATCGAACATCCGCGACCTGCTGCCGGTGCTCGAGCAGGTGGCGAAGTCCGGCCGCCCGTTGCTGATCATCGCCGAGGACGTGGAGGGCGAGGCGCTCGCCACGCTGGTGGTCAACAACATCCGCGGCATCCTGAAGACGGTGGCGGTGAAGGCGCCGGGCTTCGGCGACCGTCGCAAGGCGCTGCTCGAGGACATCGCGATCCTGACCGGCGGCCAGGTGATCGCCGAGGAAACCGGCCTCACGCTCGAGAAGGCCACGCTGGCCGAGCTGGGCCAGGCCAAGCGCATCGAGGTGGGCAAGGAAAACACCACGGTGATCGACGGCGCCGGCGACAAGGCCTCGATCGAGGCGCGCGTGAAGCAGATTCGCGTGCAGATCGAGGATGCGAGCTCCGATTACGATCGCGAGAAGCTGCAGGAACGCGTGGCCAAGCTGGCCGGCGGCGTGGCCGTGATCAAGGTGGGCGGCGCGACCGAGATCGAGGTCAAGGAGAAGAAGGACCGCGTGGACGATGCGCTGCACGCGACGCGCGCGGCCGTCGAGGAAGGCATCGTGCCGGGCGGCGGCGTGGCCCTGATCCGCGTGAAGCAGGCGATCCGCGAGGTGCGCGGCGTGAATGCCGATCAGGATGCCGGCGTGAAGATCGTGCTGCGCGCGCTGGAAGAGCCGCTGCGCCAGATCGTGGCGAACGCGGGCGAGGAATCGAGCGTGGTGGTGGCGAAGGTGGCCGAGGGCAGCGGCAACTTCGGCTACAACGCCGCCACGGGCGAATACGGCGATCTGGTGGAATCGGGCGTGCTCGATCCGACCAAGGTCACGCGCACCGCGCTGCAGAACGCGGCGTCGGTGGCGGGCCTGCTGCTGACGACCGATGCGACGGTGTACGAGGCACCGAAGCCGGCGGCAGCCGCGGCCGGGCCGGTGGGCGCGCCGGGCGGCCCGGATCTCGGGTTCTGATCCGCGCGTTGGTCGATTCGAGCGGGAAAGGCCGGCGGCTTGCCGGCCTTGTTCCGTTTACCGGAAGAACTCGGGGTAGAACTTCGGACAGATGTAGTGGGCATTGTCCTGGGGCGGGTCGATCCGTTCGTGCGTCACCTTGGCGAGTACCGCCTCGATCGCTTCGGCGTTGCGCACGTCGTCTTCGGTCACGTCGTAGCCGGACGCGACCGAGATCGTGACCGTGTCCCGGCTGCACCAGACGACCGCCGGACGGCCGCCGATGCGGGTGTGGCCGGGCTGCCGGAGCCAGGTCGAATCCGGGATCAGCGGCGGGAATCGCGCCATCTGCGCCCCCGTGTACGTCACGCCGCGCTCGGCCTGCGGCGGCGGTTCGGCGTAGCGCTGCAGCACGATGCCGAGCGACGCCATCAGGGCCTCGAGATCGTCGGTCGATGCGTATCGGTACACCACGACCAGCGCGTCGCCGTCGCCGGCGTGGCCCCCGTAAGCGCGGAAGAAGCGGAACAGGGCGAGCCGTTTGGCCCACGCGCGCAGCTGCGCCTCCGGGTGGGATTCGTAAAGATAGCGTTGCCAGCGTGCCTGCATGTCGGCCCCGGAGACGGTGGAGGTGCGCGAGCGGCGTCGCGGCCGCAGCGTCAGCGGAACGAGGCTCAGGATCAGCCCGGCCAGGATGGCGACGGCGGGCGCCAGCGCCATCGACACCGGCCCGCTGCGCAGCGACAGCGCAGCCAGCACCACGAGCGCGGCATTCAGGGCGAGCGCCGCGTCATGGCCGGCCTGACGTGCATTGCGCGGCGACCACGCCAGGCTCGCCAGGTTGGCCAGCGCCAGCAGGCCGACGCAGAGCATCGGCGCATCGGTCAGCAGCCAGAGCGGCACGGCGACGATCGCCATGCCGAGAAACGGCCAGTCGGCCCGGGTGCGGTCGCGATCCTCGCGGCGCACGGTGCGCAGTCCATTGACGAGGCACCCGCAGGCGATCGCCGTGGCGTACCAGGCCGGGGCCCCGGCGCCGGCTCGCAGTTGCTCGGCGGCGGCGATCGACGTGACGATGAACCAGAGCGCCCACGTCATCGGATAGCTGCGGATCGCGCGGTCGTGAATCACGATCAGGAGCTCGACCGAGACGAGCAGCGCGATGCAGAACCCGGCGATGCCGAAGATCGGGGCGGCACTCGGATCGAGCGGGATCGGGTTCATGTCGGTGCCGAATGCGTCGCGGAAAGGGAGTCGCGAATATAGCATCGCGGCAATCGCGCCGATGATTCATTTTGTCTTGAAACGGGAGGCGGATGAATCGCGATTTTCGAGCGAAAGCTATGTCGTGAAGCACGTGGACTGCGATACGATTCCCGCGCGAAATGAATAACGGGGATGCGTGCTTGAGTTCCGCAATCGTTTATGTGCTGACCAATCGGGGATATCGCCTGAAGGGAATGCCGGTCGTCAAGGTCGGCTTCACCGCGATGCCGATGGCTGCGTGCCTGCAGCAGCTCTATGTGACCGGGGTTCCGTTTCCGTTCGAGGTGGCGTATCAGGCGACGGTGCGTCATGCCCGGGCCGCGGTGCTGCGCGCGCAGGCGAGCCTCGCGGCCCAGCGCCTGAATCCCGGCAACGGGAAGCGGGACTTTTTCGTCTGCCCGCCGGACGTGGCGATTGCGGCGCTCGAGCAGGCCATGCGCGACCTGGGCGTTTTGCCGATTCCGCCGCTGCCCGGCGCGGCGAATGTCGGCAATGGCCACCCGCCGGCGGGTGAAACGGAGCGCGACATGCAGGCGCTGCGTTTGCGCCATCGCAATGAAAAGCCGGGCTGGATTTACGTGTTCGGCAATGGGGTCTATCACGACGGCAATCAGCCCCTGCTGAAAATCGGTTATACGAGTATCGGCGTCGAGGCACGTCGCAACGAGCTGTATTCCTCGGCGGGCAGGTGGCGCGAAACGCGCGGCGTGCCGCAACGATTCGATGCGCTGTATTCACAGCGTTTCGAACTGGCGTTCGATGCCGAGACGGAAGTGCATGCGCTGCTGGATGCGTTCCGAGTCAATCGATATCGCGAGTTCTTCGCCTGCTCGCTGGAACAGGCGAAGGAGGCGATTCGGACGGTGTTGGCGCAGGAGCGGGAGCGGCGGGCGGCGCGGGACGCCGCCGTGATCGTGGTGCCGGCGCGTTCGGATTCGCTGGTGCCGCCACCGGTGCCGTTGCCCGACGTGCAGGAATCGCCGATCGAGTCGATGCCGATGCGCGTGCCATCCGCGCTGCCGCGCCCGAATCGCGCGCGGCGTCGGCGGTGGGCGGTGCGGTTTGCGATCTTCGTCGGCGTGCTCGTGGTGTCCGATGCGGTGTCGCCGTGGACGCAGCGGATGGAGCCGGACCGGATACCCGAGGCGACGCTGGCCCGGCCCGGCGCACTGCAGGCGGAGCCGCCGGCGCGGGCGCGCGTTCGTCACCGGAAGCCGCGGCATCCGGTGCGAAGGCACACGGCACCGATACCTGCGCCAGGTGCCGCGGACGCGCCGGAGCCGGACGACGCGCCGTCGGAGCCGTGACCGTTCGCCGTCGGTCTGTTGCCGAACCTGTCTGTCTGTCCAGTTTTGTCGTCCTGGCGAAGCCCCGCTCGCACGGCGACGCACCCCGCAAATCTCCACGCGAGACATCGCCACATATCTCCACATTCGTCGACACACACCGATCGGCATCGTTGCTAATTTCGTCACGAAATCAATAACGAAATGGAGACCCGGCATGTCGTACCTCAAATGCCTGACGGTGGCGGCCCTGTGCCTGGCCGCCATGCTGGCCGCCTGTGGCGGTGACGATGGTGGCGGCAGCGGGCCGGCGAGGATCGCCGTGCCACAGTGCAGCCCCCAGGGCTGTGGCCCGCATGGCCCACCGCCGCAGGGCCGACGTGCCACCGCTGCCGCGTTGTGCCCCGCCGACCCCGAGATTGCGAAGGATACCTATCTGGGTGGTGCCGGCAGCGGCGAGATCGTGCGCCTGCGCATCGACGCGCTCGCCATGACCTATCGCCTCACCTGGCTCGAATCGCCGGTGCCACGGGTGCCCGGCGAGGTGGCGCCCACCCGCGCCGGCATCACGATCACGGGGCGCGTCGCGCATCCGCCGGCCGGCAGCCTGCCGACCGAGGAGCAGGCGCGCTGCGCCTTCGTGCTGCAACCGGGCAGCACGCAAGCCGGGCAGCCCGGCCCGGCCTACACGACCGATGCCGACTTCAATCGCGACAACCCTCCGACCGTCTTCATCGGCTTCGGCGTGGCGGGCGGCGGGATCCCCGGCGCGACGCTGCGTTACGACGGCCAGCCGATGATGCGCGTGATCCGGAGCAACCCGGGCTTCCAGGGCCTGGTGGCGATGCTCGGTGACACGGCGGTGCTGGACAACATCATCGAAGCCTTTCGAGCGGTGGACGCGAACAGTTGGAATAGCTGGATGAGCTTGACGGCCTGGACGGGCTGGTATTCCGTCGGGCCCAGGCTCGACGAGATCGGCATCGACCGCGCAACTCGCCAGCGGATCGTCTCGGTGCTCACGGATCTGAAGACGCACGGCGTGCGCGACATGCTGCAGAAGCTGATCGGCCCGAGCGCCGAGCAGATCGTGTCGATGCCGATCGGCGCGATCGAGCGGCGGCACGTCGATTTCTATCCGTTTCTCGGTTTCTCCAGCACCACGAACGACCTGTCCCAACTGCCGGGCACCTACGACGGGCTGCTCTACCACGCGACGCCGTCGGGCAACCACGCCACCCGCGGCGCGACGACGGTGGAAACCTTCGACGTGGACGGCAACTGTCACGGCACATCGCGTTGCCTGACCACGGGCGCGCGCTGGCAAGCCGGCCCGAACGGCTATTTCGACAGCGCGGGCGCACCGCGCATCGGCCGGCCGTTCAGCGTGCCGCTCGATCCCGTGATGCTCGAAGGGGTGGCCGCTTCGTTGTCGTCGGTCGAGACAATGCTGGCCGGCAAGCATCAGGACTTGAAGGCATGGGACGCCACGCTCGGCCAGAACATGGAAAAACTCGGCGGCTACCTGAAGCAGCTGGCACCGCTGTTCGACGTGGCCAGGCGAATGCCGGCCGAGCCGTCGGCCACGGCGCACATGGTGCTGGGCCGCCTGAACGGCGCGACGATTGCGCTGATCGTGCGGACCGGCGCGGTGAGCCTCGGCACGGCCGCGCAAGGCTATGCCGATGCCCGGATCGACGACGAATCCGGCATCGCGGTGCTCGCCGCGCGACGCGCCCGGGCTGCCGACCCACTCGACGGCACCTACGTCGGCGCGGATTCGAATTTCAAGTACACCACGGCGACCTTCAAGGGCGAGGCGGGGCTGTTTTCCGCGCTCGCCTCGCAGCGTCCGGAGGATTCCCTGATGCTCGATCGTCACGCCGGCACGCCGGGGCCGTGGCAGATCGTGGCGGGGCAGGCGGGCGCCGCTCACGGGCATCTGATCGCCGCCGGCGGCCTGTACGTCGCGCTGATCGACGGCGCGATGAACGGCGGCCCGGCCACGTCGTCCACCACCTTCGGCATCGCGCCGAACATCGACACCGCACCGTCGGCGCCGTATTTCGGCGTGGGCGCGCGGGTCGGCAACTGAGCGGAGGCACACATGACATCGAAACCGACGAACACGATCGGCTGGATCGCCGGCGTGTGGATGGTCTGGCTGCTGGCGACCTCGCTGACCGGCTGCGGTGGCGGCGACGATGGCGGCGGTGCGTCACCGGCGGGCAGCGCCGGCGCCACGCCGTCCGCCGTCGCCCGCTCGGACGCCCCCGCGCGCGCCGCGATCGAGGTGCTGTCGAATCGCGCCGATCTGGTCAGCGGCGGCGAGGCGCTGGTCGAGGTCACGGCGCCGGCCGGCGTCGACCCGCGCATCCTGTTCATCTCCCTGAACGGCGTGCACGACGTGCGCGCGGCGTTCGCGATGTCCGGCGAGGGGCGTTACCTCGGCCTCGTCGGCGGCATGACGCCGGGCCGCAACACGCTGAGCGTGGAGGGCCCGTCGGTGCCGCGCAGCACCATCGAGATCGTGAACCATCGCGCGGGCGGCCCGCTGTTCGCCGGCCCGCAGGTGCAGCCGTGGACCTGTCAGCCCGGCGCGATCGACGCCGATTGCAATCAGCCGCCGAGCTTCAGCTGGGTGTACCGGTCGAGCGATCCCGCGAAGCCGGGCTTCCAGCCCTACGATCCGCTCGCGCCCGCGCGCGACGTGGCCGAGGTCACCACGGATCGCGGTGTGACGGTGCCGTTCGTGGTGCGGGTGGAGACCGGCCATCTCGCCCGCAACCAGTATCAGATCGCCACGCTCTACCAGCCCGGCATGCCGTGGAGCGCGGCCGCGCCGCAGGCGCAGTTCAATCACAAGCTGCTGATCACGCACGGCGCGCTGTGCGGCACGTCGTTCAGGGCGAGCCGTGCGCCCTCGGTGTTGCCGGGCCTGCCCGGCGGCATCGTCGCCCTGATCCGCATGGTGGGCATCGAGGCCGGGGTGGGGGGCGAGCAGGATCCGGCCTATCTGGCCCTGGCGTCGGGCTACGCGGTGATGTCCACCGCGCAGGCGAACAGCGGCGTGGACTGCAACGTGGCGAATCAGGCCGAATCGCTGGTGATCGCGCGCCAGCATCTGATCGACCATTACGGCCTGCTGCGCTACACGATCGGCTACGGCTGCTCGGGCGGCTCGCTGGCCGAGCAGTCGGTGCAGAACGCCTACCCCGGCATCTATCAGGCGCTGGTCGCGACCTGCTCGTTTCCCGACGCCTGGAGCACCGCCACCCAGGTGGCCGATCACGCGGCGCTCCTGCAGTACTTCGAGCGCGACCGGCCGCAGCGCCCGGTCTGGACCGCGCTGCAGCGCGCGGCCATCGCGGGCGGCGTGCGCCGGGATCCGCAGGCCGATGCGTCGGCCGGGTCGGCAGTGGCGGCCAGGTCGGCCGCATCGATCGACGTCTCGACGCTCGCCAACCTGCTGGTGTATCGCCAGGCCTATTTCCCGGCGATCGATCCGGCCAATCCGGCCTGCGAGATCGCGGACAAGGCGCGCCTGTACGGCGAGCACAATCCGGCCGGCGCGCGCTGCTCGATCGCCGATCTGAACCTGAACCTGTTCGGCCCGCGTGCGCAGCCGGTCTGGAGCCGCAACGAGGCCGCCGTCGGGCACGGCTTCGCCGCTGCGCCGTACGACAACGTCGGCGTGCAATACGGCTGGTGGGCCCTGCAGAACAGCCTGATCGACGCCGAGCGCTTCATCGATCTGAACCGCTACGTG
The DNA here is from genome assembly GCA_030151225.1 of Burkholderia sp. GTDB lineage: Bacteria > Pseudomonadota > Gammaproteobacteria > Burkholderiales > Burkholderiaceae > Burkholderia. The sequence goes on along the minus strand of JASLEG010000068.1, from coordinate 110,150 downwards.
GGCGGCATCGACGTGGACGGCAAGCCCGCGCCGGGACGCACGGTGGCCAGCGAGCTGGCCGTGTCGCGCGCCTATCGCAGCGGCGCGATCAACGTGGCGAACCATCTGGCCGACACGCCGATCGTCGATTGCGTCGGGCCGAACGGCGCGGGCGGCGCGCTCGACGCGGATCTCGGCAAGCTGGCCGCCGATGCCGCGCCGCTCGCGAGCAAGGTCTCCGGGCTGCTCGCGCCCGCGCTGGCCGGCGCCGCCAGGCTCGTGAGCGAGGATCCCGCCGTGCTGACCGGCGCGAACCTGGGCGCCCACGACACGTTCCGGGCATTCGCGATGCGCGCGCGGCTGGACCGGCGGTTCGGGGCTCACGACAACCACACGATCTGGGAAGGGCCGGCGCCGCTGGTCGCCGATCGGGCCTGCGTCGGCACCGCGTTCCGCATGCTCGACCAGTGGCTCGGCGCGGTGGAGGCCGATCGCGGCACCGAGCCGCTGGCGCGCAAGCTGGCCGCGCATCGCCCGGCGCAGGCGGCGGACGGCTGCTGGAACGGCAAGGGCACCTTCGTGGCCGGCAAGCTGTGCGCGGGCGACGTCGCGCCGGTGTTCCAGACGCCGCGCATGATCGCCGGCGACGACATCGCGACGCTCGCCAACAAGTGCCGCCTGAAGCCGCTGGACCGCGGCGACTACCCGGCCGGCCAGTTCACCGACGCGCAGTGGTACGAGCTGAATCTCGTGTTTCCGCAAGGCGTGTGCGACTACGCGCAGGCGCCGGTGGGCGAGACGGATGCGGTGGCGTGGCTGCGCTATCAGGAAGCCGACGGCTCGGTGGTGTACGGCGGCGTGCCCATGTCGCCGGCCCCGCCGCGCTCGGGCCGCGGCTGGGCGAGCCCGGTGTTCCGGCCGTTCGCGATGTGAAGCCGCGCCGGCGAGGGGGCGCTGCAGCGTTCGGCGACTTGCGTTACGGTATGGGCCGACGGCGTCGCGCCGAGGCGCGGGCGCCGTCCCACCCACCACCTTCAAGGAACCGACATGGAATATCGACATCTCGGCGCATCGGGCTTCAAGGTCCCGGTACTGAGCTTCGGCACCGGCACGTTCGGCGGCAAGGGCGAGTTGTTCCAGGCCTGGGGCGAGACCGACGTGGCCGAGGCGCGCAAGCTCGTGGACATCTGCCTCGACGCCGGCCTCACGATGTTCGACACGGCCGACATCTACTCGCGCGGCGCCTCCGAATCGATCCTCGGCGAGGCGCTGAAGGGCCGCCGCGACAAGGCGCTGATCTCGACCAAGGCCACCTTTCGTTTCGACGACGAACCGAACAACGTGGGCTCGTCGCGCTTCCACCTGATCCGCGCCGTGGACAGCGCGCTGCAGCGCCTGCAGACCGACTACATCGACCTGTTCCAGCTGCACGGCTTCGATGCGCGCACGCCGGTACAGGAAGTGCTGTCCACGCTCGACGATCTGGTGCGCGCGGGCAAGATCCGCTACACGGGCGTGTCGAATTTCTCGGGCTGGCACCTGATGAAGTCGCAGGACGTGGCGGACCGCTACGGCTACCCGCGCTACGTCGCGAACCAGACCTACTACTCGCTGATCGGTCGCGACTACGAATGGGAACTGATGCCGCTCGGCATCGATCAGGGCGTGGGCGCCGTGGTGTGGAGCCCGCTCGGCTGGGGGCGCCTGACCGGCAAGATCCGTCGCGGCCAGCCGCTGCCCGAGCAGAGCCGCCTGCACAAGACGGCCGACTTCGGGCCGCCGGTGCCGGACGAGTACCTGTACCGCGTGATCGACGCGCTCGACGAGGTGGCCGAGGAAACCGGCAAGACGATTGCGCAGATCGCGCTGAACTGGCTGCTGCAGCGCCCGACCGTGGCCACCGTGCTGGTCGGCGCGCGCAACGAGGAGCAGCTGCGCCAGAACCTCGGCGCGGTGGGCTGGAATCTCACGCCGGAGCAGGTGAAGAAGCTCGACGACGCGAGCTATCGCCGGCCCGCGTATCCGTACTGGCATCAGGAAGGCTTCTCGGAGCGCAATCCGTCGCCGGTGTGAGGCAGGGCCCGCGCGTCGCCGGATTGCGGCGGGCGCGCGGGCGCGTCACGGCGCGAGCCAGTCCGCCGGCGTGTGGAACACCGCATGCGGCTTCGCCGCCGCCAGCGCGTCGGCCGTCGTGTATCCCCAGCTCACCGCGCCGAACTTCATGCCCAGGCTCTCGGCCGCCTCGGCGTCGCGCAGTTCGTCGCCCACGTAGATCGCCTGCGCGGCTTCCACGCCGGTGGCGCGCAGGATGGTGCGCAGCCGCTGGGTCTTGCCGAACAGCGACGCGCCGCACTCCATGGCCGCGAAGCGCGCCACGAGCGCCTCGCCCAGCACGTCGCGCACGTTCTCCGGCGCGTTCGAGGTGGCCACGGCCACCGCGATGCGCCGCTCGCCGTCGCGATCCATCAGCGCGTTCAGCGCATCGGCGACGCCCGCGAACGGCTTCACCTCGCCGATCCGCTCGGCCATCGCCGCGCGCGCGTCGGCGAGCACGGCCGGCACCTTCCAGAGCGGAATCCGCAGCTCGCGCAGCACTTCCATCGCGCTCATGCCGCGCAGCTTCGCCTGCTGTTCGGCGTCGCTCGGGCGGAAGCCGTGGCGCGCGGCCAGGCCGTTGAGGGTATCGGCGAACACCGGCCAGGAATCGGCGAGCGTGCCGTCGAAATCGAAGATGGCAAGGCGAAACGTCATGAAATGCGCGTGGGAAGGTCGACGGGAGGCGCTATCTTCGGGTACGGTACGGCAGCCGTCAACGCCGGCCCCTTTCCGAGCGAAGGCCGCGCGCGTCGATCGACCGTTCCACCCGTATTCGAGGATTCTCCCGAGTGACATCCGCCTCCCGCAGCACCGGCGTCGACTTCCTGCGCGGCATCGCCATCCTGTCCGTGCTGCTGCTGCACTTCCATCTGACCTACCGGCTCGACGTGACGCCGTTCGATCTGCCGTGGCTGTCGGATGCGATCCGCGCCGTGTCGCGCAACGGCAATTACGGCGTGACGATGTTCTTCGTGATCTCGGGCTACCTGATCACCTCCACCTCGCTGCAGCGCTTCGGCTCGCCGGGCGAGGTGCGGCCGCTCGCGTTCTGGCGGCTGCGCGCGGCGCGCATCCTGCCGTGCCTCGTGCTGATGCTCGCGATCGTGGTGGCGCTCGCCGCGCTCGGGCTGCGCGCCTTCGTCGACAAGCCGGACACGGCGTCGATGCCGCTGGCCGTGCTGTCGGTGCTGACGTTCTGGCACAACGTCCTGATGGCGAGGCTCGGCTACTTCAACTACGCGCTGAACATCCTGTGGTCGCTGTCGGTGGAGGAGGTGTTCTATCTGGGGTTCCCGCTGGCCTGCGTGCTGCTCGGGCGCCGCGAGCGGATCCTGCCGCTGCTGGGCCTGCTGGCGCTGATCGGGCCGGCCTGGCGCGCGCTGCATGCCGGCGACGAGATCGTGGCGCTGTACGGCTATCTGTCGTGCTTCGACGCGATCGCGATCGGCTGCGCGGTGGCGCTGCTGCCGGCCCGCCGGCTGTCGGCGGCCGCCTCCGCGCGGCTCGCCTGGCCGGCCGCGCTCGCGATCGCGGCCACCTGGCTGGCAGGGCCGATCATGCGCAACGTGGTGTGGGGCGTGTCGGTGGTGGCGCTCGGCACGGGCGCGCTGCTGTACGGCATCGCGCACCGGGCGGCACCGGCGGGCAGGGCGCAGGCGGAGCACGATCCGCGCGCTGGCCTGCATGCCGACGACGAACCGGGCTTCACGCGCTTCGTGAGCTTCTTCGGCGTGCGCAGCTACGAGCTCTACCTGTTCCACATCGTCGTGCTCGGCGTGCTGCGCGAGTGGCTCACGCGCGCGAACCTCGTGCCGGCCTGGAAGCCGGTATGGCTCGTGCTGTACCTGGCGGTGTCGGCGGTGGTGGCGCAGCTGGTGTTCCGGCAGGTGTCGGTGCCGCTCAACGTGCGGCTGCGACGCGCGCCCGAAAGCGTGCCGGGGCCGCGCCGCTGAGGCCGGTGCCTGCGCTCGCGCGCGCCGTCAGGCGGCGCCCCCCGGGCGCGTGGAATACACCTGCGTGAGCCCCTGGATCGGATCGCGCATCGCCGCGTCGAACGGGTTCATCTGCGGGCCGATGCTCTCGGCCTGGCGCTTGAGCAGTTGCACCACGGTGGGCAGCCGCTCCTCGGTCAGCCGCGTGGAGAGCGTGCCCACGCTCAGCGCGCCCACCGCCACCTGGTTCTGGTCGAGGATCGGCACGGCCACGCCGGCCATGTCTTCGAGCACGCCGCTGTTGCGGCCCGCGTAGCCGAGCGCGCGCACGCGGTCGATCTCGGTGCGCAGGTACACCTCGTCGAGCACGCCGTAGCCACGCATGCGCGGCACGTTGAAGCGGATGATCTCCTCGCGCTCGGCTTCGGGCTGGAAGGCGAGGATCGCGAGGCTGCCCTGACCGACGCCGAGCGCCACGCGCCCGCCGATCGTGCCCGTGAACGAGCGGATTGGAAACGGCCCCTCGCAGATGTCGAGACACACCGCGTCGAAGCTGCTCTTCACGAGCAGGAAGATCGTGTCGCCGAGGCTCGCGCACAGCCGCAGCAGCGCGGGGCGGCACAGCGTGCGCATGCCGTTCGGGTTGCCGGCCTGCGCGGCCATGGCGAAGAACACCACGCTGAGCCGGTAGCGCCGGGTGCGCTCGTCCTGTTCCACCACCTGCTCGGCGATCAACCCCTGCAGCAGCCGGTGCACGGTGGCCTGGGTGAGGCCCACCGTCTTCGCGAGCGTGGTGACGCGGCTGCCCTCGGCCTGGTTGTCGCCGAGCGCCCGGATCAGCGCGAACGCGCGCTGCAGCACACCCGGGCCGCCGGCGGGCGCGTCGGACATTCCGTTTTCCTGGCTCGTGTTCGTCACTTTCGGTTCTCCGTATTCCACTGGGCGGAATCCTCGTTGCACCCCGCCGGCAATCGGCTCGACTCTACCGTGTCGCGCCGCGCGGCGCAGCCGCCGATGCATTCGGGATGTCCCTGAATCCGTCGGATGAAATTCAGATGCGGGATATAGACCGACATATTCTATTCAGCGGAATATCTGAAAAATTAATGTCGCCTCACGGAATTGCGCGTTGACGGTGAAAAAATTGGCCGGATAGAGTCGGCGGCATCGAATGCTTCGCTTCAGACGGTGCCGATGCACCGAAGGGCCAGATCATGTCGTTCCTCACGTTGACGGATGTCTCGAAATCGTTCGGTGACCTGCAGGCGGTCACGGGCATCAGCCTGTCGGTCGGGAAGGGCGAGTTCGTGTCCCTGCTCGGGCCGTCCGGCTGCGGCAAGACCACCACGCTGCAGATGATCGCGGGCTTCGTGGAAACGACGCGCGGCACGATCACGCTCGACGGCCGCGACATCACGCACATGGCGCCGAACCGGCGCGGCCTCGGCATCGTGTTCCAGAGCTACGCGCTGTTTCCGCACATGAGCGTGGAGCAGAACGTGGCCTTCGGCCTGGAGATGCGCGGCGTGCCGAAGGCGCAGCGGGCCGAGCGCGTGCAGGAGGCGCTCGCGCTGGTGCGGCTCGGCGCCCATGCGCGGCGCTTTCCGCGCGAGCTCTCGGGCGGCCAGCGTCAGCGCGTGGCGATCGCGCGTGCGGTGGTGATCGCGCCGCCGGTGCTGCTGCTCGACGAACCGATGTCGAACCTCGACGCGAAGCTGCGCGAGGACATGCAGTTCGAGTTGCGCGAGATCCAGCGCAAGCTCGGCACCACCACGGTGATGGTCACCCACGACCAGTCCGAGGCGCTGTCGATCAGCGACCGCGTGGTGGTGATGGAGGCGGGCCGCATCACGCAGATCGACACGCCGTATCGCGCCTATGAACACCCGGGCAACGCGTTCGTCTCGCAGTTCGTCGGCAAGACCAATCTGCTGGCCGGCACGGTGGTGTCGCAGCAGGACGGGGAGATTCGGGTCGATCTGGGCGGCAGGATGTCGGAGGCGAGCCCGAGCGCCGAGGCGCACGCGATGCAGGCGGGCGATGCGGTCACGCTGTGCATCCGTCCCGAGAAGCTCGCGCTCGGCGCGCCCGGCACGGGGCGCCTCGCCGGCCGCGTGACAAGCCGCTTCTTTCTCGGCAGCCAGTGGCTGTACCGGCTCGACAGCGAGGCGGGGGAGATGCTCGCGTGCTGCCAGAACGCCGGCGACGAACCCTATCCGGAAGGCGCGGTGGTGGGCATCGACTGGCGCATCGGCGCGCTGCGCGTGATGCATCGGGAGGCCGCTCATGGGTGAGGCGCCGAGCGTCGCGCGCGACCGCGCGAACGACCTGAACGGAGCGCATGCCGCGGCACCCGCGCCGCGCCGCGCCCGCTGGCACGCCTGGCTGCCGATGTGGCTGCTGTGCGCACCGGCCGGGCTGCTGTTCGTGGCGCTCGTGCTGGTGCCGCTCGCGATGACGCTGGTGCTGTCGTTCTATCGCTTCGACCCGTCGGTGGGCCCGATCGCGGCCTTCGACCCGCATCACTACGTGGAGGTGCTGAGCCAGTCCTACTTCCACACCATCTTCCTGCGCACCTTCGGCATCGCCGCGCTCACCACGCTGCTGTGCGTGGCGATCGGCACGCCCGAAGCCTACATCCTGTCGCGCATGCGCGATCCGTGGCGCTCGCTGTTCCTGCTCGTGATCCTGGCGCCGTTGCTGGTGTCGGTGGTGGTGCGCGCATTCGGCTGGAGCATGCTGCTGAACACGGGCGGCCTGGTGAACCAGTTCCTCGGCCTGTTCGGCCTGGGCCCCTACAAGCTCGAATACACGACCTTCGCGATCGTGATCGCGCTCGTGCACGTGATGCTGCCGTTCATGGTGATCCCGGTGTGGACGGCGCTGCAGCGGCTCGATCCGCAGACCGAGAACGCCGCGCTCTCGCTGATGGCGTCGCCGGCCACCACGCTGCGCCGCATCGTGCTGCCGCAGCTGATGCCGGGCATCCTGTCGGGCAGCCTGATGGTGTTCGGGCTGTCGGCCAGCGCCTTCGCGATTCCCGGCCTGCTGGGCGGGCGGCGCCTCAAGGTGGCGGCCACCGCCGTGTACGACCAGTTCCTCAGTTCGATGAACTGGCCGCTCGGCGCCACCATCGCGATCCTGCTGCTGGCGGCGAACCTGATCGTGATGCTGACCTACTACCGCGTGCTCGAGCGGCGCTACATGCGCGGCCTCGGCTGATTCCCTCCACATTCGACACGCCCCATCATGCGCAAAAACGGCCCGCTCGCCCTCGCGTTCCACACGCTCGTGATCCTGTTCATGCTCGCGCCGCTCGCGATCGTGGTGCTGGTGGCGTTCACGCCCGACGAGACGCTCACGCTGCCCACCCACGGCCTGTCGCTGCGCTGGTTCCGCGCGATCCTCGACTACCCGGACTTCATCGCCGCGTTCGGCAACAGCCTGAAGCTCGCGGTGGCCTCGGCCACGCTGTCGCTCGCGATCGCGCTGCCGGCCGGCCTCGCCATCGGCCGCGCGCGCTTTCCGGGCCGCGCCTTCCTGAACGCGCTGCTGCTCTCGCCGCTGGTGATTCCGGGGCTGGTGCTCGGCATCGCGCTGCTGCGCTTCTTCGCGCTGATCGGCGCCACCGGCTCGTTCGGCTGGCTGGTGGCCGCGCACGTGATCGTGGTCACGCCGTTCGTGATGCGGCTGGTGCTGGCCGCCACGGCCGGGCTCGACCGCAGCGTGGAGCACGCGGCCGCCTCGCTCGGCGCGAACGCCTGGACCACCTTCCGCCGCGTCACGCTGCCGATGATCGTGCCCGGCATCACCGGCGGCTGGCTGCTCGCCTTCATCAACAGCTTCGACGAACTGACGATGTCGATCTTCGTCACCTCGCCGCAGACGGTCACGCTGCCGGTGCGCATGTACATGTACGCCACCGAGTCGATCGATCCGATGATGGCCTCCGTCTCCACGCTCGTGATCGCGATCACGGCCGGCACCATGCTGATCCTCGATCGCGTGTACGGCCTGAACCGCATCCTGATCGGACAGCACTGAGGTCCGCCCAACCGCTCATGCCCACCACGATGACCGACCGTCTTCCGCCGCCATCCTCGCCGCAGCTCGTGCGCGTGGCCGAAACCGCCCGCGAGCGCGTGCCCTTCGTGCTCGACGGCGCGCCCACCCACGCGCTGGCCGGCGACACCGTGCTGACCGCGATCCTCACGCAGCAGCGCCACCTGCGCGAGAACGAATTCGGCGACGGGCCGCGTGCCGGCTTCTGCCTGATCGGCGCGTGCCAGGACTGCTGGGTGCGCGAGGAGGGCGGCGCGATGCTGCGCGCGTGCTCCACGCCGCTGCGCGCGGGCATGCGCGTGGTGACGGGCCGCAAGGCCGCGGTCGTCGTGCCCGGCGCGAACGGGAAGGCGGCATGAGCACGGCCAGCTGGCTCGACGAGGCCGAGCGGCGCGACACCGACGCGGCGCCGCGCGTGGTGATCGTGGGCGCGGGGCCGGCCGGCATCCGCGCGGCCGAGGTGCTGGTGGGCGCGGGCCTGCGCCCGATCGTGCTCGACGAGAACGCGCGCTGGGGTGGCCAGATCTATCGGCAGCCGCCGCAGGGCGCCGGCTTCACGCGCGGCAAGCCGGCGCTGTACGGCTTCGAGGCGCGCAAGGCCGACGCGCTGCACCGCTGCATGGAGGCGCTGCTGCCGCAGCTCGAATACCGGCCCGACACGCTGGTGTGGTCGTGCGAGCCCGGCGCGCTCGACATGCTGCGCGCGGGCCGCGAGGCGCGCATCGGCTGGAGCCATCTGATCATCGCGAGCGGCGCCACCGATCGCATCGCGCCGCTGCCGGGCTGGACCCGCCCGGGCGTGTACACGCTCGGCGGCGCGCAGGTCGCGCTGAAGGCACAGGGCTGCGCGATCGGCCGGCGCACCGTGTTCGCCGGCACCGGGCCGCTGCTGTATCTGGTGGCCTACCAGTACGCGCGCGCCGGCGCCGAGGTGGCGGCCGTGCTCGACATCAATCCGTTCGCGCAGCAGGCCGCGGCCACCCCGAAGCTGCTGCGCCAGCCGGGCACCTTCGCGAAGGGGCTCTACTACCTCGGCTGGCTGCGCGCGCACGGCGTGCGCGTGGAGCGCGGCGTGACGCTCGACGGCATCGACGGCGCCGATCACGCGCACGGCGAGAGCGCCGTGGACGCGATCCGCTGGCGCTCGATCGACGGCACCCAGCACCGGCTCGACTGCGACGCCGTGGGCCTGGGCTTCGGCCTGCGCCCGGAAACGCAGCTCGCCGATCTGGCCGGCTGCCGCTTCGAATTCGACGCGCTGAACCGCTGCTGGCTGCCGGAGAAGGACGCGGCCGGCCGCAGCTCGGTGCCCGGCGTGTATCTGGCCGGCGACGGCGCCGGCATCGCCGGGGCGGACGCGGCCGAGCTCGCGGGCCGGCGTGCCGCGCTCGCGCTGCTCGAGGATCTGGGCACCGGCGCGCCGCGTCACCTGCCGGGGCCCGATGCGGCCACCATCGAGCGGCGGCTCGCGCGCATCCGCGTGTTCCGCGAGGGCATGGAGGCCGCCTTCGCGCCGCCGCCGGCCGAGAGCGCCAAAAGCTGGCCCGACGAACTGATCGTGTGCCGCTGCGAGGCCGTGACGGCCGGCACGCTGCGCCAGTGCGTGCGCTCGGGCATGGCCGGCGAGGTCAATCGCCTGAAGGCGCTGACGCGGGTGGGCATGGGCCGTTGCCAGGGCCGCATGTGTGGCGAGTCGGCCGTGGCGCTGCTGGGCGCCGAGACGGGCCGGCCGCTGGCCGAGCTCGGCCGGCCGCGCGGGCAGGCGCCGATCAAGCCGATTCCGATTTCGCCGATGCTGTACGACGACGGCGTGCAGGTCGGCAGCGAGGGGGCGCACGATGAGTGAGATCCGCGAGGTACAGGTGGCGATCGTCGGGGGCGGGCTGGTGGGCGCGTCGGCCGCGCTCGCGCTGGCGCGTCAGGGCGCGAGCGTGGCGCTGTTCGAGCGGCGCTATTGCGGCGCGCAGGCGAGCGGCGTCAATTACGGCGGGGTGCGCACGCACGGCCGGCCCGAGGTGCAGATGCCGCTGGCGATGCGCGCACGGCGCATCTGGGAGCGGCTGCCGGTGCTGATCGGCGGCGACGGCGAATTCGTGGTGTCGGGCCACCTGCGGCTCGCGCGCCGCGAGGCCGACATGGCCACGCTCGAGGCCTGGGCCGGGATGGCCCGCGGCTACGGCGCGAATTCGGTGCTGGTGTCGGGCGAGCTGTTCCGCCGCCGCTATCCGTGGCTCGGCGCGGCCGCGATCGGCGGCGCGCTGTGCGCGACCGACGGCCAGGCGAATCCGCGGCTCGTGTCGCCGGGCTTCGCGGCCGCCGCGCGTCGCGCCGGCGCGCAGATCCACGAGCAGACCGAAGTGAGCGAGATCGAATTCGACGGCCGCCATTTCACGCTGCAGGCGGCCGGCGTGACCTGGCGCGCCGAGTGGCTGATCAATTCGGCCGGCGCCTGGGGCAACACGCTGGCCGGCCGCTTCGGCGAGGCCGTGCCGATGAAGGCGATCTACCCGAACATGTGGGTGACCGAGCCGCTGCCGCACTTCATCGGCCACAACCTCGGCGTGGTGGGCGGCGGCGTGTACGCACGGCAGGTGGCGCGCGGCAACTGCGTGATCGGCGGCGGGCGGGGCCACGGCGACGGCGAGTATGCGCGGCCGTCGAGCGAGACCACGCGGGCCGTGATGCGCGACGCCTGCGCGCTGCTGCCGGCGCTGCGCGACGCGCTGCTGATCCGCACCTGGAGCGGCGTGGAGGGCGAGACGCCCGACAATCAGCCGGTGATCGGGCCGAGCGGCACCACCGCGCGGCTGCTGCACGCGTTCGGCTTCTGCGGCGGCGGCTTCCTGCTCGCGCCGGCGGTGGGCGAGGTGCTGGCCGATCTCGTGCTGCGCGGCGAGACCGGGACGCCGATCGCGCCGTTCTCGATCACGCGTTTTTCGGCCGGCGCCGCCTCGGCCGTTGCATGAGCGCGCGAGGTCGCGCCCGATGTTTTCCATGTTTCCAGTCGTCAGCGATTCCTACCTACTCCAAGCAGGCCAGTCACAAGGACAACCCACGATGAAACTGTCACGCTCCCTCGCCGCGCTCGCGGTGCTCGCCGCCATCGGTCTCGGCTCGTCGTCGAGCGCGTTCGCGCAGGCCAGGACGATCTACATCGGCATGAACGGCGGCCCGATGGAGAAGGCCTACACGAGCCAGGTGCTGCCCGACTTCGAGAAGGCCAACAACGTGCACGTGGTGGTGGTGCCGGGCACCTCGTCGGACGTGCTCGCCAAGCTGCTGGCCAACCGCAGCAATCCGCAGATGCACGTGGTGTTTCTCGACGACGGCGTGATGGCGCGCGCGGTGAGCCTCGGCGTGTGCGAGAAGCTCGACGACGCGCCGGTGCTCAAGGAGCTGTATCCGTTCGCGCGCATGAAGGGCGACATCGGCGCGGGCGTGCAGCTGGGCATGACCGGCATCGGCTACAACACCAAGCTGTTCGCGGCCAGGGGCTGGGCGCCGCCGACCTCGTGGATGGATTTCGCCGATCCGAAATACAAGGGCAAGGTGGTGTTCCAGTCCGCGTCGAGCAGCACCTTCGGGCTGCACGGTTTCCTGGCCATCAACCGGATCCTGGGCGGCAACGATTCCAACGTCGAGCCGGGCTTCTCGAAGTGGGCCACCACCGTCGGGCCGAACGTCGTCGAGTACATCCCGAATTCGGCCAAGCTCTCGGAGATGATCCAGACCGGCGAGGCCGCGATCTTCCCGCTCACGCCGACCGGCGTGGGCGACCTGAAGGACAAGGGGCTGCCGGTGGCCTATGCCTCGCCGAAGGAGGGCGCCGTGCTGCTGCTGGTGGACCTGTGCGTGGTGAAGAACAACCCCGATCCGCAGCTGGCGCAGAAGCTCGCGCAGTTCCTGCTGTCGGCACCGGCGCAAACCAGGGCCGCGGTGGCCGGCAAGCAGATTCCCACCAACAGCCACGCCACGATGCCCGCCGACATGCAGAAGAACCTCGGCGATCTGGATCAGCTGGTGAAGAAGGTCACGGTGGTGGACTGGGATTCGATCAACGCGCACCGCGCGCAGTGGGATGCGCGCTGGAACCGGCAGATCGAGCAGTGATGGCGCGGCGAGTCTGATGCCGCGATGACGAACGGCGGGCAGCGCGCCCGCCGTTTCTCGTATACCGTGGCGCTTCGACCCAGGATACGGAGCCACCCATGACCCCCGCCGACCTCGCCAGCCTCTACCGCCGTTACCTCGACTGCCTGAACCGGCGCGACTGGGCGCGGCTCGGCGATTTCGTGGCCGAGGACGCCACCCACAACGGGCGCCGGTTCGGCCTGGCCGGCTACCGCGCGATGCTGGAACAGGACGTGCTGACGATCCCCGACCTGCGCTTCGAGATCGAGACGCTCGCCAGCGAGCCGCCGACGATCGCCGCGCGGCTGCGCTTCGACTGCACGCCGGCTACCGATTTCCTGGGCCTGCCCGTGGCGGGCCGACAGGTGGTGTTCGCCGAGCACGTGTTCTACCGGTTCCGCGAAGGCCGGATCGCCGAGGTGTGGTCGCTGCTCGACCGGGAGGCGATCGCGGCGCAATGCGGTGCGTGATTACTGTTGCACCACTCGCATCGAGTGCGGCAGCGTGAAGTTCAGCTTGCTGCCGTTCCAGGCCTCCACGTCATGCAGCTCCCAGTTCTGCACGCGGCCCGGGAAGGTGGCCACTCGGTTGTAGGACAGGTTGGCCCAGTCGGACAGCATCACGGCCAGCCCCGGTGCCGCCTCGACCTGCACCGGCTGCATGTCGATCCACGCGGGCAGCGTGTAGTGCGAGCGCTGACCGGCCGGCAGGCAATAACGCTCGCCCGAGCTCAGGCTCACGATGCAGCCGAGCGGAGTCGTGTCGGCCCACACCTTCATCGAGTGCGGCTTCGAGAAATCGAGCGTCATGCCGTTGAAGGCCTTCACCGATTTCAGATCCTCGTTTTCCACGGTGCCGACGAATTTCGCCAGCCGGTTGTAGGACACGTTGTCGTAATCTCCCAGCACCACGGCGGTGCCGGGCGCGGCGTCGACACGCACCGGATGGGCGTAGATCCACGACGGCAACGCGTAGAGATTTTCCTGCCCCGGCTTCATGCAATAGCGTGCGCCGGTGGTCATGCTGACGATACAGCCCATCGGCGTCTCGGAGGACAGCATGCGCGCGCCCGGATAGATCGTCCTGATCCAGTCCACGTACTTCGCGATGCGCGTGCCGGTGGACTGGCCGGCGCTCCCGCCGTTGGTGGTCGCCACGATCACCGGCTTGCCGTCGTGGAATTGCCACCACGCCGAGCCGGCGTCGTCACCCACCACCCGCGCCCACGTCGGCGACGGCCCGGCCGGCCTGAAGCCGGCGCGAATGCCGTACCCATGGTCGAACATGCCGACGATCCGGCTGCGGCCGTACAGCCGGCGATCGCCCTTGAGCGGACCGAAATCGCCGCTGGTGTTGGTGCCGACGCCCCAACTGCCGTAGCCGACGAAGATCACGTCGAGATCCTTCTCGTCCTTGCGGTCGTTGAGGATCGGCTGCTCGAGCGGCTGGCCGGCTTCGTCCAGCATCGGGTGTCGCGACGGCAGCTCGACGATGGCCACGTCGGTGGACGGCTGTCTCATCCAGGGCGGCGTCATCACGCGCTGCCACGGCACGTAGACCATACCGCGGCCCGCCGCGATCACGCGCCCGTCGGCTGCCGTGAAGCGCGACTCGATCGGTGTTGCGGTGCCATAGTATTTCACGCACTGGGCGGCCGTGAGGAAGTAGCTCACGCCGTTCTTGTCGCCGAGCCAGGTGGCCGTGCAATGCTCGAGCTGGCCGACCGCGCGCCACGGCGCTGCGTTGCCATACTTGCGCAATACGTCGTTATGCGTGCGAATGCTGACGGCGACGTTGCCGAGATCGCCGCCGTTGGCCTTGAACGTTGCCTTGTCGATCACGACTGCTTGCACGTGTGACGTAAGGAACAGCGCCGCGATTCCGACATTCAGGATGTTTTTATTCATGGTTTCTCGTGATTCGGCATGACGATTCGCACCGGGTGAACGCTACCCGGCGTGCCGATGGGTATTGGATATAAAGGAAAGAAGACGCGTCATGGCGTCGACCGAAAGCGTAGCGCCGAAGTGGATTCCGGCTCGACCCTTAATTGATCGATTGTTGGATCGTCGCCACGAATCGATTAATTCTGATTTATCAAATTGACGGCATTGAGCAATTGGAAAGTTTCGATATTTATTATCAAGATAATATCGAGAATCGGATTATTCCTGAGAATAATCCGATTTGCGGGCCGAGCATTGTGCGGCGATCATCGCTCGAAATCGTCTGAACTTTTGTGGCAACCTGCCGTTAATCGAGTCGTGGCGAGCCCGCCACGCGTCCGCTCCTCATGCGGCACCGACCCTGGGAAAGATCCGTCATGTCCGAAAACACGCAATTCGGCTGCGCCTGCTGCAGCCCGCATCTGAAATTGTCCGTCGCCGCCGGCGGCGAGGAAGGCAAGAAGACATTGCTGGACGAGATCCAGCGCTCGCCGGCGCCGGGTGCGCCCGAAGCCGTGATTTTTCACGGCGGCCGCATCTATCCGGATCCGACCGACATCACCCTGCGCGTCGAGGCGATCGGCATCGCCAATCACGGCGTGATCGCCACCGGCACGCTGAACGACGTGATTGTGGCCATGGAGGCGCAGAACATCGCCTATCGCAAGCAGGCGCTGGTGGGCGAGCAGACCCTGCTGCCAGGCCTGATCGAGCCGCACGCGCACATGGTGCCGAGCGCGCTGATGGGCACCTGGTACAACCTGTCGGCTTTCGAGGGGCAATACCTCGATTACGCGTACAGCATCGAGCGCATCACGGACAAGCTCAAGTCGGCGATCATGGACGCGATCGCCAAGGCCCGTGCGGCGGGAGCGAAGCCGACCGATCTGGTGTGGGTGTGCGGCTGGGGCGTCGATCCCTCGCTGATGAAGGCGTGGACCGATATCACGAAGGGCACGCTCGACGACGTCATCAAGACGGTGATGGACGACGCCACCGGCACCGATCAGCCGCCCGTGGCGGTGTTTCTGCTGAACGCGTCGGGGCACATCGGCTACGCCAGCACCCACGCGCTGGAAAAGGCCGGCCTGCTGGCGAGCCACGACGACGGCGTCCTGACCGAGCAGCAGATCGCCGTGGTCACGGCCATCGTGCCCCAGCCCACGCTCGGCATGCTGACCGACGGGCTCGTGAAGGTCATGAAGGCGGCGAACGCATGCGGCATCACCACGCTGTTCGACGCCGGGCTCGGCATGACGCTCGGGCCGATCGAGGTGCTGGTGATGCGCGCGCTGGCCACCACCGCGCGCATGACGGTGCGCGTCGGCGCCGCGCTGTTCGGCAACAACGACAATCTCGGACTGTGGCTGAGCACCTACCGCCCGGAGCTCGACAGCAAGGCGGAAACGTTGTTCTCGCTGCGCGCCATCAAGCTCGTGGCCGACGGGTCGAACCAGGGCCTCACCGGCCTGCAGCACGTGAACTACCGGTGCTGCGACACGCACACGGTGCCCGGCGTCGGCCCGCGCGGCCTGTTCAACTTCGTGCCGGCCCTGCGGCTGTCCGCGCTGATGCAGCAGATCGCGGCGTTCGGCTGGCCGATGCTCACCCACGCGAACGGCGACCAGGCGGTCGCCAACGTGCTGGCCGCCTACCAGCTCGCGCTGGACGTGGTGCCGCCGCCGGGCTCGACGCCGCCGGACGATGACGACGAGATCCCGCCGCGCTCGCGGCATCGCATCGAGCATGCCTCGCTGCTCGGCAACGGGGCCATCGAGGCGATGGCGCGACAGCGCATCTCGCCGAGCTTCCTGATCGGCCACGCGGGCTACTGGGGCAGGACGTTCCGCGAGACGATCCTCGGCGAGGATCGCGCGATGCTGCTCGACCGGTGCAAGTCGGCGCTCGATGCGAAGCTGAAGATCAGCCTGCACAGCGATCACTTCGTCACGCCGCTCGGCCCGCTGCGCAGCATGGAGCAGGCGATCGAGCGACGCATGGAGGCCTATTGGGAGGGGCCCGGGCACGTGATCGACGTCGAGAAGGAGGGCGACGTGCTCAACCCCGCCGAGCGGCTGACCAGGCAGCAGGCCTTTCGCGCGATCACGATCGACGCGGCCTGGCAGTGCAACCTGGAGCAGCAGGTGGGCTCGCTCGCGGCAGGCAAGCAGGCCGATCTCGTGATCCTGCTCGCGGATCCGCTGGCGGCGCCGGCGGGCACCAGGCTGCGCGACATCGGTGTGCTCGAGACCTGGGTGAGCGGGCGCAAGGTGTACCCCGAGCCGCTGATGCAGCCCACGCCGGCCGCGGCCACCACGGCCACGGCCTGAGCGCGGTTCGGCTGTCTCAGGCGCCCACCGCCGCCAGCAGCGCGCGCAACTCCTGCACGCCGGCCTCGCTCAGCGGCTTGAGCGGCGCGCGCGGCACGCCGGCATCGAAGCCCTGCGCGCGCAGCCCGGCCTTCACCGTGGTGGGCAGGCCGCCCTTGAGGATGAACTCGAGCACCGGCAACTGGCGGTAGAACAGCGCGCGGGCCTTTTCCAGCGCACCGCGTTCCACCGCCGCGAACAGATCGAGCGTGAGCTGCGGGATCAGGTTCGGCGCGGCCGTGCACCAGCCGGCCGCGCCCGCGCACAGTGCCTCGAGCGCGAGCGGGTTGCTGCCGTTGTAGAACGGGATCTCCCCGTTCGAGGCGCGGTACAGCGCGTGCATGCGCTGGATGTCGCCGGTGCTTTCCTTGACCATCGTGACGTTGTCGATCTCGCGCACGAGCCGCGCGATGAAGCTCGGGCTCAGGTCGATGCCGCTGGTGGCCGGGTTGTTGTACACCATCACCGGAATGCCGATCGGCGCGGCGATCGCCGCGTAGTGATCGAAGATCTCCTGCTCGCTGAGCTTCCAGTACGAAATCGGCAGCACCATCACCGCGTCGGCGCCGATCTGCTCGGCGAAGCGGGCGCGGCGCACGGCATTGGCCGTGGTGAGGTCCGAGATGCCGATCACGGTGGGCACGCGCCTGGCCACCGCGCCGATCGAGGCGTCGGCCGCGGCGTCCCATTCCGCGTCGCTGAGGTAGGCGCTCTCGCCGGTGCTGCCGAGCGGCGCGATCGCGTGCACGCCGGCCGCGATCAGGCGCTCGATGCCGGCCTGCAGCGCGGCCTTGTCGAGCGCGCCGGTCGCTTCGGAAAACGGGGTGACGGGGTAGGCGATGATGCCCTTGAATACGCTCGATGCCATGCTGAAACTCCTGTCTGCGGTCGTGTGCTGCGTGTGGTGAGAGATGGGAAAACAGGCGGCGCGCGGGCTCAGTCGAGCGCGTCGCCGTGGCTGCGCAGCGCGCGCCGTGCGTAGTAGGCGAAGGTCACGGCGTCACGTTTCGGTGTACTGATCCAGTCGTGCGCCTCGCGGCCCAGCCCGGGCGGAATCGGCCGGATCGTGCCGGCGGCCATTGCCGCGAGCTGCATGCGCGCGGCGCGCTCCATCAGCAGCGCGAGCCCGCAGGCTTCCTCCACGGTCTTGCCGGTCACCAGCATGCCGTGGTGGGACAGCAGCACGGCGCGCCTGGCGCCGAGCGCGGCCGAGATGATCTCGCCTTCCTCGTTGCCGACGGGCACGCCGGGCCAGTCCTTCAGGAATGCGCAATCGTCGTGCAGCGGGCACAGATCCATGTGCGAGACCTCGAGCGGCACCTCGAGCATCGAAAGCGCGGCCACGTGCAGCGGGTGCGTGTGGATGATGCAGTTCACGTCGGGTCGCGCGCGGTAGATCCAGGTGTGGGAGCGGTTCGCCGGGTTCGGGATGCCGCCGCCGTCGAGCGTGTTCAGGTCCTGATCCACGAGCAGCAGGTTCGAGGCGCTGATCTCGTCGAAGCCCTTGCCGAGCGCCTGCGTGTAATAGCAGCCCGGCGTGTCGGCGCGCGCCGTGATCTGCCCGGCCAGCCCGGAATCGTGGCCGCCGTCGAACAGGATCCGGCAGGTCAGCGCGAGCTTTTCGCGTACCGTCCACGCGCCTTCGGCAAGGGCTGTCATCTGCGCGTGCGAGCGCGCCACCAGTTCGGCCTTCGAGAGGCTCAGGGTGTTCGGAGTCGGAGTCGTCATGGCTTCCTCGGGTACGATACGGGCACATCGGACGATGTGTCCTTCGTGACACTTCGTGCAGTATATGACACGTCGTGTCATTCGCCATCCTTTTTTTGCGAGGAATTCTTGCGTGTCCGTTTTCCGTCTGAAGATTCTGCGCAGGCAGCTGAACCTGAGCCTGCAGGACCTGGCCGATCGCACGGAGCTGACCAAGAGCTATCTGTCGAAGGTCGAGCGCGGCCTGAGCACGCCGTCGGTGGCGGTGGCGCTGAAGCTCGCGCGTGCGCTGCACGTGGAGGTGGACCAGCTGTTCGACGAAGCCCCGGTGGACGACGCCGTCACCGTGGTGCGCGTGGCCGATCGCGTGTCGATGGGCGAATCGTCGTCGGAATCGACCTACGAGGTGCTGGCCGCGCGCGCGGGCCACAAGCGCCTGCTGCCGTTCGTGATCCGGCCGTCGAAGACCTTCGCCGTGACCGGCTTCAAGGAGCACGAGGGCGAGGAGTTCCTGTTCGTGCATCGCGGCAAGGTGGAGATGGAATTCGCGACGCACAAGGTGGCGCTCGGCACCGGCGACTCGGTGTACTTCAACGCGCAGATTCCGCATCGCATCCGCTCGGTCGGCGCGCAGCTCGCCGAGGTGCTGCTGGTGGTGGCGGCCGATCCGGCCGCGTGAAATCGTGGTGAGGCGAGGGCGCCGGCAAGCTGGCCGAAAGGCTCGGCCCCGGCGCGACGCGGGTGCGGTTGGCGCGCCACACAATTCCACGAAAACGGTACCGAATCCGGTTGACTTGCGCAGTGCAGCACGCCTAGAATCCGCTTGTTTTCACAAATGGGGCCGATGCCTTGGACTCTTGCAGTAGTCGAACTTCGATCAGTTTCGCTGCCTGACCGGCAGGACGTCCGCGCTCCCATCCCAGCCGCCGTTCTGCCCGCAGGCAGACGGTGCGCGTCGCAGTCATCGCTTCACCTTCCGTGCACCCTGATTCTCGCGTCGTTCCGACGTGACGCCATCGCGCATGCTGCGCGCTCGCGTCGTGTCCGCGCATGAGTCCGCGAGCGTTTCGCTCGTGGCTGCGTGCGCTCGCGCCTGCCCGGCGCGTGGCGTGCCGACCCCGCTTACTTCCTGGAGGCGAGATGCCCGACGGTGACAGTTGTCCCATACGTAGCCCGTACCTGCCCCTTGACACGAGCGGGAATCGTCGCTAGCCATCCGGCGCGCATCGTGCGCGAGCTCGGCAATGGGTGGCGGTGCTTCCGCCACCCGCGTCCGTCCGGACGCATGGAGAAATCCTCATGAGCTTCGCACTCCTGCTTTCGCATCTGCCGCACGTCGAGGAATCGCGTGCCCACTACGACACGATGCTGTCCCTGCCGGCCGCCCCGCGCGGCGAGCCTCGCCGCCGCCTCTCGCTGGCCGTGCCGTGGCGCTGCCTCGGCTTCGGCCTGGTGTCCGGCATGACGTCCCGCTTCAGGTTCCGCTCCACGCCCGTCTGACCGACGCGAGCCGGCCGCGCGCCGCGGCTCGCATCCGTGCCGCGCACGATCGGCCGTCACATTCGACGGCTAACGTGAGCGCCACGCGCGCAGCCCGTGGCCGCCTGCCTGCGGACGGCTTGCGACGTATTTCGTTTTCCTGACTGTTCGATCACCGCATCGGCTTCGATGAGGTCAAACATGAATATAAAAATCGGCATCAATCTGACGGCCAACCCATCCGTGTCACGGGTCTTGCCCAATCGCTGGGACCTGCTCGCGTTCCCGCTGATCATCGGCCTGTTCGCGATGGCCGCGATCGGCTTCCATCAGACGCTGGCGCCCATCTCCACCCTGAAGAGCGAGGCGATCTCGCTCGACCCCGCGCATCTGCCCGAGTACGCGATGCGCACCACGCTGCGCATGCTCGCGGCGATGTTCGCGTCGCTCGTGTTCACGCTGACCTACGGCACGCTCGCGGCCAAGAGCCGGCGCGCCGAGAAGGTGCTCGTGCCGATCCTCGACATCCTGCAGTCGGTGCCCGTGCTCGGCTACATCTCGTTTACGGTGACGTTCTTCCTCGCGCTGTTCCCCGGGCGCGTGATCGGCGCGGAGTTCGCGGCGATCTTCGCGATCTTCACGAGCCAGGCCTGGAACATGACCTTCAGCTTCTACCAGTCGATGCGTTCGGTGCCGCGCGACCTGTCGGAGGTCTCGCGCGGCTTTCATCTGACCGGCTGGCAGCGCTTCTGGAAGCTCGAGGTGCCGTTCGCGGTGCCGGGCCTGATCTGGAACATGATGATGTCGATGTCGGGCGGCTGGTTCTTCGTGGTGGCCTCCGAGGCGATCACGGTGGGCGACAACACCATCACGCTGCCGGGCATCGGCGCGTACCTGTCGCAGGCGATCTCCACCCGGCACTTCGGCGCGATCGGCTGGGTGATCGTGGCGATGACGGTGGTGATCCTCGCCTACGATCAACTGCTGTTCCGCCCGCTGGTGGCCTGGGCCGACAAGTTCCGCATGGAGAATACCGCCTCCGGTCAGGCGCCGCAGTCGTGGTTCCTGGACATGATTCGCCGCACCTGGCTGATCCACCGCATGCTCGCGCCGGCCGGCGCGCTGCTGGCGGCCGCGGCGCGCATGCGCCTGCAGATCGTGCCGCGTCGCGAGCCGCGCCCGGCGAAGGTCGCGCGCCGTGCCTCGCTGGCTGGCGACATCGTGTTCGGCGTGGTGATGGCCGCGATTGCGCTGTACGCGATCGTGCGCGTGGTGGCCTACGTGCGCACCGGCGTGACGCTCGAGGAAGTGGGCCACGTGTTCGTGCTCGGCCTGATCACGCTGCTGCGCGTGGTGCTGCTGATCGCGATCTCGTCGGTGATCTGGGTGCCACTGGGCGTGCTGATCGGCCTGCGTCCGAAGCTGGCCGAGCTGATCCAGCCACTCGCGCAGTTCCTGGCCGCGTTCCCGGCCAACCTGCTGTTTCCGGTGTTCGTGATCGTGATCGTGCGCTTCCACCTGAACGCCGACGTGTGGCTCTCGCCGCTGATCGTGCTCGGCACCCAGTGGTACATCCTGTTCAACGTGATCGCCGGCGCCACCGCCTATCCGAACGACTACAAGGAAGCGGCGCGCAACTTCCGCATCCGTGGCTGGCAGTGGTGGCGACGCGTGATGCTGCCGGGCATCTTCCCGTACTACGTCACCGGCGCGATCACCGCCTCCGGCGGCGCGTGGAACGCCAGCATCGTGGCCGAATACGTGCAGTGGGGCGACACCCGGCTGGCCGCGCACGGCCTCGGTGCCTACATCGCCGAGACCACCGCCGCCGGCGATTTCCCGAAGATCATCGTGGGCATCGTGGTGATGTCGCTGTTCGTCACGCTGTTCAACCGCCTGCTGTGGCGTCCGATGTACGCCTACGCCGAATCCCGACTCCGCCTCGATTGAGGAGACCGACATGAATGCAGACATCCTCATCGCGGATCGCGATATCCAGACCAACGCGGCCGAAACGGCCGTGGCCGGCGAAGTGCTGCACCTGCGCGACGTGCGCCGCGGCTTCGAGAAGTCGCAGGGCGAGCAACTGGTGCTCGACGGCGTGAACCTGTCGCTGCGCGAGGGCGAGATCGTCGGGCTGCTGGGCCGCTCCGGCTCGGGCAAGTCCACGCTGCTGCGCATCATCGCCGGGCTGATCGAAGCCTCGAGCGGCGAGGTGCGCTACCTGGGCAAGCCGCTCAGCGGCCCGGCGCAGGGCTGCGCGATGGTGTTCCAGACCTTCGCGCTGTTCCCCTGGCTCACCGTGCTGCAGAACGTGGAAGCGGGGCTCGAGGCGCTCGGCGTGGACGCGGCCGAACGGCGCCGCCGCGCGCTGGCCGCGATCGACCTGATCGGCCTCGACGGCTTCGAGAACGCCTATCCGCGCGAGCTGTCGGGCGGCATGCGACAGCGCGTGGGCTTCGCGCGCGCGCTGGTGGTGGACCCCACGCTGCTGCTGATGGACGAGCCGTTCTCGGCGCTCGACGTGCTGACCGCCGAAACGCTGCGCACCGATCTGCTCGACCTGTGGACGCAGGGCCGCATGCCGATCAAGTCCGTGCTGATCGTCACGCACAACATCGAGGAGGCGGTGTTCATGTGCGACCGCATCCTGGTGCTGTCGTCGAACCCGGGCCGCGTGGTGGCCGAGATCAAGGTGCCGTTCAAGCACCCGCGCAACCGGCTCGATCCGGCGTTCCGAAAGCTGGTGGACGACATCTACGCGAAGATGACCACGCGCCACACGGGCGAGACCACGCGCGAGGAGCTG
Source organism: Burkholderia sp. (assembly GCA_030151225.1). GTDB lineage: Bacteria > Pseudomonadota > Gammaproteobacteria > Burkholderiales > Burkholderiaceae > Burkholderia. Next base: position 87,640 of record JASLEG010000068.1, on the reverse strand, counting down.
CAGCTCGGCAGCGGCCTGCCGCACGTGTCCACCAACCTGATGGCGGGCCTGATCGAGACCGTGGCCGCGGCGCCCTACAACGGCCGCGCCGACCTGCCCGAGATCGCCGGCTCGCTGCACCTGCATGTGGACGACCTGTTCCCGATCGCCGAGGTGCTCCAGCACCTGGGCTTCGCCGAGATCCGCGAGGGCGACGTGCATCTGACCCAGGCCGGGCGCCTGTTCGCCGACTACGGCACGCAGGAGCGCAAGACCCTGTTCGCCGAGCACCTGCTGCGCAGCGTGCCGCTGGCGGCGCTGATCCGCAAGGTGCTCAGCGAGCGCCGCGGGCACCGCGCGCCGCGCGTGCGCTTCGAGCAGGAGCTCGAGGATTTCCTGCCCGACGCGACGGCCGAGGAAACGCTCGACACGGTGATCGCGTGGGGACGTTACGGCGAGGTGTTCTCGTACAACGATCAGACCGAGATCTTCAGTCTGGCCGACGTAGAGGGTTGAGGGCGCGCGAGGGCGGACTGGCGTCGCGGCTCGGGTCCTCTGGCGGACATGGCGTTTCTTCGAAGTGGTCGGAACGTTCGTGATTCGTGATGCTGGATGCCGCACCGAGTATGGTGCGGCCATCGATGCTGACCGGCGTGACTGCCGGTGGGGCCGTCACGGCAGCAGCGCCTGCAGAATCAGGAATGCGGCCACACCGGCCAGCACGATCGCGAACAGGCCGCGCGTCAGCAGGCCTGTGCCAAGGCTGATAAACGCCGCCAGAATCGACACGCTATAGCCTGCAGGCGACCACGCCGGCCGCGCAATCAGTTCGCTCACGACGAGGGCCGACATGATCGCCGCGGGCACGAAGCTGAGCCAGCGCTGCACGAATGCAGGCATCTCGACGCTGGACAGCAGCATGATCGGCATGGCCCGAACCGCAACGGTCAACGCTGCACAGGCTGCAATGCTCGTCCAGTCGATGGTGATCACGATCGGTTTCCCTCGGTGCTGGTGCGACCGGAAAGGCTTGCTGCAACCAGCGCGGCAAGAACCGTGGCTGCGAGAATGGCGGCATTGATGTCGAGCCACGCCTTCGACGCGAGCACGACGATCATTGCCGTGCCCATCGCAGTGCATTCGAATACCTTTTGCCTGCTGCCGAAGTATCCAGTGACCAGCAGGCCGATGAACATCGCTGTGAGACTGAAGCCCAATCCCTCGGTGAGCCTCGGAGGCAGGGCGTCCGCGAGCCATGCGCCCAGCAGGTTCGCCACGATCCAGTTTACATAGGCGGTCAGGTTGAGCCCGAGCAACCATCGCAGCGGCAACACGCCGTGGGCTTTCGCGTATTGCGATGCCACACCGAAGGTCTCGTCGGTCAGCAGTGCGCCGCCCACAAATTTTTCGATCGCTCGCTTGCCGCCGAAATAACTCGACAGGCTCGAACTCATCAGCAGGTAGCGAATATTGATGAGCAGCACGCCGAGCACGATGGCGATCGGCCCTGCGCCGGCGGCAGCGAGCGAATAGTAGAGAAACTGGGCGGAACCGGCGTACAGCAGGCCGGCGAGCAGCGCGATCGTTCCGATCGGAAAACCTGCGAGCGAACCGATGGCGCCTGCAGCGAATCCGATGCTCCAGTAGCCGAGGATAGTGGGAAGGCAGGCGATCACGCCGTCGACGAAACGGTCGCCATGCTGGGCGCTTGCGTTGCGCTTGACGTCGGGCGTCAACGTCGGCTCCCCGTGATCAGATAGGCAGCCATCGGCAGCACATAGCCGCGATCGTCGCGATATCGCGCTTCGATTCGTTCGGCCATGGCGGTACGAATTCGCGCTTGTGCCGCCACGCTCTGATTACGCAGACGGGCACCGGAGCGGACAGAGCCGCGCAGCTCGGCGTGAAACAGTTCGTCGATCGTGTGCAGCCGCCACGGAATCGTGACCAGACGCGAGCGCAAGCTCCTGACGTCGAAACCGGCGTCGCCGAGCAGCGCGTGACGTGCCGCCTCATCGACGAGCTGATGATAGTCGGGGCCCGGTGGGACGGGCGAGGGGCGGTCCGCATGCTGGTCGACGGCTGCGTCCAGGATGTCGCTCGCGCTGTTCAGGTCGCTGTCGGCCCAGACCGTCAACGCACAGCGGCCCGCCGGTTTCATGACCCGCGCGATTTCTCGAAATGCCAGCAGCAGGTCGGAGAAGTGCTGCGCACCAAAATTCGACGTTACGACGTCGAATTGCTTGTCTGCGAATGGCAGCGCGTGTACATCGGCCACCTGGAACGTAATGCCGGGATGACTCGCACGTGCGACCTCGATCATTCCCGGAGAGAAGTCGATGCCGGTTGCGTCGGCGCCGCGTGATCGTGCCAGCGACGCTGCATAGCCGGGGCCGGTTGCAACGTCGAGCAGACGGCGCGTCGCTAGTTCGCCGAGGGCATCGATCAGGGGGGGCACGAACGCGCCGGTGACGTGCCCCCAGCAATGATCGTAAGTATTCGACATGCTTTGCCAGCCGGTATATTCGAACCGCTCGAACTGCGTCGGATCGTCGTTATGGATGGATCTTGGATAAGGCATGGGAATGTTTGCTCAGACGTTGTGCGGGTTGTCGAGATAGCCCTCGCCGCTGTCGTACATCAGCGTGAGGACGAGTTGATCGGGGTGCTGCTCTGCAAGGTGACAGGCAAGCAGATAGTTGGCGCCGGAAGACGGACCTGGATAGATGCCGCAGTCACGGGCGAACCTGCGCTGGCCCTCGCGGGCCTGCGCATCGCTGACCTTGATGATCCGGTCGACCATGCGGAGATCGAGAAACGGCGGGCAGATTCCGACCGCGGTGCCTTGCTGGACGTGCCCGCGGAACAAGCCTGCACGATAGTCGCAGCTTTCGGGTTCGTTCAGTACGAGCTGGAAGGCACCGCCGGTGCCGCGCAGCACGGTGCCGACCCCGCATGCGCTCGCGCCGGTGCCGGCTGCGACCACCAGAATGCAGCCAGCATGTCGGGCCAGATCCGGTGCGATCTGTGCGAGGAATTCGGGGCCGGTCTCGACGAGGTGGGCATGGAGATTGGCCTGGTTCGAGAATTGATCGGTGTAGTGATAGCGCGGTCCTTCGGCGCTCAGCAGTTCGGCGATCACCTCTTTCGGTTGAAGTCCGTCTCGCAGGCGTCGGGTGCCGACCAGGCGCGCGCCGAATTCCTCGCATAGCGCTCGCTTGAGCGGGGAAAAGTTCAGGCCGATGACGAGGTCGACTCCTATCTCGTGTTTCGCGGCCTCGTAGGCGAGGCCGATGCCGAAATTTCCTCCGCTTTTTTCCAGAATCCGCCGTGGGCCACCGGGTGTCAGATGACCTTCGGCTATTGCCTGTTCGATCACGTGCCGGGCGGCTCGCGACTTGTGACTGCCCCCACGATTGAACATCTCGAGCTTCACGCGAAGGTTGGGCTGCGGGCTCAGGACCGGAGTGACGCCCATCCTCATTGCTCCCGCGTCGACAGGTGACGTGGGGCGAGCGCACCTGCGTCGGCTTGCCGGAGCACTGCCGATTTCGCAGGAATGTCGGTGGTAATGGTCACGCCCGGACCGATGAAGACATCGTCGCCAATCCGGATTGCGCCCAGAAGCCGTGTGCCGGCGCAGACCTGCACCCGATCTCCGAGCGTGGGGTGGCGCTTGCCGTCCGGCGCATCCGCGGCAAAACGTCCGCCGATCGTGACGTCGTTGAGGAGATAGCAGTCGTTTCCGATGCGGGCGGTCTGGCCGATGACGGTATTCCATCCGTGATCGATGACGAATCGTGCGCCGATACTTGCCTCCGGGTGGATGTCGACCCCCGTCATGGCGCGCGCTGCGAAGCTCAGGCGCATGGCCTTGATGGCCGCCTGATCGGTGGTGATGCCGTCGCCGCGCAGCAGACGCCTGGCGATCCGGTAGGCGCAGACGGCGAAGAACGTCGAGTGCATGCTCAACAGGCACGCGACCGGCTTGTACCGCACGCTCGGATCACGCTGGTGGTAGGCCAGCAGATCCTCCGAGGCCAATGCAAGGATGTCGTCGATGATCATCGAACGTTTGTCGGGCGACAGCCGCGACGAGTAAAGGTCGAACGCCGAACCGAGCAGCCCGATCAGTGCAGTGTGGTCGTTGCCCGAGAGGGTGCCTCGTTCCCTTGTCGGAGCCTCTGTCTGCAAAAACATGGCACGTACCCTTCTTCTGCTGAACCTGCGCATTGTCGACAACGACTCGCCGGACTGGATTGGAAAATCCTGCGGTTGACAAGCGTGGAGCGACAGGCTTATATGCGCGGATGACGTCAGTGCAAGACCGGGACGATATTCGCTTGTGGCGCGATTCCAGCCTTTTCGGCGGGATGGAAATGTTGCGTGCATCATGTCGGGGGCACCGTTACAAGCCTCACAGCCACGAATCGTTCGTTATCGCGATATTCAACGCTGGCGCGCAACGGCATCAGGTTGCCCGACGGTCGGGCATCGCTCGCGCAGGCACCGTCATGATCATTCCCCCCGGCGTCGTGCATGCGGGCGAGCGCGCCGAGTCAGGCGGTGGATGGGAATACTCGGCGCTCTATCCGGGAGCGGGTGATCTGAATGCGATATCGGCGGAACTCGTCGAGTCGAAGCGAACCGTCGATTTCGGCTCTCGGATGCTCGTGAGGGACATCGGCTTGTCGCGATTGCTGCTGAACGCGATCCGGGTCGCGGTGATTTCGCCGGATCCGCTGGAGCGGCAAGGCCGGATCTACGGCGCACTGGAATGTCTGATCCGGTGTTACGGCGGCCATTCGCGCGGTGACGGCAGGTTTGCGCCACTCGATGTGAACATCGGACGCGCCAGGGATTTCATCAACACGCACTTTGCCGACTCGTTGACCGCGAACGACATCGCTCGCACCGTCGGTCTCAGCGAGTTTCATTTCATGCGTACATTCCGTGCACAGACCGGGCTGTCGGTGCACGCATATCTGACCCAGACCAGGCTGGACCGAGCCAAGACGCTGCTGGCATCGGGCACCGAGGCGGCGCTTGCGGCGGTGGCGGTCGGCTTCTTCGATCAATCCCATTTCAGCAATGCGTTTCGCGCCCATTTCGGCCTGACGCCGATGCAATTCGCGCGGGCCTGCCGTTGAAAGGTTTCTCGTTGTGCGGTGTGCCGTTGACCTTCGGTTATGATCGGCGGCATCGTTCTGCCACCGGAATCCCGCCGATGAATCTCCTGCGCCAGGCCCTCTCGCTGTTCTCGCCCGCGAACGTCGCGTTCGCCACGTTCGCCGTGCCGCCGTCCGCCTCCGCCGAACCGTTCGACGCCGTGGCCGTCATGCGCGCCGTGTTCGAAAATCCCGCGCTGCCCGAGTTCGGCGAGCGCCACCTCGCCGCGATCCGCGTGCTGCGGGTGGCATGGATGCCGGTCGAATCGGGAGCGCCGTGCATCGATCCGGCCGAACTGCTCGGCCATCTCGAGGGGCAGGACGACGCGCTCGCGATCGCCATGCGGGCGCTCGGCACGCAGGATCCCGCGACTGCCTGCCGCACGATGGCCGAGGTCTGCCTGCTGCTGTCGCACTTCGTGGCCGAGGCAGGCGAGCTCGCGCCGGGCCGCTATCCGTTGCCGAAGGAAATGTGCGAGTACTTCGATTTCGACCACAACGGCATCGACGACAGCGGCCACTTCACGATCGAGGACGCGCACCTGCGCCTGCTGCGCGCGGCGGTGTGGGAAGAGGTGGATGCCGATTCGGCGGCCGACGTGCTGGCCGAGTTCGATGGCGCCGAGATGGCCTGGCCGTTTCCGTTCATCGACGGCAAGCGTCCTTACGGCAACAGCGCGTTCATCCAGGCCGACATGGCCGAGCTGCTCGGCGATCCGCCCTACGAGATCGACGACGAGGGCTATCCGATCGAGGAGCCCGAGCGCAACGCACGCTACGAGACGCTGCACTACCAGACGGCACCGGCCCTGCAGGTGTTCCTGCTGCACGCGAGCCTGCGCAGCGGCGGCTGAGGTGCCGCCGCGGCCGCCGCTGCGAAGATTCGAAGCGCGGCGGCCATATCCTTAGCAGCAATGCTTGGTTGGCCCGCGCGGACCGGCGAATTTACGCTTGCGTGCTCTGTTCGGGGAAACGCTCGCATGATTCGCTACGCATCACCATTCCATGCCGTCCGGCCGGCGCGCCGCGCGCTGGCGCCGCTCTCGCTCGCGGTGGCCGCCGCCTTCCTGCTCGCGGGCTGCGGCAAGTCGGGGCCCGACTCCAGGCCCGATTCCGGCGCCAGCTCCGGCAGCGCGCCGGATGCGGCGAAGCAGGCCGCGGCCAAACCCGTATCGGGCGGTACGCTCACCTGGGGCGTGACCACCGAGCCGGCCTGCTTCGATCCGCACCGCGCGTCGCAGCAGAACGCATTCTGGGTGATCCGCAACGTGATCGACTCGCTGATCGACAAGCGCGCCGACGGCACCTATGCGCCGTGGCTCGCCAGGTCGTGGAGCGTGTCCGAGGACGGCAAGCGCTACACCTTCGACCTGCGCGACGACGTGCACTTCAGCGACGGCACGAAATTCGATGCCGCCGCGGTGAAGGCCAACTTCGACTACATTCTCGCCAACACCGCCACCACCTCGGCCTCGTCCTCGCTGCTGGTGCATTTCGATCACGCGGAGGTGGTGTCGCCCTACGTGGTGAAGCTGGTCATGAAGCAGCCCGATTCCACGACGCTCGAATCGCTGTCGAGCGTGAAGCTCGGCTTCATCTCGCCGAAGGCGCTGAAGGCCGCCGCCGACCTGTGCGCGGGCGGCCCGGCGCTGGTGGGCACCGGTCCGTTCGTGTTCGGCGCGTACCAGCGCGGCCAGTCCGCCACCTTCACCCGCAACCCCGATTACCAGTGGGCTTCGGGCCGCGCCCTGCATCAGGGGCCGGCGTATCTGGACCGCGTGGTCTACCGCTTCCTGCCCGAGGCCGCGGTGCGCACCGGCGCGCTGAGCTCGGGCCAGGTCGACATGATCGAGGGCGTGCAGCCGACCGACGCGCCGGTGTTCGACGGCGCGGACGGTTACGGCTACTACACGGGGCCGTCGGCCACCACCTCGTTCACGCTCAACGTCAACTACACCGTCGCGCCGGCCGACGACGTGCGGGTGCGCCGCGCGCTGCGCGACGGCTTCGATCTCGACGGCATCGTGAAGAGCGTGTATCTGGGCACGGTGCGGCGCGCCTGGTCGAACATCGGGCCCGACAACCCCGACACCAACGCGGCGCTCAAGGGCACCTGGGGCAACGACGTGGCCGGCGCCAACAAGCTGCTCGACGAGGCCGGCTGGACCGGGCGCGACGCCGACGGCTTCCGTACCCGGGACGGCAAGCGCCTGACGATCGAGGTCGGCTATCCGCAGCCGTACGTGCGCGACAGCCGCGACGTGCTGATCCGCGCGATCCAGTCGGCGCTGCGCCAGAACCTCGGCTTCGACCTGAAGCTGCACATCATCACGGCCGGCGATTTCGCGAACCAGAAGGCGACCGGCGTCTGGTACATCTACCCGAATACCGACAACCCGTCGGACGTGGCGATGGAGCTGTGGGACATGCTCGGCGATCAGGGCTTCCTGTACAACGCGATCCCGAAATCGGACCGCGCGCTGACCGGCGACATCAACCGCGCGCGCCTGCTGCCGGTGGGCGACGCGCGCCGCAGGCTGCTCGCGCAGATCCAGCAGCGCGCCGTCGATCAGGGCTACATCGTGCCGCTGTTCGCGCCGGCGTATCACATCGCCGCGAAGTCGAGCGTGCACGGCGTCGGTTTCGAGCCCGAACTCGACGGGCCGAACAGCGCCTACGAGCTGTGGATCGACAAGGCCGGCGGCAAGGGAGCCTGACATGCTCGGACAGATCGGCACCCGTCTTGGTACCGGCCTCGTGGTGCTGTGGCTCGCCGCCACCGCCGCATTCGTGACGATCCACGCGCTGCCCGGGCGCATCGAGGACATCCTCGCCGGCGATCTGACCTATCCGGGCCTGCGCGAGGCGATCGCCGCGCAGTGGGGGCTGAACCACAGCCTGCCTTATCAGTACGGGCAGTTCCTGCTGCGGCTCGCGCACGGCGATCTCGGCACCTCGTTCGTGATGCAGCAGCCGGTGGCGGCTGTGGTCGTGAGCCAGCTGTGGCCCACCGCGCAGCTGGCCGGCGCGGCCGGGCTGCTGGCGATCGGGCTCGCGCTGGGCGCGGCCACCGTCACGGCCGGCGCGCAGGACGGCGGCGGCGCATGGCTGCGGCGCGCGGCGTCGGGCACCGAGCTCGCGTTCACGTCGATGCCGGTGTTCTGGCTCGGCATGCTGCTGCTGATCGCGTTCTCGTTCCATTTCCGCTGGTTCCCGGTGTCGGGCGGCGGCAGCTGGCGCTCGCTCGTGCTGCCGGCCGTCACGCTGGCGCTGCCGACCGCGGGCGTGCTGTCCCAGGTGATGCGCGAGGCGCTCGATGCGGCCTGGGAGCGGCCGTTCGTGACCACCGTGCGGGCGCGCGGCGTGTCCGCGTGGGGGCTGCGCGCGGGCCATCTGCTGCGCCACGCGCTGCTGCCGGTGATCACGCTCGGCGGCTGGCTGATCGGCGGCCTGCTCGGCGGCGCGGTGATCACCGAGAAGATGTTCGGCCGGCCGGGGCTCGGCAGCATCACGCTGGACGCCGTCACGTCGCAGGACGTGCCGGTGGTGCTGGCGGTGGTGCTGCTGGCCGCGTTCGTGCACGTCGCGATCTCGACCCTGCTCGACGTCGCCTACCTGTTCATCGATCCGAGGCTGCGCAAGTCATGAGCGATCTGTCCATCCTGCCGGCCGCCGCGCCGGCTTCCGCGGTGCCGCGCGCCGCACGTCGTCGCCGGCTGCCGCCGCTCGCGCTGTGGGCGGCGGCGGCGTTCCTGGTGTTGCTGGCCGTGGCGCTGGCGTTTCCACAGGCGTTCACGCGCCACGACCCGCTCGTCAGCGACGTGGCGCACGCGATGCAGCCGCCCGGCGCCGGGCACCCGTTCGGCACCGACCGGATCGGCCGCGACGTGCTCTCGCGCGTGCTGTACGGCGCGCGCTATTCGCTCGTGATCGGGCTGGCCAGCATGGGCGTGAGCCTGCTGATCGGGCTGGTGGTGGGGCTCGCGGCCGGGCTCGGCCCGCGCGCGCTCGACGAGGGCGCCTCGCGCGTGTTCGACGTGCTGTCCGCGTTCCCGCCGATCCTGCTGTCGCTGTTCGTGGTGTCGTTCGCCGGGCAGGGCATCGTCAACATCGCGGTGGCGGTCGGCATCGCCGGCATCCCGAAGTTCGGCCGCGTGCTGCGCGCGCAGACGCTCGGCGTGCGCCGTGCCGACTACGTCAGCCACGCCTGCCTCTACGGCTATTCGCGCACGCGGGTGTTCTTCCGCCACGTGCTGCCGAACGTGCTGGCCGCGATTCCGGTGATCGCCACCATCGACATCGGCAGCGCGATCCTGGCCGTGTCGGGACTCAGCTTCCTCGGCCTCGGCCCGCAACCGCCCACGCCCGAATGGGGCGTGATGCTGGCCGAGGGGCGCGACGTGCTGCGCGTGGCGTGGTGGCCGAGCGTGTTTCCGGGCGCGGCCATCACGCTGACGGTGATGGCCTTCACGGTGATCGGCAAGGCGCTGGCGCGCCGGCATGGAGGGCGGGCACGATGAGCACGCGTGACGGGAGGGACGCGGCCGTGCCGGGGCGCGCGCTGGTGGACGTGCGCGGGCTGTCGATCGGCTTCGGGCAGGCGGCGGGCACGCCGCTGGTGCGGGGCGTGGATCTGTCGATCCGCGCCGGCGAATGCGTGGCGCTGGTCGGCGAATCGGGTTCGGGCAAGAGTCTGACCGCGCGCAGCCTGATCGGGCTGGCCGGTGCCGGCGCACGGATCGCGGCCGAGCGCTTCGAGATCGACGGGCGGCCCGCGCTCGGCTGGCGCGAGCGCGACTGGCGCGCGGTGCGCGGCGCGTTCGCCGGGCTGGTGATGCAGGACGCGCTGGTGTCGCTCGACCCGCTGCGCACGGTGGGCGCCGAGATCGGCGAATCGGTGGCGCTGCACGGCGGCCTGCGCTCGCGCGCGGCACGCCACGAGCGGGTGCGCGCGGCGATGGCCGAGGCCGGCATTCCCGACCCGCAGCGGCGCGCGGCGCAGTACGCGCACGAATTGTCGGGCGGCCTGCGCCAGCGCGCGCTGATCGCCTCGGCGATCGCGGCCGCGCCGCCGCTGCTGATCGCCGACGAGCCCACCACGGCGCTCGACGTGACCGTGCAGGCCCAGGTGCTCGCGGTGCTGGCCGAGCGGCTGCGCGCGGGCGTCGGGCTGCTGCTGATCAGTCACGACCTGGGCGTGGTGGCCGGCATCGCCGATCGCGTGATCGTCATGCATCGCGGCGAGGTGGTGGACAGCGGGCCCACCCGCAGCGTGCTCGAGCGGCCCGCGCATCGCTACACGCGGCAGTTGCTGGCCGCGCAGCCGGACGGCGCGTCGCGCGGGCACCGGCTGGCCACGGCACGCTACGACGAGACGCGGGCAACGGCAAGCGCCGGCGCTGCGCCGATCGTGCGCGAGCCGCTGCCGGCGCGCGCCGCGCCGTCGGGCGACGAAGTACTGCGCGCGAGCGGCATCGGCAAGGTCTGGACCTCGCGCGGCGCGGCGCCGTTCGTGGCGCTCGACGACGTGTCCTTCTCGGTGCGGCGCGGCGAGGTGCTCGGCATCGTCGGCGAATCGGGTTCGGGCAAGAGTACCGCGGCCAACATCGTGCTGGGCCTGCTCGCGTCGACGACGGGCGAGGTCAGCTTCCTCGGGCAGCCGTGGAACGGTGCCGGCGCCAGCGAGCGCGACCGCCGCGCGTTGCGGCCGAAGCTGCGCTACATCCCGCAGGATCCGCTCGGCGCCTTCGATCCGCGTCACAGCGTGCGCGAGCTGCTCGACGACGGCTTTCATTCGGCGGGGCTCGACGGCCCCGAGCGCGCCGCACGCGCGGTGGCGCTGCTCGAGCGCGTGGGGCTGGATGCCTCGTATCTGGCGCGTCGGCCGATCTCGCTGTCGGGCGGGCAGCGCCAGCGCATCGCCATCGCGCGCGCGGTGGCGGCCGAGCCGGCGCTGATCGTCTGCGACGAGCCGGTGTCCGCGCTCGACGTCTACGTGCAGGCCCAGGTGCTCGACCTGCTGGCCGAACTGCAGGCCGCGCTCGGCGTGGCACTCGTGTTCATCTCGCACGATCTGGACGTGATCCGCCACGTCAGCGATCGCGTGCTCGTGATGAAGGACGGCCGCGTGGTGGAGGCGGGCGAGGCGAGGGCGGTGCTCGACGCGCCCGCGGCCGACTACACGCGGCAGTTGCTGGCCGCGCGGCCGTCGCGGCAGGTGGCGCGGACGGCCGACGCGGTCGTGCAGGAAGCGGCCGAGGCCGCCGCCTGATCGCCGCGCTCAGACGCGCGCGGTCGGATCGTCGGGTACCTCGGCGATGCGCGGCTCGGCGGGCGTGGCCGCCTTGGTGTTGCCCATCTGCGCGAACGGCGTGTACAGCAGCAGGCCCAGCATCAGCGCCACGCTGAGGTTGTTGATGTTGGTCTGCGTCGACGGGCTCGCGCTCGTCATGTGCTCGGCCACCATCTGCGAGAGCAGCGTGCTGGCCGTAAACAGCGTGGCCCGGCCCGGGAACGCGCCCGTCACCGTGTCGGCCAGATCCTTCATGCTCGGGATCTGGGCGCCGAGCGTGAGCTGCGGCATGCCGCGCTGCGTGATGGCGGCCGACACCATGTCGTCCATCACCTCGCCGCCCATGTTGTAGCCGGCGCGCTCCGCGCCGTGGCCGCTCTGCAGCGGCTCGCCGGCCGCGCCCGCGCCCGACGGCGTGGCCGTGTAGGACATGCCGCTGCCGGTCGCCATCTGATCCACCGAATACGCGCTGCCGGTCGCGAAGGACTGGATCGGCGCGGGCTGCTTCGGTTCCTTCGCGCCGAGCTTGACCACCGTCTGCACGCTGTCGCGCATCGCGCAGTACAGCACGTAGGCGCCGAGGCTCGCGGCCGCGCCGGCCATCGCGCCGGTGCCGAGGCCCGCGATCATCATGGTGCCGCCGATCGCGGCCAGCGCGTAGCGCGAGATCTGGCTGGTGTTGGTGGCCACGCCGTTCTTCGCATCGCGCGCGGCACCGGCCAGCAGCAGCGCGATCGGCACGAAGGTGACGGCCGTGCCGAACGCGGTGCGCGCCTCGTTCGACCAGTTCTGGTGGTTCATGCCCTCGGCGAAGCGCTGGCCGGCGAGCTGGCGGCCCAGCGTCGGTACGTACACCGATGCCGCGCGCGCCACCACCGAGTTCGCGATCGAGGCGAGGCCCTTCGCATAGGTGTTGTCGAAGTTGTTGCTCGCCACGTCGGACAGGCTCACGCCGCCGATCTGCTGATGCGCGATGCGGCTCACGAGATCGGTGAGGAACTGCGTGACGGCCTCGTGCATCGCGCGCTGCTGCGGGTCGTGCAGGTCCGGCGTGGGGAGCTGATCCACGAGCTCGCCCACGGCCTGCATTTCCGCGTCGCTCGGCGGCGGCACGTCGATCTGCGCGATCTGCAGCTGTGTGTCGGCGATCCGCTCGTCCTGCTCCTGGATCGTCGGCATCACCATCATGCGGCCCGTCAGCGCCATGCTGGCGAGCTGCTCGTGCGACTGCTGGCCGAGTGGCGGCGTGGGCGGCGTGCTGGTTTCCGCGAGCTGCAGCGGGTGCGGGATCTGGAGCGGCGGCGGCAGGGCGTCGAGTTCGATGTCGTTGCCGTCGTGCGAGCCGTGGAGCGCAGCGGTGCCGTCGCGATGCTGCGAGCCCGAGGCGTGCAGGCGACGCGGACTGCGCGGCGGCGGGCGATTGGCGAGCAGGCGCGCGGGGTTGCGCGGCGGCGGTGCCAGCGGCGAGTGCGCGGTGGTGTGGGCCGGCTGCGGGCGGGTGGGCATCGACGGCGTGCTGCTGGTGCTCGTGCCACTCGTCCCGCTCGTGCTGGCGCGCGGCGGGGGCGGCGGCCGCAGCGGCGAACGCGCCGGGATCGGCGGCGGGCTTGTGGTCGCGGTGCTCGAGCCGCCGGCCGTGTCGCCGCCCGATCGTGCCGTGATCTGCGGTGCGCTGCTACGCTCGTTGGCGGGCGTCAACCCCGAGAGTGCGTGGTTCGTCGACGACTGGCGCGCCTCGCCGGTGGACGGTGCCGGCTGTTCGGCCGGTGTGCTGCTGGTGTCGGTGGCGGACGGTTGCCCGATCCGATTCCCCGAATTGACGTTGCTCAGCATGTTGTAGTCCCGAGATTGCACGGCGCAGGCACACGCCGGACCTTTGTCACGGAACGGTAATCTCGCCGTGCTGCAAACACAATGCGCATGCGAAGCGGCGTCGTCCGGTGCGAAGCGGCACGTGCCGGGGCCGGCTCAGGTCGTCTTCGTGTCGATCGATGCCGAATTCGTTGCCGGCGCAACTTCCCTGACCACGAACAGGTAGACGAGCGCCGCCGCGAACGCCACGGCCGCGCTGATCAGCAGCGCATCGACGAACGAATGCGTGCGGTCCACCACGATGCCGGTGATGACCGGCGCGAACGAGCCGCCGAAATAGCCGCCGAAGTTCTGCATGCTGCCGAGCGAGGCCACCAGATGGCGCGGCGCGGCCACCGTCACGAGCGCCCACGCGCTGCCGCTCGACAGGTTCACGAAGAACATCGCCAGCGACACGTAGACGATCGCCATCGTGGTGCTCGGCGTGTACGCGGCCGGTACCGTGAACGCGGCCGCGCCCACCAGGCCGATGCACACCGGCCACTTGCGGCTGCGGATCGGCGCCATGCCGCGCTTGAGCAGGTAGTCGGCGATATGGCCGCTGCCGCCCATGCCGAGCGTGCCGAAGATGTAGGGGATCGACACGAGCCAGCCCGTCTTCGCGATGCTCAGGTGCCGCTCGTGCTCGAGATAGCCGGGCAGCCAGGTCAGGTACAGCCACACCATGTAGATCACGCCCATGAAGCCGAAGATCATGCCCCAGGTGTTGCGCAGCCTGAAGAGCGCGGCCCACTCGGCGAAGCTCAGGCCCTTCGGGCGCGTCTCGGTGTTGGCGTTCTGGTCCAGATAGGCGGTTTCCTCGGCGCTCAGTTCCACTTCCGAGCGGTTGCGATAGACGAGGTACCAGCCCACCGACACCATCACGCCGAGCACGCCCATGATCACGAACATCGTGCGCCAGCCGAACGACAGCATGAGCACCGTCAGCAGCGGCGGCGCGATCATCGGCGCGATCGTGGAGGACGCGATGAAGGTGCCGGTGGGGCCGCCGCGTTCATGCATCGCGAACCATTCGTTCACCACCTTCGCGCCGGCCGGGAACAGCGGCGCCTCGGCGATGCCGAGCACCGTGCGCGCGAACAGGAAGTGGTTCAGCGACTGGATGAAGCCGCCCGCCATCTGCGCGACCGACCACACCAACATGCCGAGGCCGAGCATCACGCGCGAGCCGAAGCGATCGAGCATCGCGCCCACCGGCAACTGCGCGAACGCGTAGGCGAGCGAGAACGCCGACAGCAGCAGGCCGATCTGCGCGCCCGACAGGTGCAGCTCCTCGCTGACCGAGTGATTGGCGATCGACAGCGTGGTGCGGTCGAGGTAGTTGACGACGCCTGCGATCGTGAGAAAGAGCACCGCGATGATCTGCGTGCGTTTCAGGCGCTTCGATTTCTGAAGCATGGGTGAGTCTCCAGCGGGGGAATCCGGTCGGGCCGGGATCGGGTTGTCATGGGGTCGGTGGCACGAGGCGAGCGGGGCGGTTGCGTCAGTAGGTGGCGCGCCCGCCCGACAGGTCGAAGATCGCGCCGGTGCTGAACGTGCACGAATCCGAGCTCAGCCACAGCGCGAGCTGCGCGACTTCGTCCACGGTGCCGAGCCGCTGCATCGGGCTCTTGTCGATCATCGTCTGCACGTGCGACGGCGACATCTGCGCGAGCAGCGGCGTCTCCACCGCGGCCGGCGCGATGCCGTTCACGAGCACGCCGCTCGTGGCGAGCTCCTTGCCGAGCGACTTCGTCATGGCGATCACGCCGGCCTTCGCCGCGCTGTACGCGGACGCGTTCGGCGTGCCTTCCTTGCCGGCCAGCGACGCGATGTTGACGATGCGCCCGGTGCCCGCGCGGCGCATCGCCGGCACCACCAGCCGGCACGCGTGATACGTGCCGACCAGATTGATCTGCACGATGCGCTGCCATTCGTCCGGGTCGTAATCGTCGAGCGGGCCGGTCGGACCCGCGTAGCCGGCATTGTTGACCAGGAAGTCGATGCGGCCGTGGCGCGCGAGCGTGTCGGCCAGCGCGCGCTCGATGGTGGCCGGACCGGCGATGTCCACGCGGCACTGGCTCGCGGCGCGCGTCGCGTCGGCCGGGCCGGGCGCGAGATCCCAGTTTACCGCCGTGGCACCGGCTTCGGCGAAGCGCTCGAGGATCGCGCGGCCGATGCCGCCGGTCGCGCCGGTGACCACGGCCACGCGGCCCGTGAAGTCGTACGCGGCGGAGGCGGCAGAGCGCGCGGCGCGGGGAAGGTCGATCGTAGCGGGATCGTTTTTGTCCACAATATGGATTACTGAATCGAATTATGGACAATTATCTGGATAGCGACGAACCCGAGTCAAACTGGGGAAATCCATAGGACGGGCACGAAACGTGTGCGTCAGGGCGATGTCCTTTTTCGGAAATTTCAAGGAAGTCGTTTTTATTCAATCGATTGCCGCCTGATTTCAGGCGTGACGCGTGCTCGCGTCGCGCCACCGGGAACGTGGTGCGGCCGCCGCCGGGCCGATTTTCAGCCTTGACATCATCTCGATCGAGGTCCAACAATTCTGTCCATAAGAAGGACATTTAATCCACAATATGGACAAAAGGAAGCGATCATGAGCGAACAACGCCCGACCGATCCCGCCGTGCTGGCGCGGATGCCGTATCAATACCCGAATCCGCCCGAGGCGCTGGCCGACATCGTGGTGCCGAACGCGATTCCGACCGACGAGCGCGTGTGGGTGCCGCAGGCCGAGAACGTGTGGTTCCGGCCGCTGTGCCTGAACGTGTCGCAAGGTTACTGGATGAACCTGCTGCGCGTGCGCAAATCCGGCGTGCTGTCGCGCCACCGCCATCCGCAGGGCGTGCACGGCCTGGTGCTGAAAGGCCGTTGGCAATACCTCGAGCACGACTGGATCGCGACCGAGGGCAGCTACGTGTTCGAACCGCCGGGCGAGACGCACACGCTGGTGGTGCCCGACGACGTGGAGGAAATGATCACGATGTTCCAGGTCAACGGCGTGATGTACTACGTGGATCCGTGGGGCAAGCACATGGGCTTCGAGGACGTGTTCACGAAGCTCGACATGTGCCGCAAGCATTACGAGGCGGTGGGGCTCGGTGCCGATTACGTCGACCAGTTCGTGCGCTGATCGCGCGGTCCCTCATCCTCAGGAGTCTTGATCATGACTTATCAGGCCAATCTGCTGGCGGGCAAGCGCGCGCTCGTGACGGGCGGCACCACCGGCATCGGCGCGGCGATCGCGGCGCGGCTGGCCGAGCTCGGCGCCGAGGTGACCGCCGCCGGGCTGCCGGCGCCCGCGGGCACGCCCGAGCCGCCGCCCGGCGTGAGCACCGTCGCGCTCGACGTGACCGATGCGGCGAGCGTTTCAAAGGTGGTGGACGCGCTGCCGTCACTCGACATCGTGGTGAACTGCGCCGGCGTGATCCGCCGCCAGGCCGAACTGGAGCCCGAGGTGTTCGCGCAGGTGATCGACATCAACCTGAACGGCACGATGCGCGTGTGCGCCGCCGCGCGGCCGCTGCTCGCGAAGTCGGGCGGCACGATCGTCAATACCGCGTCGATGCTGAGCTTCTTCGGCGGCGGGCTGGTGCCGGGCTACAGCGCGAGCAAGGGCGGCGTCGCCCAGCTCACCAAGTCGCTCGCGATCGCCTATGCCGCCGACGGGATTCGCGTCAACGCGATCGCGCCGGGCTGGATCGCCACGCCGCTCACGCAGGCGCTGCAGGACGATCCGGCGCGCTCGGGCCCGATCCTCGAGCGCACGCCGATGAAGCGCTGGGGCACGCCGGCCGAGGTGGCCGACGTGGCCGTGTTCCTGGCCACGCCGGCCGCCGCCTTCATGACCGGCGCCGTCGTGCCGGTGGACGGCGGCTATCTGACGGTCTGACGGATCCGATGACCCGGGCCCGCGGCGGGCCGATCACGCAGGGCGGGGCGGGCAGGGCCGCGGGTCGGCGCTGCTCGCGCCTGCCGCTATAATCGGCCGACATCGTGTCGTTCCCAATCCGTTCATGTCCAGATCTCCCGCTGTTCCCGCCGAACGCCGCCTCGACGAGGGGGCCGAGCCGTCGTCCGACGATGGCGCGAAGCCTACCGGTACCGCCGCCTTCTCGAAGTTCATGTCCGTGCTGCAACTCGTGGCCGACGCGGAAATGCCGCAGTCGATCGCGCAGCTCGCGCGCGCGAGCGGCTATCCGCGCCCGACCGTGTACCGGATCGTGGGCGCGCTGATGGCCGAGGGGCTGCTCGTCGAGCACCCGGTGACGGGCGCGCTCGAACTCGGCGCGCGGCTCGTGAATCTGGCGAGCCGCTACTGGGGGCGCTCCGACCTGCGCGGTGCCGCCGCCGATCCGTTGCGCGCGCTGCGCGACGCGACGCGGGAGACGGTTCACCTCGCGGTGCCGAGCGAGACCGGCATGGTGTACATCGAGAAGCTCGAAAGCCCGCAGGCCGTGCGCATGGCTTCGCGCATCGGCACGCGCGTGACGCTGTATTCGAGCTCGGTGGGCAAGGCCTACATCTCGCGGCTGCCGGCGGCCGAGCGCAATGCGCTGCTGTCGAAGATCAAGCTGCAGCGCTGGACCGATCACACCGTGACCGACCGCGCGACGCTCGACCGCGAGATCGCCGAGGTGGCCGTGCGCGGCTATGCCGAGGATCGCGAGGAAAACGAGTTGCAGATCTTCTGTTTCGGCGCGCCGATCGTCGGGCCGGACGGCCGGCCGTTCGCGGCCGTGTCGGTCAGCGTGCCGCTGTTCCGCATCAGCGAGACGCCGATCGATGCGTATGTGGCGCCGTTGCTGGCGGCGTGTCGTGCGATCGGCGAGCGCGTGCTCGGGCATCCGGACGATACGTTCTGAGTGTGGGGGATGCGGTTGGGGGATCTGCCTGCTGCGTTCCAAGCGTTTTCGTTATTTGACATAATCATGATTAACGCAGTTTTGGGTATTGGTCCCAAGTTCAAATGTCGTGTTTTCGCTAAATGGAAATGTCGTGTTTGCGGGTTCAGTCTGGTGGCCAGCCATCCTCGAGGAGCGCCGGCCATGAACGCATCCGGGACGATCACCATGTCGATGACCGAGCTGGACCGGTTAAAGGTGGTACAGGCTCGTTTGCGAGCGGCGTCTGAAGCCAGGTCAGGCGGCAGATCGGCTCGCGTTGAGCGTGAGACAGGTTGAGCACCTCGTGCAGCGCTATCAGGCCGCGTGTCAGCGGCGCCGATACCTTGCTGGACGACGGGCCGGCCATTTTCGCTCCATCAAGACTTGCGAGTCGCCTTGATCGACTTCGCCAGATCGAGGTGGCCCGCCGATCCGACAAGTTCGCGGTTGTTCTCCACCAGCCGGCCGTGCTGCGTCCGATTCGACTGGCTCAGCTCCTGGCTGGCCGAGATGTTCATGCCCATGTTGGTCAGGAAACTGAACGTCGCCAGCCCCGCGGAGAGCTTCGGATTGCCGACCACGCGAGCGATAGGCTTGCTGAACAGGAAGCGCGGCACCGTCTTGCGCGCGGTTCGGCCGTAGAATCGGTCTTTCGGAAACATGCGGTCCATCGCCATCTGCGTGTTCTTCCGCTGTTTCGGCATCGCGAAGAGCGCCATCGTGCCCATCCCCATGCCGATCATCGGCGCGAGCTTTTCCTGAGTCAGGTCCACGAGCGCGCGGCCGCCGTGGGCGAGCTTGTCGCCGAAGCCGCCTTCCAGCGAGGCGTAATGATCGTGCGCGTTGCGCAGGCTGTTCTTGGCCTGATCCCACTTGGTGGACGCGAATCCGAGCGGATCCCGGGAGAAGTCGAACGGCGTCTGCATCCACTGCAGCTGCTGAGCCACGTAGCGCTTGGCCAGATGCGGATGCATGGCAGCCGTGGCCAGATGCATCGGATTGACGCGATCCAGCGTGCCCTCCAGCATCTTGCCCGCGACACCGTCGGCAAAGCCCGTTGCGCCCTTCGCAATGCGTTGCGAATTGTCGGCCACCACGTCCACGGCCAAATTGAACGCCATCTTCGGCAGCTTGACTTGCGGCCAGTAATCCTGCGAATGGTCGAGCTTCATGCGGTCGCGGCCAACGTTGATCGCATGCGAGCTGGCCTGTTGCACGCCCTCGTCCACGTGCTGCGACAGCGCGCGTGCCTGTGTGTTCGCCATGCTCCGCCCGGTTTCGATGCTGCGGTTCAGCGCACTGGCGTAGCGCTGGAACACCGGATTCGAGGTCAGGCTGCCGAATGGCCCGTGGTTCGGCCCGGGCCCGGGCGTGCTCGCGCCCTGCGTGGAAGCTCGGGGGCCCGGCGTCGTGCCGTGCGGCGCGTCCTGATCGTGTGGCATTGTGATTCGCTCCTCTGAAGCCCGGGCGTGATGTCCAGAACCGCGCATGCGATGCAGGTCGATGCGCGCGCAACCGACAGCATAACCGCCCAGCTCGCCATATTCATCTTTCTAGTTTCATCGGCATCGCTTCTGCCGTCAACTGGGTGGATTTCCGCCTCAACCTGGGCGCGCCGTCACCCACCCTGCTCCCGCGGATCCACGCCCGAACGCGCTGCCGCATCGGCATGCTTTTTGCACGCTCGTCACGCGTCGCAGCCGCGGCATCGTCCTTCACTCCATCGCGAGGCAATCATGAGCAGCACAGGTGGCGGAGGCGGCACGCCGAAACGATCTCGTTCGGCATCCTTCACGAAGCCGGAAGCGGAAAGCCCGCAACAGAAGCTGCGGCAGTCGAGCGCCGACAATTCGCTGTCGCGCCTGCTCGAGCCCAAACTGTCGGGCGCACGAGCGAGCCTGTTTTCGTTCCTGGACCCGCTGGAGGCGATGCGCCTGTCGCGCACCTCGAAGTCTTGGCATCAGGCCGTCAGCGGGGAAACCATCGTGCCGACCGTCACCGGCGTGCGCACCAACACCACGAGCGGGCAGCGCTTCTGGAGCACCGATCCGACGAGCGAGGACAAGCGCTACTTCAAACCGACATCGGCGCTGGGCGCGACGCACGACGTCCCGCATCTGTCCGAGCAACGCGGCTTTGCCAGCCACGCCACGGTGGTGGGCACGACGAACTGGCCCAACCCGGGCAGCTCGCAGTTGCCGCCGGGCAATTACCCGACGAAGGCGCAGTTCCTCGCGCCGGTCGACGCGCGGCCGCCTTATCAGCTCGGCCCGATGGATCTGCCGAAGAAGGCCGGCGACGGCCGCGTCCTCGTGTCGGCGCCGCCCGAAGCCAACGAGCCGCCGAACACCTTCATCCTGACGAAGGACTACAACCGTGCGAAGGACGTGCCGTCCAAGGGCCCGTTGCCGGACTCGCGCCAGCGCACCACGCTCAGCGCGCAGGAAGCCAGCCAGCCGTTGTCGGCCAGCGAGCCGCAATGGAAAAACGCGCGCATCACGGGCCGGGACAAGCCATAGCCGCCGTGCCCGGATGCACGCGCCATCTCAGGCCGCCGCGCCCGGCAGCAGCACCAGCTTGCCGCGCGCCTGCCCGCTCAGGCTCAGCGCCAGCGCCTCGCGCCAGGCCGGGAGCGGCAGCGTGCGCGCGATCGGAATCGAGAACTGCCCGCGCGCCGCGAGCTCGGCGAATTCGCCGAGTACCGCGTAACGCAGCTCGCCGGTGAGCTTTTCCGCCGCCTCGGCATCGAGCTTCGGCATGCCGGTGTCGTCGAGCGAGGCGCCGGCGTTATCGTCGAACGAGGTGCGCCCGCCGAGTTTCGCGGCCCCGGCGAAATCCACGATGGTCAGCACCCGGCGCGGCTCGCCACCTGCCGCGCGTGCCAGCTCGGGCAGCGCGCCCACCCCGTCGGGCGACACGTTCACCGGCGCGGTATCGAGCGCCATCTCGACCGGCCCCTCGGCCAGCGCCAGCACCCGCTCGGCCGCGCAGATGGGCATCACCGCGATCGGGCACACGCGATCGCGGCCTGGCACGAAGCCGGTTCGGGCACGCCGAACGAGCATCTCGCGCAGCAGTTGCAGCGCCTTGCGGATTTCCCCGCCGCTCACGTCGAGTTCGTCGTCGATCGGTTTTTCGATCAGATCACGCTGCGGTTCGACGCGCAGATACCATTCGGGCTCGTGCACGTAAAGGAAGCGCACGTCGTAATCGCTGTGGGGCGAGGCGAAGCCCCAGCCACGACTTCCCGATTCGCACGCGTACAGCACCTTGATGCAGGATCGTCGCGATTCTTCACCGTGGCTTGAAACTCATTTCACCTTCGGACGTCTGGCGCAAGGCGCGGCCGCACGGCAAGAATTCGGATTCCCGTGCATGCTGCAGGTCCGTGTCCCGCCCGCTTCCGGATTTCCAATGACGCCATTTCACCGTTTCAATGCCTCGTCGCGCTCCACGGCGCTCGCCGCCCTGCTGCTGTCGACGGGCCTCGCCCTGCAGGCCTGCGCCGGCGCCCAGCCGGACAGCGCCTCGGCCAAGCCGGCCCAGGCCGCCGCGCCGGCGCCCGACGGCCCCGTCTATGGCGCCGAACTCGAGGGCTACGACTACCCCTACCCGGTTTCCTACTTCCGCTTCCGCTCCCAGCAGCAGGACCTGCACATGGCCTACATGGACGTGCAGCCCGCCCCGGGCCGCGCCAACGGGCGCACCGCGGTGCTGCTGCACGGCAAGAACTACTGCGCGGCCACCTGGGGCCCGACGATCAAGGTGCTCAGCCAGGCCGGCTATCGCGTGATCGCGCCGGACCAGATCGGCTTCTGCAAGTCGAGCAAGCCCGCGCACTACCAGTTCACGTTCCAGCAACTGGCGCTGAACACGAACGCGCTGCTCGCCTCGCTCGGCATCGGCCAGGCCACGCTGATCGGCCATTCCACGGGCGGCATGCTGGCGATCCGCTACGCGCTGACCTACCCCGGCTCGACGCAGCAACTCGTGCTGGTCGATCCGATCGGCCTCGAGGACTGGCGTGCCAAAGGTGTGCCGCCGATATCGGTCGATCAGTGGTACGAGCGCGAGCTGCACACCAGTGCCGACCGGATCCGCAACTACGAGCGCAACACCTATTTCGCCGGGCAGTGGCGCGAGGCCTACGAGCCGTCGGTGCAGATGCTGGCCGGCATGTACCGCGGCCCGGACCGCGCGCGCGTGGCCTGGAATTCGGCGCTGCTCTACGACATGATCCTGACCCAGCCGGTGGTGTACGCGCTCCCGCAGTTGAAGACGCCCACGCTGCTGATCGTCGGCGACAAGGACAACACGGCGATCGGCAAGGAATACGCACCGCCCGCGATCCGCCCGACGCTCGGCAACTATCCGGTGCTCGCGAAGCAGGCGGCCGCCGCGATCCCGCAGGCGCGTCTCGTGGAGTTTCCCGACGCGGGCCACGCGCCGCAGATGCAGGATCCGGACGCGTTTCACGCGGTGCTGCTGAAGGGGCTGGCGCAGGTGCCGGCGCAATGAGGGGCCCGCGCTCGATCGGCCGTGCCCGGGCGATGCCCGCGTGGACGTCGATCTGCGTCGTCCTGGCCGCTTGCGCGACCCATCCCGAGCCATCGA
This sequence comes from Burkholderia sp., assembly GCA_030151225.1. Lineage (GTDB taxonomy): Bacteria > Pseudomonadota > Gammaproteobacteria > Burkholderiales > Burkholderiaceae > Burkholderia. Next base: position 64,835 of record JASLEG010000068.1, on the reverse strand, counting down.
CCGCCGACGCAGCCGCCCTCCACGCGCTGGCGCCCACGGGCGTGCTGCGGGCCTCGATCAACGTCGGCAACCCTGTGCTGGCGACGCTCGATCCGGGCACCGGGCAGCCGACTCGGTCGCCAATCTGGCCGATGGCCGCGCCGATGCGATCCGCTTCACCGCGCCGTACGTGACGATCGAGGGCGCCTATCCGGTGCGCAAGGATTCGCCGATCACGGCCAACGATCAGGTGGACCGGCCGGGCGTGACGGTGGCCGTGAGCCGCGGCAGGCCACGGTGGTGCGCCTGCCGCTGTCGCCGCCCATCGTCGAGGCGTTTCAGGCCCGGCATCTCGACGTCGCCGCCGGCGTGCGTCCCCAACGCGTGCGTCCCCAACTCGAGCGGCAGGCCGCGACGAGGCACGGCGTGCGCGTGCTCGACGGGCATTTCATGGAGATCCGCCAGGCGCTCGGCGTACCCGCCTCGCGCGACGGCGCGGCGACGGCCTGACAGGCGGCGGCATCGCTGGCCCGCCACCCGGTCACGGGTGCGCGGGTCGCTGCACCCGAAGCCGGCCCGCAATGAGCGCTGCCGGCCGCACTACAGATAGGTGACCGTCGCCACGATTTCCTTCGCGGCGCCCGGTGCCGCCGGTGCCGCGATCGCGCGCGTCGCCTTGTCGAACGGCACGCTCTCGAGGCTACGCCCGGTGGACACGTCCACGAAGCGCATGCGGCCGGCCACGGGCCGCTCGCAGCGCGGGCGCACCTGCATCTGGCGATGATCGACGGCGAACCGGCACGGCGGCTCCACGATCATGCCGCTGAAGCGGATGCCGCCGTCCTGCGCGTGCGCATGGGGGCTCGCGACGGCCACGACGGCCAGCACGAGCGCGCCGAGCGCGAAGCGATACTGGCGCATGGCGTCCGGCGCGGCGGACAGGGCACGGGGATTCGACGATACGCGACGGTCGGTCATGGCAGGCTCCTCGAATGGCGCGCGAGGCGCCGAAGGCGGCGATCGGAAGTGCCGACCACCTGTCCATGGTGACGGCATTCCACGTCGAAACTTGAATCCGCCCGGTCAGTACCCGTGCCCTGCCCGCCGCGCGTTCACGTCGACGCGGAACACCGCCACGGCGTCGCCGAGCCGCTGCGCCTGATCGACGAGCGACGCGGCCGCCGCCGCGGCCTGCTCCACCAGCGCGGCGTTCTGCTGCGTGACCTGATCCATCTGCGACACGGCGATGTTGATCTGGTCGATGCCGTCGCTCTGCTCGTGCGAGGCCACCGCGATGTCGTTCATGATGCCGCTGACCCGGCCGATCGCCGCGACGATGTCGTTCATCGTGGTGCCCGAGCGCTCCACGAGCTCCGCGCCGGTCTGCACGCGCTGCGTCGATTCCTCGATCACGCCCTTGATCTCCTTGGCGGCCGCCGCGCTGCGCTGGGCGAGCGAACGCACCTCGCTCGCCACCACCGCGAAGCCGCGCCCCTGCTCGCCGGCCCGCGCCGCTTCCACCGCCGCGTTGAGCGCGAGGATGTTGGTCTGGAACGCGATGCCCTCGATCACGCCCACGATGTCGCCGATCCGGCGCGAATCGTCCACGATGCCGTGCATCGTGCCCACCACGTCGCGCGCCAGCTTGCCGCCCTCGGCGGCGAGGCCCGACGCGCCCTCGGCCAGCGAGCTGGCCTCGCGCACGTTGTCGGCGGTCTGCTTGACCGTGGACGTCAACTGCTCGATGCTGGCCGCCGTTTCCTCGAGCGAGGCGGCCTGCTCCTCGGTGCGCTGCGACAGGTTGGTGTTGCCGGCCGCGATCTCGCCCACGCCCACGTTGATCGATTCCGTGCTGCTGCGCACCGTGCCCACGGTGGTCGCGAGCGAGCCCTGCATGTCGCGCAGTGCCTCGCTGAGCTTGCCCATCTCGTTGGCGCTGGTCACGGCCACCTGGCCGGTCAGGTCGCCGTTGGCGATCCGGCCGAAGCTCTCGACGGCGGCATCCACCGGCCGCACGATCGCGCCCACCAGCCAGACCCGCACGAACAGCGCGAGCGCGAGCGCCAGCACCAGGCCCACCGCCACCGCCGCGATCACCATCGTGAACTGGTGCTGCGCGCCTTCGTAGCGCGCCTGGCCGATGTCCACCTGGTGCTTTTCGAGCGCGAGCATGGCCTTTTCGTAGGCCGAGTACAGCGGCGAGAGCCTGTGGCCCTGAATCTCGCCGAAGGTGGCCTTGTCGCCGGCCTTCAGCGCGGCCATGGCCGGCTCGATGCCCTGATGGATGAACGCGTCGCGCTTGGCCTGCATCTCGTCGATCAGCGCGCGTGCATCCGGATCCTGGCCGGCCTGCGCGAGATACGCATCGAAACGCTCGTTCGACAGCTTGATGTACTGGTCGGAGCGCTTGAAGGCGGCCTGCGCGCCGTCGGTGTCGCCGATGTTGCTCAGCGAGTCGTAGGTGGCGAGCGACAGCCGCAGCCGCAGCAGCTGGCCCGAGCTGCCTTCCAGGTTGGCCACGGCCGGCGTGTCGACCGTGTACATCTGCTTCAGGTCGTGGTTGGCGGCATTCAGCGAGAGCACGCCGACCGCGGCACCGGATATCAGCGCGAGACAGAACAGACCGACGATGGCGTTCACGCAATGTCGGATCGACAGGTTGTTGAGCATGTGTTTGAGCGAGTCGTGCGAACGGAACCCGAACGCCGGTGTTGCGCGGCTCCGTTCTTTGTTCGTGGCTCGATTCGCGCGACGCGAATCGTGTGTCCCCAGCCCCGGCGTACGAACGTGTTATCGGTCCGTAAAGATCAGACTTAATCCGCGACTCGGGAAAGTGCTGATATCGGTTTCCCGGATGGGCAGTGTTTTTGCGCAGTGGGCGGGCGGCTCATCGGACAAAAAGACGCGTGCGCGGAGTCATGTCGACCTTGTCCCGAATCAACCCGAAACCTTACCTGGATATGCGATTGTCGCAACTCCGAAAACCAGTGAAGTGCTGCTCGAACCAAGGAGGTGAACGGCATGCCGATACCTGCATATTTGTGGCTCAAAGACGACGGTGGTGCGGACATCAGAGGATCGGTCACGATTCAAGGTCGGGAAGGAAGCGAGGAGGTCATCGGGTTCGGCCACGGAATCAGCCTCCCGGTCGATTACCAAACCGGAAGCATAACGGGCGCCAGAATCCATTCTCCGATGAACATCGAAAAGGAGTTCGATTCCTCGAGCCCTTACCTGTACAAGGCAGTGGCAACAGGGCAGGCGCTCAAATCTGCGGAGCTGAAGTGGTATCGCATCAACGATGCCGGACAGGAGGAGGTTTATTTCGTCATGATGCTGGAGGGGGTGAAGGTGGCGAGTATCAAACCTGGCATGGCGAATACAAAAATTTCTCCTATTGCGCAGATAAATCACGTTGAGTCGCTGGGGTTGATGTATGAGCGGATAACATGGCATTACACTGATGGAAATGTCAAATTCTCAGATAACTGGAATGAGAGGTGACGGTAATGGCGCTGCACGGGCGATTTGTTGTTGATAACTCCAAAGTCCTGATGCTTGCCATTTGTGGTGTCGGTTCCTTTCCGGCATTCTCGGGTGACGGTATGTTTCTCAATCGAGGCGGATGTACGGCCGTAGTAGACAGAGGTCCATTACCTGCTGGAAAGTATTGGATCGTGGAGCGGCCAAGCGGAGGGCTGGCATCTCGTACGAAAGCGTCCTTAATTGATGCGTGGAATTCCTTGAGGGGAGCTCCATCCAGACATAAAGAATGGTTCGCACTCTATCGAGATGATGGGAAAATTGATGATTGGACCTGGGTAAACGGAGTAAGGCGAGGAAATTTTCGCTTGCATCCGGTTGGCGGCGCAGGTCTTTCGTTTGGATGTATTACTTTGAAGAGTCTTGCTGATTTCAAACGATTGCACGAAGCACTTTTGCGGACGTCGACAATTCCAGCGGGAAATTCTGGAATCGATGCTTACGGATGGATAGAGGTGATCGCAATTGGTGAAACTTGTCCGTAGCATATTTCGAGTCATCTTGTTTTTTGGATTGTTTTATTTGGCAATAAGATATGTCCACACCTATCCATTGCCAATGACGGTTGAGCAGCAACAAGTATTGATTGATATCTCTGACGTACTTGGCGTGCGTGACTACGAATTCCTGTACGTATCGTCGATGGTCATCCTCGATCTTGTCGCAACGATTGCCGTGTATATCTTGCTCATCAAGGCGTTCCGGATTTTCTCGAAATCCGGGTGCGGAAAATGAAAACGGCTACGCGGAGAACGAAACACCGCGTGGCCATTCAAGGCACGTTCGGCGCACGCACCAGCATGCGCCGAAGCGACATCCCGTCTTACCCCTTCCCGAACCGCTTGCGCGCCTCGTCCGTCACCGGCGTGAACAGGTTCACGAGATTGCCGTCCGGGTCGCGGAACAGCACCGAGCGATTGCCCCAAGGCTGCGTGGTAGGCGCCTGCACGATGTCCTTCACGCGCGATTCCAGCTTCGCGTAATCGGCGTCCACGTCGTCGACGAGGAATTCGATGATCAGCGAGCGGTTGCTGGCCGGCGTGGCCGCGCCGGCGCCGAACAGGTCGCTCGTGCGCTTGCTGCCGATCGCCAGCGCGCCGGTGGGCGAGCCGAGTTCGGCGAATTCCTCGGTGAACCAGGTGGCCTTCAGGCCCAGCGCCTCGTAGAAATCGACGAGCCGGCTGACGTCGTCGGTGATGATGCGGGTGGACACGAAATTCATGGCGCACGTTCCTCGTTGCGGTATCGATGGCGGGAAATTGGCGTCGGCTGCGTGATGCGGCGACGACAACGCCATCCTACGAACCGCCTGCTGCCAGCGTGTTGTCAGTAGTTCATGCTGATTGCCCCACCGGCCGGATCGGCATCCGCATCCAGCGCCTCAGCATCCCGGAACCTGGCCGGCACCCGTCGTCGCCGGTCGACCGCCACCTCGAACACGTCGAAGCGGTTGTAGTAGCCCACGATGTCGTGGAACTGCTTCGGCTCCACGCACTGCTCCAGGTCGAAGCTCGCGTAGGCGATGCCCTCCTCGTTCTGCAGCGTGTCGCCGATCACCGCGCCGGTCGGGTCCAGGAACTGGGTGGCCGCGCGCGGCGTCTTCTCGAGCACCTCGCGCGCGGCGTCGTCGCCGCCTTCGAGCAGCATCTCGATCATGCCGCGATCCATGAAGCCCGCGTTCAGGATGCCGAACGCCTTGGCCTCGAACGAATGCCCGCCCGCGCGGATCCGGTTGGCGGCCACGTTGTCGAAGTTCTGGCCCGTGCCGGGCGGGCGCGTGGGCCAGATCGCGGGCCACGCGGAAATGTGGATCTGCTCGCCCTGCGCGGCCAGCGCGTAGCGCGCGAGCGGGTTGGTGTTCTCGCCGCAGATCAGCGCGCCGATCCGGCCGATCGGGGTGCCGCTGACCTTCAGGCCGTGGCCGTCGCCCGACGCCCACACCATCTTCTCGTAGAAGGTCGGCACCAGCTTGCGATGGTGGTTCAGGATCGCGCCGTCGCTGCCGATCAGCACGATCGAATTCCAGATGCAGCCGACGCTGGCCTCGGTCGATTCGCTGAAGCCCATCGACACGACCACGCCGCAGCGCCTGGCCGCCGCCTGCAACTGCGCCATCTCGGGGCCGTCCACGCGAATGCTGTTGGCCGCCATGCGCCGGAACCAGTCGTGATTGCGGATCGGCGCCCACAGCGCGGCCCACACGGGAAAGCCGGGGATGAAGGATTCGGGGAACGAGATCAGCTCGGCGCCGTGGCGGCTCGCTTCCTCGATGATCGAGATCGCCTTGGCCACGCTGGCGCCGGCGTTCAGGTAGACGGATGCCGCGTGCGCCGCGGCCACCCGGGTAGTGGGCAATGCCATGTCGTCCTCTTGCAGTTCGGTTCGGTGGATTGGAGGGGATGCGGGTTCAGTGCCGGCTGGCCTGCGCCGCGCCGATGCCGGTCTCGCGCCGCACCGCGAGCTCCATCCAGCGCGATTCGGACAGCACGCCGCGGCTCAGCAGCGAGAACACGATCACCAGCAGGAAGCCGATCGGGATCGACACCACGCCGGGATTGCGCATCGAGAACAGCGGTTTCTCCAGCCCCACGATGCTGGTGGCGTGCTCGGGGATCCGGGCCATGGTGGCGCGTGCCCGGGCCAGCGTGGCCTCGAGCGCCGCGCGGTTCGCGGCCGGCGCCTGCTGCAGCTCGGCGCGGGTGCGCGCGACGGTGGCCACGGCGGCCTCGCGCTCGGCCAGCGGGTAGGTCATGTTCGGCGACACCAGCACCAGCCCGATCGACACCAGCGTGCCGCCGATCACGCCGGCCACCACGCCGGCGGTGTTGCAGCGCCGCCAGTACAGCGTGCCCACCAGCGCGGGCAGGTTCGCCGAGGCGGCCACCGCGTAGCCGAGTCCCACCAGCTGCGCCACGTTCTGCCCCTTCGCGGCGATGCCGGCCACCACGGCGATCACCGCCATCAGCAGCGTCGCCACCCGCGCCGCATTGACCTGCTGGCGCTCGGTGGCGTGGCCGTTCTTCATCGCGCCGACGTACACGTCGTGGGCCAGCGACGAGGCCGCCGCCAGCGTGAGCCCGGCCACCACCGCCACGATGGTGGCGAACGACACGGCCGCCACGAAGGCCAGCATGAAGTTGCCGGCGAAGCTGTCCGCGCCGCCGCCGAGGTACTGCGCGAGCACCGGCGCGGCCAGGTTGCCGCCCTTGTCGAGCGCCACGATCGCCTTCGGCCCCACGTTCAGCGCGGCCGAGAAGCCCACCACCACGATCAGCAGATGGCACGCGCCGATCGCGAGCATCGCCACCAGCGCCGACGAACGCGCGCAGCGCGCGCTGCGCACCGTGAAGAAGCGCATCAGGATGTGCGGCATGGCGGCGGTGCCGAGCACCAGCGCGAGGCCCAGCGAGATCTGCTCGAGCGGGCTCTTCAGGAACAGGCCCGGCTCGATGAACTGGCGGCCGGCGTCGGCCACGCTCAGCGACGACTTGCCCTTCAGCAGCGTGTTCAGCACGTGCTCGCGGATCGCGTCGCTGGTGATCACGGCGTGGAAGAACGCGTCCGCGTCGAAGCCGTAAGGCGCCCACGACAGCACCACGAGCAGCAGGCAGAAGCCGATCAGCAGCGTGGCCTTCAGCACCTGCACGCTGGTGGTGGCGCGCATGCCGCCGAACATCACGTAGGTCAGCATCAGCACGCCCACCGCCACCACCGAGACTTCGTACGGAATGCCGATCATGGCGCGCACGATCACGGCGCCGCCCACGATCTGCGGCACCATGTAGAACAGCGCCACCAGGATGCTCGACAGCGCCACCGCCACCTTGGTGGGCCGGAAGCGGTTGCGGAATGCCAGCACGTCCCCGAGCGTGTAGCGGCCGAGATTGCGGCACGGCTCGGCGATCAGGATCAGCACCGGGATGAACGACACGAAGAAGCCCACCAGGTAGCTCACGCCGTCCAGCCCGTACAGCGCGATCAGGCCGGACACGCCCAGGAAGGCGGCCGCCGACAGGTAGTCGCCGGCGATCGCCAGCCCGTTCAGGCCCGGATGCAGGCCGCCGCCGGCCGTGTAGAAATCCTTCGCGGAGGCGTTGCGGCGCGCCGCGAACCAGGTGATGCCGAGCGTGAGCAGGAACAGCGCGGCGAACACGGCGAAGGTCATCGCGCGGCTGCCTTCCCTCACCAGCGTGGCCGGGCCGGCGGCCGGGGTGGCCGCGATGGCCGCCTGGGCGGCGAGCAACCCGCCGAGCGGCAGGCAGCGCGCCGCCAGCGTGGCAAACGATCGAGTCGATTTCATCTCAGGCGCTCCGCAGGCTGGCCGCATCGGCGGTCGGGGCCGATTCGGCGGCGGCCGGCGCCGCGTGGCCGCTGCGGCCGACGATCTCGGCCACGCGGCGGTCGAAGCGGCGCTGGCACACGGCGTACAGCACCGCCACCAGCCCGCCCACCGCGTACTGCGCGACCAGATAGGCGAGCCCGACGTTGATCGAGCCGGCCAGCGGCATGCGGAACACGGCCGGAAACGCGCTGAACAGCAGCGGCTGCGAAAAGAAGAAGGCCATCGCGACGGCCATCAGCGCGATGCGCATGGTCCTTCTGCCGTTCGACAGGCGCCGGAATTCCGGGGTGTGATAGATCGCCTCGACGGGCGTGGCGGGTTCGGCGTTCATCGCGATTCCTCCTTGGGACAGGGAATCGATTGTTGTCGGCCGAAAGGCGGCTGAAAACACGAAAGTTCGCAGCGAGCCTTGCAAATCTGCAATGCATCGATGAGCGCGGATCGTGCGTGATGCGCACCAGGACGGTGCCCGCACGCGTTCGCCCGGTGTGATGCGGCCCCGCCACGCCGCCTCGGCACGGGCTTGGCCCGGGGTTTTTGCAATGGGAGAATGCCTTTCATCCGCCTTCCCGCCGCCGCCGCATTTCCGCAACCCGGAGCCCCGATGTCCGCCACGCAACCGGCCTGGAACGACCTGCGCATCTTCCTCGAGGTGGCGCGCTGCGGCACGCTCGGCGGCGCGGCCCGGCGCCTGAAGCTCGATCACTCCACCATCAGCCGTCACATCGCGCGGCTCGAGGAGGCGATCAACTTCCCCGTGTTCGAGCGCGATCATCAGGGCCTGCACATCACGGCCAAGGGCCGCGAGATCGTGCAGTACGTGGAGGCGATGGAGGCCGACGCCGTGGCGCTGGCCGACGCGCTGGGCGGCTTCCACCGCGAGCCGTCGGGCGCCGTGCGGGTGGGCACCATGGAGGGCATCGCCTCGCTGTACCTGGCCGGCGAGTTCGGGCGGCTGAAGGCGAGCCACCCGAAGATCTCGGTCGAGCTGGTCACCACCACCCAGCAGATGCACGTGAACCAGCGCGAGGCGGACATCTTCCTGAGCTTCTTCCCGCCCGACGGCAAGGCGCTCGACGTCGCGCCGATCGGCGAATTCGCGCTGCACCTGTACGCGGCGCCGGCCTATCTGGCCGCGCACGGCACGCCGGCCGGGCTCGACGCGCTCGGCGAGCACGGCTTCGTGTCCTACGTGGACGACCTGATCCAGCTCGACACCGTGCGCTGGCTCGACGAGGTGGTGAAGCATCCGCGGCTCGCGTTCCAGTCGTCGAGCATGCTCGCGCAGCTGTTCGCGGCCGTGTCGGGCGCCGGCATCGTGATGCTGCCCTCGTTCTCGCGCCCCGAGCGCTTCGGGCTGGTGCCGGTGCTGGCCGACGCGGTGCGCGTGAAGCGCACGATCTGGATGACCGTGCATCGCGAGCTGCAGTATCTGCCGCGTATCAAGGCGGTCACGCGCTTTCTCGAGGACACCATCGCGCGCGACTACCCGCTGCCGCGCAGCGCGCAATTCGCGCGGAAATGAGCGGCCGGCGAGCCGCCGAAGGTGCGCAACGATGCGCCGCGACACTGAAGGATCGTCAGACGAATGAGAGAATGCCGCCTGCGCGCATTCGGCCGGTGACGGGCCGCGCGCCCCCTTTCAACGATTCGCCGGTGCCGCGCGCACCGGCGGCAAGCAAGCCGAGGCAAGCCGGTCCGTGACGCCGACAAACGATTTCTCCTGGTTCAGGCGCCCCTGGTGGGGCGTGATGGCGCTGACCTTCTCCGCGGTGGTGTTCAACACCACCGAGTTCGCGCCCGTGGGGCTGCTGACCTCGATCGGCGAGAGCCTCGACATGCGGCCCACCGACGTGGGCCTGATGCTGACCATCTATGCGTGGACGGTGGCGCTCGCCTCGATGCCGCTCACGCTGCTGGTGCGCAACGTGGAGCGGCGCACGCTGCTGATGCGCATCTTCGCGCTGTTCATCGTGAGCCACGTGGTGACGGGGCTCGCGCCGAACTTCACGGTGCTGATGATCGGGCGGATCGGCATCGCCTTCGCGCACGCGATCTTCTGGTCGATCTCGGTGCCGGTGGTGGTGCGGCTCGTGCGACCCGAGGACAAGAGCCGCGCGCTCGGGCTGCTCTCGATCGGCACCTCGATCGCGATGGTGGCCGGCATTCCGATCGGCCGCGTGATCGGCGAGGCGCTCGGCTGGCGCACCACCTTCCAGCTGATCGCCGCCGTGGCCGCCGTGGTGATGGCCGCGCTGTGGCTCACGCTGCCGCGCCTGCCGAGCGAGCGCGCCGGCTCGCTCGCGAGCCTGCCCGGGCTGCTGAAGACGCCGATGCTGATGGTGCTGTACGCCGTGACCGTGCTGACCGTCACCGCGCACTTCGCCGTGTACACGTACCTCGAACCGTTCGCGCGCGGCGTGATGCAGGCGAGCGAGGGGCGCGTGACCTATCTGCTGGTGCTGTTCGGCGTGGCCGGGATTCCGGCCGCCTACTGCTTCCACCGCTTCTATCCGCAACGCCCGAGGCAGTTCCTGCTGATCGCGATCACCGGCGTGGCCACCTGCCTGCTGCTGATCTTCCCGTTCTCGCTGACGATCGGCACCTTCTCGCTGCTCGTGCTCGTGTGGGGCGGGCTGATCATCTCGTTCGGCCTGGCGATGCAGGCGCAGGTGCTCGAACTCGCGCCCGATGCGACCGACCTGGCCGTGTCGCTGTTCTCGGGGCTCTACAACGTCGGCATCGGCGCCGGCGCGCTGCTCGGCAACCAGATCGCGCACGCGTTCGGCCTGCCGTGGACCGGCACCTTCGGCGGCATGGTGGGCGCGGCCAGCGCGGGGCTGTGCTGGGTGGCCCTGCTGCTCGGGCGGCGCGCGAGGCGCGCGGAAGCGCTTCGGCGATCCGCGTCTTGACAAGCCCGAAAGCCTTGCCTTAGCCTTGCAGCCTTCCTGTCCCAACCCTTCATCGCCAAGGTGAACCCAGTGCCCGCAGCTTCCCGTCACATCGCCTGACGCCGACGACTACCCGTTCCCGGGTATCGCGGTCGCCTGCTCGTCCGATCCGCTCGACGCCATGGATTGCGCCGCGGCACCGGCTCCGCAGGCACGGCACCGGGGAGCGCACTCGAGCACCGATCCGCCTGATCCCCGCCGCCATCCGCGTCGTCGGCCTTTTCCCTGCTTTCCGGAGAAAGACCATGACGCTGGATTTCCGCGCGTATGCGCATTCGCTCGACCTGTATCGTTACCCGCGCACGCCGCATCTCGAAGGCTCGCGCCTGCAGGCCGGCGACGAAGGCCATGACCAGGTGCCGTATCGCAGCCTGACCGGGCGCTTCGTCGTGGTCGAGGAAAAACTCGACGGCGGCAACCTCGGCATCAGCTTCAACGCCGCCGGCGAGCTGCTGCTGCAGTCGCGCGGCCACTACCTGGTGGGCGGCGGCCGCGAGCGCCAGTTCAGCCTCGTCAAGGCGTGGGCCGCCGCGCATGCCGGCTGGCTGCTCGCGCGCCTCGAGGATCGCTACGTGATGTACGGCGAAGTCATGAGCAAGAAGCACAGCGTGTTCTACGACGCGCTGCCCCATCTGTTCCTCGAGTTCGACGTGCTCGATCGCGCGAGCGGCGCGTTCCTGTCCACGGCGCGCCGCCGGCAACTGCTCGCCGACGGCCCGGTGATGTCGGTGCCGGTGCTGTACGAAGGCACGGCACCGGCCCGCCTGCGCGAGCTGACGCGCTGGCTGCAGCCGTCGCTGGCGCGCAGCGCGCGCTGGCGCGACGCATTCGAGGCGACCGTGGCGCGCGAGGGCCTCGACCTGGCGATGGCGTGGCGACAATGCGATCGCTCGGATCTGTCCGAAGGCCTGTACGTCAAGGTGGAGGACGGCGATCGCACGGTGGGCCGCCTGAAATGGGTGCGCCACGACTTCGTGCAGGCCATTCTCGACGCGCAGCGCCACCATTCCGAACAACCCTGGATCCCCAACCTGCTGCTGCCCGGCGTCGACCTGTATGCGCCGCGGCTCGCGATCACGTGGGATGCGCTCGCGCGGCGCAAGGAGCCGACATGAACCACGAACGACTGCGGGCGCTGGTGCCCGCCCCCGGTCAGGCGCCGGATTTCGACGCCTGCCTGGCCGCGTTTCCCGCGCTCGAATTCGCGAAGACGACGCCGCAGGCGCCGCAGCATCACGGCGAAGGCGACGTGTGGACCCACACGAAGATGGTGGTGGAGGCGCTGCTCGCCCTGCCCGGCTATCAGGCCGCCTCGCGCGAGGAACAGGAGATCGTGTTCCTGGCTGCGCTGCTGCACGACGTGGCCAAGCACGGCACGACCGTGGTCGATCCCGCGACCGGCACGATCGGCCACCCCGGCCATTCGCGCAAGGGCAGCATCGATGCGCGCATCGCCTTGTGGGACGCGGGCGTGCCGTTCGACACGCGCGAGGCGATCTGCCGGCTGATCGCCGTGCATCAGGTGCCGTTCTTCGCGATGGACGGCGCGCGACGCGGCTCGCCCGAATTCATCGTGCGCGAGCTGTCGTGGCAACTGAGCATTCCGTTGCTGGCGATGCTGGCCGAGGCGGACATGCGCGGCCGGATCTGCGCGGACGCGCAGCGCGTGCTCGACAACATCGAGCTGTTTCGCGAGCTCGCACGCGAGGAACGCTGCTACGGCCAGCCGCGCGCGTTCGCGGACGCGCACACGGCGCTCGGCTATTTCCGCGGCGCGAACGTGCATCCGGACTATCCGCTCCATCGCGAGCCGGGTTCGCAGGTGATCGTGATGTCGGGGCTGCCCGCTTCGGGCAAGAACACCTGGGTGGCGCGGCATCATCCCGACCTGCCGGTCGTGTCGTTCGACGACATGCGCGACGCACTCGGGCTGCGTCACGGCCGCAACGAGGGCCGCGTGGCGCATGCCGCGACCGATCGCGCCCGCGAGCTGCTGCGGCGCAAGGCGCCGTTCGTGTGGAATGCGACGCATCTGTCCACGCTGATGCGCAGGAAGACGCTGGACCTGCTGTATGCGTATCAGGCCGAGGTCACGCTCGTGTATCTGGAGCAGCCGCGCGCGGAACTGCTGCGCCGCAACGCGCGGCGCGATACCTCGCTGACCAATCGCGCGCTGGAGGACATGCTGGTGCGCTGGGACCTGCCGCTGCCGACGGAGGCGCATGCGGTGCGATACGTGCCGCAGGCGTGAGCGGGCCGCCGACCGCGCGCGAAGGCGGCCGCCGCCCGGCCCGGTTCACGCCGCGGAGGTTTCGGCCGCCGCCGCGCCGTCCGACGACACCGGCGCGTTGCTCGCCAGCTGCGTGCCGGGCTGGCCGGTCGGATCGCTCGGATCGGTCGAGGGCTTCTGCTCGAGCATCGCGATTTGCGCCGCGGCCTGCTCGGCCTTGTTGCCGGCATAGCACCAGTACAGGAACTTGCTGCCGCGCTTGCCCACGAAGTAGCGGCGATTGACGCTCCAGCGGCTGTCCTCGGCGAAGCCGACGTGGCCGTCCTCCATCTGCTTCTTGAAGCCGGCGATCGAGTCGTGCACGTAGAGATCGAAGAAGCGGTCGAACTTCGCGCGCAGCGCCGGATCGATGCTGCCGAGCCAGTTGCCCGTCACCTTCACCGCATCGTCGATGGCATGCTCCTGATCGGTGATGGTCCGCGTGAGGAAGCCGCCGGCCGCGCGTCGCAGCATGTCGACGTCCTCGTTCCACTCCCGGTCGGTGATCGCCATGTGGGCGTCCACGCCGCCCGGCGGCTTCAGGCGGCCGTCTGCCAGACGCCGGCTGCGGCTCGCGCGCCACTGGTAGTAGCGGTTCATGTGCCAGACCACCTGCCCCTCGAGTCGATCGGCGGACGGCGCCGCGCCCACGCCCTTCACGCCTTCACCCATGTAGACGTTCCAGAGGTCCTCCAGCTCGGCGGAGATCTCGAACAGGTCGCCGGCGCTTGCCATCACCTCGGCGGGCGGCTTGAGTGGCACGCCGGCTTTCCATGCCTCGATGAACATGTTGTTCAGTGGCACGTTGGCCAATTGGTTGCTGCGCCCTTCCTGGCTGACGTGCTCGTAGCCACCGCCTACATCCGAGTGCATGCCGGGATAGAACACCTCGGTGCAGTTGCTCGGCAGCTTCTGATCCTCGCGCACGGAATCGCTGGGGAATTTCTCGCGTACCTCGTGCGAGGCGACGTAATGCACGCAGCGCCGCACGTAATCCGGAATCCGAAGATCATTGGCCCAGGCTGCGTGGCCGCCCTTGTCGATCGCGTACAGCGCGCCGCCACCCGCCGGCCCCAGCACGACGAAGCTCCCCACCTCCACCACCGATTCGAGCCGGCTGCCGCCGAAACCGGTGGACGAGACGGTATCGAGAATGCCGAGAAAATAGACGACCACCTCGGGGCGAAGGCCCTTCATGTTGGTTTGACGCCACCACAGACGCCCACCGATGTTCTCCGCCAGCGATTCGGTCAGCATGCGCACGAAGGCGCGCGCCTCGGTCGCGCCGCGCGAGAAGCCGAACACCGCCACGTTGATCTGGCTCACGGCCTTCATGTTCCTCGCGACGTGCTGCTCGAGTTGACCGAGCATCCAGCGGATGCGGTCCTCGCCCTTCGCGGCGGCTGCCATGCCCAGCGCGCCGTCGAGGCCTTTGCCGGTATCTCCGACTTTCTCGCAGGGTGTGCCGACGCCTTCGACGTAGCTCATCACGGCGCGCTGAGTGTCCTTCGGCATCGCGAACTGTGCCAGTTTCGCGATGTTGCTGTACTTGGTCTGGATGGGGTCCTTGAGTCCGCCTCCGTCAGCCGTGAAGTTGTTGCCCGTGCCATCAAAAAACGCAGTGAACCAGACCGGCTTCGGACACTCCTTGCACGCCTCGATCAGCATCGGATCGAGCATTTCGCGATTCGCGCTGCGAATCACGTTTTCGGCGGGCGTGATGCTGGCGATGCGCCGGACGACGGGCGGATTGGTCATGATTTGCGATCTCGAATGTGGCGTAGGCGATGCGGCGTCAGTTCCATTGGGGCGGCTTTTTGCGCCCGTAGTACGGATTCGGAATTTCCTTCAGGCAGGCGCGCCCTGTGAGCTTCGGGAGCTGGCCACGCTGCGAGAACGGCACTTTCGGTGCGGGGCCCTCGACAGACTGATCGATATCACCTTCCACACGCCCATCGGGAAAGAAATGCAGCATCAAGCCGCCAAACTTGTCCTTGATCGGCGGCCGCGTCACCGTGATTTCTCCCTCGCACCAGGCCGTGCCGGGATTGGCTTCTCGATGCGTGTATCGATCGTAGCCCTCGGATGCCTTGCTCGCCTGCGGGTCGACGATGCGCTGCCACCAGACCTTGAACGTCTTCGGCGTCTTCCAGCGCATATCCCACGCGATGCTCGGCTGGTGACCGCTGCCGCCGCTCCAGTCCGTGTCGGTCGGCAAGGTCGCTGATGCGCCGTCGGCGTAGGCTGCATCATCCAGACTATTGCTGGAAGGCGGCAGCAGCGTGACGTTGAAGATGTCGTAATCCGTATAGTTGTACGAACCCGCCGTGATGATGTCGTAGTTCGGGTCGCGCCATTTGCTGGAGGCCCCCGTGCCGAAGCTTTCCGCTTCCGGATTCGCGCGGCTGCAGGCCGTATTCAGCATCAGCACGGCGATCACCAGTGCGATTCCGCCATGTTTCGGTTTCAGATTCATCGTGTGCTCATGAGAAGTCGTGTGGAGCGGCAGGCGTGGTCGCGTCGGCCTGGATCCGGCTCCAGCCCTCGTCGGACACGCGCACGAGCGCCTCGGGCAGCCGCAGCCCGGTCTCGAGCGCCGCCCACACCGGGCCGAACTCGGGATGCTCGTCGAAGCGCGGCCCATGGCGCAGCGCCAGCTCGCAGTAGATCAGTTGTGCCGCTCCGCCGTCGGCGCCATGTGCCGCGCAGCGCTCGAGCTGCTCGCGCACGAACGCGTAGTGCGTGGATTCGGGCAGGCGCGCGAGCAGCGCACCGTGCTCGCCGCGCAGCCGCTCGAGCACCGTGTACGGATAACAGTCGGCCAGCAGCGAATCTTCCGCGGCCTGCGTCAAGGCCAGCGGAAAGGCCGTGGCGGGCGCCGCGCGCGTGGCGCGGATCGGCACGCCGCGCCATTGCAGCGCGGCATCGCGATACAGCCAGCCGCTCACGCCGCTCGCCAGATAGCTGCGATAGTCGGGCGGCAGCGCCGCCAGCCAGAACGGCAGCACGCGCGGATCGAAGAAGCGCATCACCATCGCGTCCTCCATCTGCTCGAGCCGCACCTCGGTCAGCGGCATCAGGTGCGCGGCCAGCGCATCGAGCGCAAGCGGCGACACGATCACGCTGGCGGCCGCCCAGGGAATGGCCGGCCCTTGCGCATGCGCGCCCGGCTCCCGCCAGTCGAACAGCAGGGGGCCGACCACGCGTGCATCGTCGGTTGCCGCGCCGAGCAGCGAGGCCGCCGCGAAGCTCGGCCACGACTCGCGCACCGCGTCGGGCTGCGTATCCAGCAGCGCGCCGTCGACGAGGACGTGGGCATGCCACGCGGGCTCGGCCTGCAACGCGTCGTGAAGCGCGGCGAGCGCGGCATCGAGGCCGCCTTCGGTGTGGGCAAGCATCGCGACCTACGCCTTTGCCGCGAACGGCGACGCCATCGACGCGGCATTCTTCATGCACGGCGCGCACGCGCTGCCGGGCAGCGCCTGTGCCGGCACCGGCAGGCTGTCGGGGCCGATGAAGCCGTGCGACGCCGCGTGCACGGTCCAGCCGCCCTGCGTGCCGTGCGTCACGCCGCGGGCATTCCAGCGTGTATAGCTGGTGCCGCCGTTGATCAGCACTTCCTCCTTCGCGGTGATCGTGATGCGATTCGCATCGACGTTCACGTCGAGCTTGGCGAGCACGTTGATGCTGTTCTTCAGCGCCTGGATGTCGATGTCGGCCGCCGCCGCCACCAGCTTGATGCCCTGCTCGAAAGCGGCCACCCGCACCGCGTCCCGGGCGCTGACGAGCACGCTCTGGCCCGCGCCGATGCTGGTGTGCGCGCCGCTCGTCAGCGCGATGTGCCGATCGCTCGCCAGATGGGTGGAGCCGGTGGTGGTGGCCTCGATGCCGGCCGGACTGGCCAGCGTCAGATGCGGCTGCGCGAACTCCGGGAATTCCCCCTGCTGGGGGTTGCCGCCGCTGCCCCTGAGGGCATCGTTCTGCGACTGGAGTGCGTCGAGCACCGCGTCCTGATCGCCGCTTGCCTGCGCCTTCACGTCGTGCGCCGAATTCGACAGCGTCTGATGCAGATCGTGCGCGCGACCGAGTCGCGCCACGGTTTCGTCGATGTCGGTGGCGTGCGCACGCGCGTCCTGACGCGCCTCGCTGGTCAGCAACAGCCCCTTGGCCGCGCGCACCGCGCCGTGCGCATCGGTGCGCAGCTCGAAGCCACGGCCGCGCGGATCGGTGCGGCCCTGCGTGTCGTCGATCCGCACGCTGTGGCCGAGCGTGAGCTCGCTGGCGTCGGTGTCGCTGCGCAGCTTCAGCTGCAATTGCTGCGGGGTGTCGTCGAGCAACACGTGATTCGAGCGCCCGCCGGCAGAGTTGCCGCTCTCGCCGGCGAGCTCGCGGCTGCGCAGGCCCGTGAGCACCTGCTGGTCGGGCAAGGCCCACGGCGGCATGCGATTCGCGTTGAAGGCGGCGGCGACCACGATCGGGCGATCGGGATGGCCGTCGAGAAACATCACCAGCACTTCGCTGCCGGCGCGCGGGTGGGACACCATGCCCTTTTCGCCGCCGGCCCAACCGGATGCCACGCGAATCCGCGCGCTGCGCTGCATGGCCCGATCCCAGTGGAAGGTCACGCACACGCGGCCGTACTCGTCCACGTCGACGCCGCCTTCCCCGTTGGCGCCGTTGACCGTCACCGTCTGCGGAGCATTGACGCGCAGCGGGACGCTGTTGTGTCCGCGCCCCGGACGCCACGGCACGCTGCGCCGGATCGCCACGAAGCGGTTGCGATACTCGGCGTTGCGCGAGCCGGTCTGACGATAGTTGTTCGACGCCTCGTGGTGGGCTTCGAGGATCAGGAATTCGTGATCCTGCGCGCGCCCGGATGCGGTGCTGAAGTGATCGGTCAGCTCGAACCAGCGGCCCGGCATGACGCCATGATGATTGCCGACGGCCTCGAAGCGGGCCGCCCCGGCCTCGATTTCCTCGATGCGCAGGCGGGTCAGCGCGTCGCCCGAGCGCGCTTCCTTGGCGAAGCCGTAGTGGCCGACGTATTCGTGATGCTCGACGTGCGGGGCGCCGTCCACCGGCTGCAAGGTCGGCAGATTCGCGTTCGCGGCGCGCGGCGACTTGAAATCGAAGGCGGTGGCGGCATACGAGGCCGGCACGAAGGTCTGCACCCCCGACCATTGGGCGATCGCATCTTCCTCGAGCGAACCGCCCTCGGCCTGGAACCGGATCGCGGCCGAACTGCCGTCGATCTGCGCGCACTGCACCGTGCTGTCGTCGCCGATCACGAGCCGCATGCCCTGCTCGCCGTGCTCCCACCAGTACACGTAGCCGGCCGTCTCGAAGTGACGTACCAGGTAGTTCCAGTCGCTCTCGCCGAGGCCGGCGCCCTGCGCATTCATGGTGCGCGTGGCATCGTCGCCGTGAACCCGCCATTCCCAGTCGGGCGCGAGGCCGGGGTAGTCCGCCAGCACCGTGGAAATCTGCTGCTGCAGGGTCTGGCCGAGATACAGGCGATTGTTGACGCGGGTCTTGAGGAAGTGGCTCCAGGGCCGCAGCGACGCCCGGTATTCGGCCAGCGCATCGTCACTGCCGACCAGCGAGAATTCGACGCAATACCCTGCGAAGTAGCGCACCCCGCCGTCGGGCCGCACGAGCGACACCACGAGCAGCTTGCCCAGCATGTCGGCGAGCGTGATGCCCGACTCGCTCGACAGCAGTGTCAGTTCGCAGTGGAAATCGATGCCGAGACCTTCGTGCATGACCAGCCGCTCCACGGCCAGTTGCGCCGTGCGCTGGCGGCGGCGCGCGTCGGTCACGACCGGCGCGTCTCCATGCGGGAACGACAGCGTCAGCAGACGCTGCTCCTGACCGAAGAACAGGCTTTGCGGCAAGGTGGTGAGATCGGCCATGCGGACTTGTCAACCCTGAATTCGGGATCGCTGCGGCAACTGGCACGAGACCCCTTTGTTTACATTTTGCGAAAGGATATCTCGGGTTTTTTGAATCGACAACACAAAAACGGAATGACCGAATATGCGATCGAGTCCGGCGGCGGCGCGAGGAGGATGTTCCTTGCATATCGGCGCATTCGACCGGCTTGCTTAACTGGGGAGCCAGGGAAGTTGCATAATTTACCGAGCTCGAATTGAAAAGGATTTCAATTGGATCGCGAATGATTTCCTGATTCGCATTCGTTTGAATCACGATGCTTCAATCGATCGCGATTGGAACATTCGAGATCGATTGAAGCGGCGAAAGGCAGGCTGCGCGGTGTTTTTCGGCAATCGGCACGCAGTGTATCGAAGGCGATGTCGAGCAGGGGATTCCGCCGGAGGTGTTTGAATCGCGATATCGCGGGCAGCTGTCCCGACACGATTTGCGCGGTGTCGATCTTGCCCCTCGGCAGATCAGAGGCCGAATCGCGGGAAATTTTTCCGATTCTCCGCGAATCGAGGGTCATGAGCCGCTCTCGACCTCAGTTCCATTGCAGCGGCTTCTGGCGCCCGTAATAAGGATTCGGGACTTCCTTCAGGCAGGCGCGCCCTGCCAGCTTCGGGAGACGACCACGCTGCGAGAACGGCACTTTCGGTGCGGGGCCCTCGACAGACTGATCGATATCACCTTCCACACGCCCATCGGGAAAGAAATGCAGCATCAAGCCGCCAGACTTGTCCTTGTTCGGCGGCCGCGTCACCGTGATTTCTCCCTCGCACCAGGCCGTGCCGGGTTCGGTCTCGCGGTGTATGTAGCGATCGTAGCTCGTCGATGCCTTGTATGCGATCGGATCGACGATGCGCTGCCACCACACCTTGAACGTCTTCGGCGTCTTCCAGCGCATATCCCACGCGATGCTCGGCTGCATGCCGCCGCCGCCGCTCCAGGCCGTGGCGTTCGGCAAGGTCGGCAATGCACCGTCGTCGCTGGCCGCATCATCCAGGCTGTTGCTGGACGGCGGCAACAGCCAGACGTTGAAAATGTTGTAGTCCGTGTAGTTGTATGCGCCCGCCGTGATGATGTCGTAGTTCGGGTCGTTCCATTTGCTGGAGGCCCCCGTGCCGAAGCTTTCCGCTTCCGGATCCGCGCGGCTGCAGGCCGTGATCAGCATCGCCACCGCGATCGTCAGCGCGATTCCGCCGTGTTTCGGTATCCGCATCATCAGCCGAACGTCTCCACCGGATTGCCCTGCGCGTCACGAATCACCGTGCGCTCCACCTTCCAGCGCACGCCGTCCAGCCCGTCCACCGCGTACTCGCCGGCCAGCGGCTTCAGCGTCTCCACCAGCCGCTGCACGGTGGCATCGGTCAGCCGCAGCCTCAGCGCGCCCGCTTCCTCCGACACGTCGTTCGACTCGCCGCGCGACAGATACAGGCGCTGCTCGGGGCCCATCAGCATGAACGGCCGGTCGAACGGCAGGCGCAGCGGCAGCAGCGCCACGAGCTCGTCCACCTGCCGCGCGCCCACCGTGATCGCCGTGAGCGGCGCGCGCAGCAGCCGCTTGCGCGTGCTCCAGCCGAGCACGTCGGTGAACAGGTAGCCGCTCGACGAGCCGTCGCGCTTGCTGCCCGCCGCCACCTGTTCGCTCACCTCGGGCAGCGCGAGCAGCGAGCCGCGCGCCAGATCGGTCACCCACAGCGGCAGATGCGGCGCGAACGCGTCGAGCAGCGCGCGCGTGCGCCAGCGCTTGGCGGCGCGCTCCTCGTCGAGCGTCAGCCCCACCACCTGCAGGAAACTCATGCGGCCGTGCGGCGTGTCGATCGCCGGCAGCTCGGGGTCGAACACGAAGCCCATCGAGCACAGCGCGGTATCGGTCTCGAGCGCGATCGGGCCGTTGGCCGTCATCCAGTGGCCGTCGTCGAACACGTTGCCGCTCTGGAACACGTAGCGCGCGAGGTTCTGCAGGAAGCTGATCGCCCAGCGCGGCGGCTCGTCGTCGCCGGGCGCGCGGGCCACCCGCATCGTCAGCTCGAAGCCGTAGCCGCTGGTGTCCTTGTCCTCGGATTCCTTCCGGTACAGCTCGGTGAGCCCGTAGGTCACGAAATGCCAGTGCGGCACCGGCTCCAGACGCGGGTAGGCGCTCACGCCGTCGAGCGGGTCGGGGCCACCGAGCTGCCAGCCCAGCAGCGTGCCGAAGTGTTTCGGCTCCACGCCCGGGTACAGCGGCGCGAGCGCGGCGTCGATCGCCTCCCAGCCGGGGGATCGGGCGTCGTCGGATGCGTCGGGAAGAGCGGGTGTCGTATCGGTCACGGTATGTCCCGGTGGCGGAGAGGCGTGGCGGAAACGCAGTATAGACGCAGCGATCATCCCGGCCCGACGGGCGAATTACCTGCGGCCCAAAATCGCCGGTATGTGCGCTGCGTTGATGTTCGCCTCGTCGTGATCGCGAGGCCCGCTCCAGGCCTGAGCGCCGGCTCGCCCGGCGTGCGAGAGACCGCCCATCAGGTAGGACCGCGTGGCACTGCTCTGGATCCGAACCACGGCATGCGAATGCGCGTTCGAGTTCCGATCCGCGTGTCCCAGCGTGTTGTCGTTGGTGTGAATGCGAACGGTGAACGTCTCGCCCGGATTGGCGCGATCCGGAACGACGAAGTTGCGTCCGGTACGGATCTGGGCCCGCCCCTCGCCCATATCCGGATTCCATGGTCGTTCCTGCGACGGATGCATCATGCCGATCAAGGCCGCGGCACGAATCGCACCGCTGGGTCGGCGCATGTTCTCGAAATCGACCGACGAAAATGCCCTCGCCGGTGCGTGGACCTGCATGAGCGGCGCCAGATGGATGGCGTCGGACTGCTGGAGCGAACCGCGTCGTCCTCTCGGGTGTTGCCTCGACATGAATTCCGTCGAGGCGCGATGTTCGGGGCTGTTGAAATTGCGTGCTTGCATGGTTTCCTCTCGCGATGGCATGTCGGACATGCGGACTGGAGGCTGCGCGGCGACGGCTCTCGCCCACGCCCTCTCCGCGATCGTTCATGCAAGCGTCGTGCCCATGTCGAGTGTGGGCGTATCGTTCGCGTCCGGCCGGCGCGGAGCGGGCGCCGCCACGCCCCACCGGGTCGCGCCGACACCTGCTCCGAAACCGTGACGCGATACGGACACCGCCCGTGTCGGCGTCGGAGTGATTCGACACCCACCCCGCGCCTTTTTCCACCCGGTCGAGTCGTGCCCCGTCAGCAGGTGCGACAGACCTGTTATCCGCTGCTTGCGCAGGCGCGGCGGTGGGTGATCTCCGCCTCGTCCGCACGCCTCGGTCGAGGGCGCCATTTCGCATTCGGATCAAGGGCTTGCAGCGCATTCGCGCACCTGGCATGCCATTTGCAATATCCCACCCGCGAAGCGTTCACCATCGGCCGGCTCGCCCGCGCCGTCGTGAAGACCGTATCGATAGCAGTACTGCGTCCGCCATTCCGAGGCCCCGGCCGTGTTGCCGTACCCGGCAGCGTCGGCGCGCCGAGCTTGCTCATCGACGAACGAATCGACTGCTTCAACAAAGTCAATAACGCGAGGTGAGAGATCATGAGTGAAAGCATTCAGAAAAAGCTGCTGCGGGTGCGGCCGCCGCGAGTCCGGATCACGTACGACGTGGAGACGGGCGGCGCCATCGAGAAGAAGGAACTGCCGTTCATCGTCGGCATCCTGGCCGACCTGAAGGGCGACCGGCCCACGGACTACGTGCCGGTGCCGCTCAAGCAGCGGTCGATGGTCGACATCGACCGCGACAACTTCAACAACGTGATGGAGCAGATCCTGCCGCGCGTCACGTTCACGGCGGCCAAGCTGGCCGACGCGGAACTGAAGTCGCTGCTCGGCGACGATTCCGAACTCACGTTCAAGACCATCGACGCATTCGAGCCGATGCCGATCGTGAAGGCCCTGCCCTCGCTGAGCAAGCTCTACGATTCGCGTACCCAGATCCGCGATCTGCAGGCCCGTGCGGAGACCAACGATGCGCTGAGCTCCGCGCTCGATGCGATGATCGACAAGCTCTCGCAAGGCACGGCTCCCGCGCCGACCCCGGCCCCGACTCCGACGCCCGCCGCGGACCCGGCCAAGCCGGCCGACCCCGCCGCACCGGCAGATCCGGCCAAACCCGCCGATCCCGCGCCGGCGGCTCCGGCCACGCCGGCCGCCCCCGCGCTGTCGGCCGATGCCGTCACCGCCGCGCAGACGGCCGCCGCCGCCGTGCCGGGCGTGCAGGCCGACCAGATCAAGCCGCTCGTGCAGACCTTCGCCGACCAGCTGAACCAGTACTTCGTTGCGACCGACGCCGATGCCACGACGCAGATCAATACCGCCCGCAAGCGCGGTGCGATCGCCGTGATCGACGCGCTGGTGGCACTGATCGACGAGAAGCTCAGCATCGCGCTGTCGGGCATCATGCACTGCGACAGCTTCAAGAAGATGGAAGCCACCTGGCGTGGTCTGCAGTACCTCGTGATGAACACCGAGACCAGCACCATGCTGAAGCTGCGCGTGTTCAACGCCACCAAGGCCGAGCTGCGCCAGGACATGATGAAGGCAGTGGAGTTCGACCAGAGCGCGCTGTTCAAGATGATCTACGAGGCCGAATACGGCACCTTCGGCGGCAATCCGTACAGCCTGCTGGTGGGCGACTACGCCGTCGACCACACGCCCGATGACATCGACTTCATCTCGAAGATGTCGGAAGTGGCCGCGGCCGCGCATGCGCCGTTCATCGCCCAGGCCTCGCCGGCCCTGTTCGGCCTCGACGGTTTCGACAAGCTCGACAAGCCGCGCGATCTGGCCAAGATCTTCGAAGGTCAGGATGCGCTGCAATGGCAGGCGTTCCGCGAAACCGAGGATGCGCGCTACGTGACGCTCGTGCTGCCGCGCGCGCTGCTGCGCCTGCCCTACGGCTCGCCGGACAAGCGCAACACGGTACCGTGCGACGGCATCAATTTCGACGAGCGCGTCGGCACCGGCGACGAAACCGCGGTGATTTCCGATGCGGGCGACGTGGTGAGCTACCCCGATCCGGCACCCGACCATTTCCTGTGGGGCAACCCGGCCTACCTGCTGGCGCAGCGCATCACCAACGCGTTCTCGCTGTACAGCTGGACGGCGGCGATCCGCGGCGTGGAAGGCGGCGGCCTGGTGGAAAACCTGCCGAGCTACACCTACACCTCGGCGCATGGCAGCACCGAGCTGCTCTGCCCGACCGAAGTCTCGATCACCGACCGCCGCGAGAAGGAACTCAACGATCTGGGCTTCATCTCGCTCTGCCATCAGAAGGGCACCGGTCAGGCGGCGTTCTTCGGTGGCCAGACCACCAACCTGCCGAAGAAGTACTTCTCGGATTCGGCCAACGCCAACGCGCGCATCTCGGCCATGCTGCCGTACATGCTCGCCGCGTCGCGTTTCGCGCATTACATCAAGGTGATCATGCGCGAAAAGATCGGCAGCTTCATGACGCGCGGCAACGTGGAAGATTTCCTCAATGCGTGGATCTCGAACTACGTGCTGCTCGACGACAACGCCCCGCAGGACGCGAAAGCCGGCTATCCGCTGCGCGAGGCGCGCGTGGTGGTGACCGAGGTGCCGGGCGAACCGGGCGTGTATCGCGCCACTGTGTTCCTGAAGCCGCACTTCCAGCTCGAGGAGCTGACCACGTCGATCCGCCTCGTGGCGAACCTGCCGAAGTAATCCGCGACCCATCTCATTCCAGGAACCATCATGGATCTGATTCTTTTCCAGCCGGGCGACCAAAGCATCATGAATTCGGACGGCAGCCAGGTCGACAATTCGGCCTGGGCCGCCGACGGCCCCTCCGGCCTCTGCATCGAAATCGTCTCGATGCATCAGGGCATGAAGCAGCAGATCACCACCGACGTCAGCAACAACGCGCGTACCTCGGGTCGCCCGATCATCACCGAGTTCACGCTGGTGAAGTACGTGGACCAGACCTCGGTGAAGCTGTACGAGTACTGCCTCGGCGCCAAGCCGCTCGGCGCGCACGCCGACAAGCCCAGCACGATCTACATCGCGCGCGAGTCGGGCGGCTCGATCACCAACATCATGAAGATCGAGCTGAAGGACGCCATCATCAGCGAAATCCAGCTGCAGACGCATCCGGACGACATGCCCACCGAGCAGTTCAAGCTCAACTTCACGGAAGTCATCTGGACCTACACGCAGCAGATGAACGACACGTCCACCAAGGGCGTCAAGACGGCGGGCTGGAGTATCGCGAAGAACATGCCGATCGCCGGCAAGTTCTCCAGCAACCCCTGATCGTCCTGCGACCCGGAGCCAGCATGCCGTTCCTGCTCGAGCGCCTCGCTCAGAAGCCCGCCTTCGACGGCTCGCAGCCGTTCGATCTGCGCGCGGCCGTCGCCGCGCAGCTCCAGCGCATCGTCAGCGCCCGCAGCACGGGCGCCGGCGTGGATCTGCTCGGCTTCGGCATGCCGAGCGTGGTGGAGCTCGAGATGTCCAGCCGCCCCCAGCTCGAACGCTACGCGCAACGTCTCGCGCTGCTGATCGCGCGTCACGAGCCGAGGCTGAAATCGCCGCGCGTGAAGGTCGAGCCGATGGGGCAGGCGCTGAACCTGTATCGGCTGTCGGTCACCGGGTCGCTCGACGACGGCAACGGCGCCGACACGTTCCATTTCGAGTTGCCCACCCATTGAGCACCGAGCACTGAGCCCGAGGTCACGATGCGCCCCGCCACGTCAACCCTGATCGACTGCTTCCGCGAGGAACTCGCGTCGCTGCGCACCGAATCCGTGCTGTTCGGCGAGAAGCATCGCGAGCTCGCGCGCACGCTCGGGCTGAACGCGCGCGAGGCCACCGATCCGCAGGTGGAGCTGCTGCTGCAGTCGTTCGCGTTTCTGTCGGCGCGGCTGCGCCATCAGATCGAGCAGGACAAGGCGCGCCTGCCGGACACCCTGCTCGCCTTCCTGTATCCGCACCTGGAGGCGCCGATCCCGTCGATGCTGATCGCGCAGATCGAGCCCAAGCCGGAGGGCACCGATTTCTCGCGCGAGCAGCTGCTGCCACGCGGGCGCATGATGAGCGCCTCGCCCACCAATCATCTCGGGCAAGTCACCGAGTGCCGCTTCCGGACCTGCTACGACACGCCGCTGGTATCGCTGCGGATCGACGCCGTGTCGTTCGAATCGGGCCACGACCACGAGTCGGTCGGCAACATCACGACCTCGCAATCGGTGCTGCGCATCCGGCTGCGCGCGGACGGCGTGGGTACCCTGCAGTCGAAGGGGGCGGGCCCGCGCCGCCTGCGCTTCTACATCGACCGCGCCGAGTCCGATGCGATCGACCTGTACGAAAGCATCGCCCTGCATCTGGCCGGCATCGCGGTGCTGCCGGCCACCACCGCGAAGCCCCGCCAGTTGCCGCCGGAAAGCCTGCGCTGGCTCGGCATGGAAAACGACGAGGCGGCGCTGGTCGCGAACCATCACACGCATCCGGGCTACCGGCTGCTGCAGGAGTATTTCTCGTTTCCCGAGAAATTCATGTTCTTCGAGATCGGCCGGCTCGACGAGATCGACTTCAGCGCGGTGGAGGACTATTTCGACCTGCTGCTGGTGCTCGACATGCCGTTCCAGCCGGACTGGAACATCGGCCGCGATTCGCTGCGCCTGAACTGCGTGCCGATCGTGAACCTGTTCTCGCAGCGCATCGAGCCGATCGCGCTGAGCCACACCGAATACGAATACCACGTCACCGGCGACCTGAAGAACCACCGCTACTGCGAGATTCACTCCATCGAGATGCTCGAATCGATCTCGAGCGAGGGCAAGCCGCGCTCGATCGCGCCGTACTTCGCGATGGACGATTTCCGCCGGCTCGAGGATCAGGACTATTTCTACCTGCCGCGCCGCCTGCCCGCCACCGCGCAGTACGTGGCCGGCAGCGAAATGTACGTGTCGTTTCTCGACGAGCATTTCAACCTCGGCCAGCTCACCGACGAAGTGGTGGGCGGCCGCGCGCTGTGTACCAACCGCCGCCTGCCGGAACGCCTGATGTCGGGCAGCCCGCTGCATCTCGAGGATGCGGGCCCGGCCAACCGGATCAGCGCGCTGACCCGGGCCACGCCGCATCACACCCCGCCGCAGATCGGCAATCGGCCGTGGTCGCTGGTGTCGCAACTCTCGCTGAACCATCTGTCGCTCGACGGCGGCCCGGTGGCACTGGCTGCGCTGAAGGACATCCTGCGTCTGCACGTCGGCGCGAACCGCGAGGGCGGCTGGGCCCAGATCGACGCGATCCGCGAGCTGCGCAGCCGCAGCATCATGCGCCATGTCGGCCGCGACGGCTGGCGCGGCTTCGTGCGAGGCATGGAACTGACGGTATCGATCGATCCGAGCGACATCGGCACGGCCAGCGCAGTGCTGTTCTGCTCGGTGCTGCGGCATTTCCTGCGCGGCTACGCGAGCGTCAACCATCTGGTGGAAGTCGCGCTCGAAACGCGCAATCTCAAGGGGAGCGTCAAGCCATGGCAGCCATCGGCCGGCACCGCTATCGTACTGTAAGGGACTATCTGTTCCAGCAGTACGGCGATTTCGACGTGTTCCAGTTGATGCGCCTGCTGCTCTCGGATACGGACCCCACCCGCTCGCTCGACGCGCGGCTGCGCTTTCGCGCGGACCTGTCGGGCGCCTTCCCGGCGCGCGAGTTCACGCGGGTGGCGCTGTTGCCGGGCAGCACCGGTGACGCGGCCGGTGGCGACGCGAGCGCGCCGCGCATCCGGGGCGTGAGCATCCGCACCACCAACTTCTGCATCGCCGGGGTGACCGGCCCGCTGCCGGAGTCGTTTACGGAATGGGTGCGCGAGCTCGCTTCCGAGCGCGAAACGGCCATGGCCGATTTCCTCGACATCTTCAACCAGCGCGCCAACGTGCTGCGCTACCAGGTCAAGCAGGCGCTCACGCCCGGCCTGAACAGCCGGCCGCCCGCCGATACCGAGGTGGCCGGCTGCCTGGCCGCGCTGTCCGGGCTCGCCGATGCGCGGCTCGCGGCGCGCGTGCCGCTGCCCTCGCGCGCCTGGCTCGGCATCGCCGGGCTGCTCGCGAACCGGCGGCGCCCGGCCTCCACGCTGGTGGACGTGCTCGGCGTCGCGCTCGGCGCGCAGGTCACGGTGACCGAGAACGTGGGTGCATGGCACGATCTCGATGCGCGCGACTGCTGCGCGCTCGGCGTGCGCAATCACAAGCTCGGCCATACGCTGGTGGTGGGCCGCCGCGTGTGGGACCAGCAGGCGCGGCTGCGCATCGAGATCGGCGTGGTGGATTACGAGGCGCTGCGCCGCCTGCTGCCGCCGAACGGCACCGATCAGGCCGCCGAAGCCGGCGACACGCCTGCGCCGCCGCCCGACAGCCTCGGGCGCGCGGCGGCGCAGGCAACGGCCGCCGCCGCGCGCCCGGCCGGCGGCACGGCCGCACCGGATTACGCGATGCTGTGCGGCCTCGTGAAGCTGCTGGTGAATCGTCTGGCCGATTGCGAGATCGTGCTGCATGTGCGCGAAGCGAGCGTGCCGCCGGTACCGCTGCCGCAGCCCGCACGCGGCACCGACGGCACCTCGATGCGGCTCGGCCAGAGCGCCTGGCTCGCAGGCCGGCCCGCGCACCCGCACGCGAGTCGCCCGGTGCGCTTCCTGATCCGCACCATGCCCACCGCGGAGGCCGCATGAATCAGATCCTCGGCGTGGATGCCACGCGTCACTTCGCGATCGATCGGCTCGGCGCGCCCGAGCCGCGCGTGTTCCTGCACTGCGCGGTATTCGTGAACCGCAGCACCGTGCTCGGCGCGGAAACCTTCCGCCTGGAGAGCTTCAAGGGCCAGGAGCAGGTCTCGCAGCCGTTCGAGTTCTCGCTCGAGCTGGTCGGCAATTCGCGCACCGGTGGCGCCGGCGCGTTGCGCTTCGACGAGCTGGTGGGTCGCGCGATCACGGTGGGCATCGCCCGGCCGGCCGGCGATGCGGCGCTGGTCGAGCGCAGTTTTCGCGACGCGATCGCGGGCGACACGATGGCCGCCGAATCCTTCTCGCTGTTCAACGGCATCATCACGAGCTTCGCGGCCAACCATCGCGGCAACTACAGCATCACCATGAAGCCGGCGCTGCACCGGCTCGGCCTGACCAACAACTATCGCGTGTTCCAGCGCCGCACGGTGCGCGAGATGATCGAGCTGCTGCTCGACGCGCACCACATCGCCTACGCGCCGATCGCCACCACGCTCGACAATCTCGCCACGATCCGCCGCCAGGACTGGATGCAGGCCGGCGAGACCGATCTCGATTTCCTGACGCGCCTGATGGGCAAGGCGCTCATGCACTACTACTTCGTGCACGGCGCGAGCGGCCACCGCGTGGTGTTCTCGAACCTGCCGCAATATCCGGACGCGATGCCGGGCAAGCCGCCGCTGCGCTACACCTACACGGAGACGAGCGAGCTCGGCATGGAGCAGGACGACATCGTCACCGAGTTCAGCATGAAGCAGACGATGGCCAGCACCGGCGTGCACGGCGTGCTCACCCAGCAGGACGGCGCGTGGCTGAGCAATCGCGTGGTGGAATTCAATTCCTTCGCCGCCGACGAGCACCACGATGCCGACCCGCTGCCGTTCAATCTCTACAAGAGCTATCAGTACGGCGGCGGCAAGGACGAGGCGCGGATCCTGTCGCGCACCACGCAGAGCACGCTCGAAAGCAGCCGCCGCGAGCTGAGCGGTGCGAGCCGCTGCTCGGCGCTGCGGGTGGGCCACCGCTTCCGGCTGCGCGCCTCGGGCGACGTGACGACGCCGGAGACGCCGTTCCTCGAGGGCGCGTTCGTGGCGACCTCGGTGCAGCACGAGGCCAGCATGGACGGCGGCTACCAGAACCGCTTCCAGGCGGCCGACGCGGCCTTCCTCATCACCCCCTACTCGATCCAGTCGACCCAGCAGGGCGCGGTGCTGGCCGAAGTGGTGTCGGCCGCGGGCACGCCGGTGCAGCCGCCCGTGGACTTCGGCGCGGTGTCGTCGTTCGCCACAGCGCAGGCCCGCTTCGTGGACACCCTGAATGCCGACACGTTCGCGCAGATCGGCGTGTACGTGCGCTTCTCGACCGCCTCGCGGGACGACCCGCCGGTGTGGGTGAAACTGTCCGGATCGATGCAGACCGCCCCCACCCTGGGCTCGATCGTGCTGGTGTCGCGTGCGCAGGACGAATCGGAGCTGCCCGAGATCCAGAACGTGATCCAGTCGAACGGCAGCACGCTGGTGGTACCGTCGGGCTGGCTGTCGAACACCCACGTCGGCAGCCAGTATTCGACCAGCTACGGCGACAACCAGAGCATCAGCTACGGCCGCCTGTCCACGCCCGATCTGGCTCAGGCCACCCGCATCGTCACGAATGCCTATGCGAGCCGGCGCTTCGAAAACGCGAGCTTCGCCCAGGGCACCGGCTACAGCTTCAGCTGCGCGAATTCGCTCGCGCCGGGTGCGAGCGCCAACCCGGCCGAGCTGTATGCCGGCGGCGGGCCGGCCGGCGACATGCTGAGCGCCTCCGAAGCGTTCGGCTCGACCTACAGCCGCGCGAAGGGCCAGGTCAGTGCCAGCCACACCGTGTTCGACAGCTCGATCAGCGACAGCACGGTGGGCAGCGAGCAATCGACGCGGATGGCGGGCGACAGCAGCTCGGTGTCGATGGTGGGCATGTCGGTGAGCCTCTCCACCACCGGCGTGAGCATGAACACCAGCGTGACCGGCTCGGTGATCGACAGCTCGATGGTCGGCAGCACGATCCGCTCGACGATCAGCGGCGACACGCTCGAGACCAGCCTGTCGGGCGACACGATGCGCAGCACGGTGTCGGGCGATCTGATCGAGGACAGCGTGAGCGGCAACGTGATGCGCAACTCGGTGACCGGCAACACGACCGAGACCTCGTTATCCGGCAACACCACGCGCACCACCACCACCGGCAACGTCTTCGAAACGTCGATCACCGGCAACTCGACCCAGTTCGTCACGCGCGGCACGTCGTACGTGGACGAGGTCCGGCTCGGCTCGACGACGAGCATCATCAACGGCGTGGTGCAGGACAACGAAGTGAAGGGCGAGAGCAGCAGCACGGTGTCGACCGGCAGCACCACGCGCATCGAGACCAGCGGCGACACCTCGAACATCGTGACCACCGCGGCCATCACCACCGTGGAGACCGCCGGCCCCGGCGCCCGCGTGTCGAACAACGACGAAACGCCCCATGTCGACAACATCGTGACGCGGATCCACATGATCGAAGCCATGCTGATCTTCATGTGAGGCGCGCGCGATGAAGATCATCAAACCCCAGTCGCTCGGCACGCTGTTCAAGCCGTACACGTTCGCGGGCCGTCATTACCTGTCGGTGGCCGTGCTCGGCTTCTTCCCGCTCGGCGCGGCCACCGAACGCTATCTGCCCGAGAACCTGCAATGGCCGCACGTGGCGGCCAGCCTGCCCGCCGGCCAGCCGCTGGACGAGGCGATGCCGCGCCGCGGCGCGGAAGTGCTGCTGCTCGGCTCGGCCTACGCGCCCGAGCAGCGCGCCTGCACGAGCCTGAGCGTGCAGTTGCGCCTGGACGCGGCCGATGGCCGGCCGCTGGTCAGCAAGTGCCTGGCCGTGTGCGGCGAGCGCGAATGGCAGGCCGATGCGCTGCGCGCACGCCGCGTGAGCCGCGCCAAGCCGTTCCTGGCGATGCCGCTGACCTACACGCGCGCGTTCGGCGGCCCGCGCAATCCGGTCAACCCGGCCGGCTGCGGCACGCGCGAATCGCGCTTCGGCGCCGGCCGCGGCGCGATGCCGAACCTCGCCTACGCGCCCGGCGACGTGGATGCCGCGTGGCGTGCCGGCGTGCCGGCCGGCTTCGGCCCGATCCCGGTGGGCAACGCGGCGCGGCGCGACAAGTTCGGCCGCTACGGCCGCAACTGGGTGGCGCCGGCCGAGCCCGGCTTCGCGCCGGACCTCGACTGGAGCGTGTTCAACATGGCGCCGCCCGACCAGTGGCTCGACGCGCCGCTCGCGGGCGGCGAGCGCTATACGCTGCGCAACCTGCATCCGCGCCACGCCGAGCTCACGGGCGAGGTGCCGGCCTTCGCCGCGCGCGCCTTCGTGCTGGGCACGGATGCCGACGACACGCCGGCCCGGGCGCGCGAGGTGGCGATGAAGCTCGACGCGCTGTGGTTCGTGCCCGATCACGATCTGGGCGTGGCGATCCATCACGGCACGATCGAGATCACCGACAGCGACGGCCAGGACCTGGCGGTGCTGATGGTCGGCTACGAACATGCCGCGTTGCCCAGGTCGCGCGCGCACTACGAGCAGGTCATGGCGCTGCGGCTCGATGCCCGGCTCGGCCGTCAGCACGTGTTCAACGACAGCCAGCTCGCGCCCGAGCGCTCGGCCGAGGCGCTCGCGCGTCGCGCCGCGCAGCAGCACGAGGCCGAGCAGGCGGCGCTCGCGCGCAGCCAGGCGCGGCTCGACCTGCTCGACGCCGAATACTGGGCGCGCCGCGGCACGCCGCCGCCGGCCGACCACACGCCGCCGCGCGCGAGCCTGCCGGCGCTTGGCCTGATGACCTCGCAGACGGTGGCCGAGGGCGATTTCGACCTGTCCGGCATCGTGACCAAGGCGAAGGCGCTGGCCGACGATGCCGAGCGTCGCGGCAGGGAAGCGCTCGCCCGCGTACCGGCCGCCACGCCCGCCCCGGTCGATCCGGTCGCCCTGCTCGACGCCGCGCTGGAGCGTGCCGCGAAGCCGGCCCACGACCTGCTGCCGCCGGCCAGGGCCGGCCGCGATCCGCAGGTCGAATCGATGCTCGCGCAACTGCCTGCGCTGCCCGCCGATGCCGGTGCGAAGCAGCGCGCACGCGACGCGGCCTCGCGCGAGGCCATCGCGAAGCTGCCCGCGCTGAAGCGCCAGTCGCGCCGTTCGGCGCCGAAGCTCGCGCAGGCCGCGCTGCCGTATCCCGCCGAGGTGGCCGCGCGGCTCGGCGCCTGCGTGCGCCAGTGGCTCGCGGCCGGCGTGCCGCTGGCCGGGCGAGACCTGGCTGGCGCGGATCTCGCGGGGGTCGATTTCTCCGGGGCCGATCTGCGCGAGACGATGTTCGACGGCGCGAACCTGAGCGGCGCGCGCTTCACCGGCGCGAACCTGCAGGGCGCGGTCCTGCTCGGCGCGCGCATCGACGGCACGGACTTCCTGGGCGCGAACCTGCAGGGCGCGAACCTGTGCCAAAGCGCGGGCCACGGCGCGGTGTTCGACGGCGCCGACCTCACGCGCGCGCAGGCCATCGATGCCGCGTGGCCGCACGCGAGCCTGCGCGGCGCGTGCCTGCGCAGGCTGCTGACGATCCGGCTCGCCTGCCCGCACGCCGTGTTCGACGGCGCCGATGCGAGCAAGGCCACGCTGTTCGATCTCGATGCGAGCGACAGCCGCTGGCACGGCGCCGTGCTGGAAAAGGCGGTGTTCCTGCGCGCGCGCCTCGCCCGCGCCGATTTCGGTCGCGCCACGCTGTACAAGTCGGTGTTCACCATGTCGGACCTGCAGGCGAGCCGCTGGCACGAGGCCGTGCTCGACGGCGTGCAGGCCGGCGGCGCCAATGTCTGGCGCGAGGCCGTGCTGGCCGGTACCACGGCGAGACAATGCGGCCTGAACGGTGCCGATCTTCGCGATGCCGACCTGTCCGGTGCACGCCTGCTGCGCTGCGACCTGGGTCGTGCCGACCTGCGCGGCGCGCGACTCGACCGCGCGCTGCTCGCCCGCTGCGGCCTCTACCGCACCGACCTGCGCGGCAGCGTGGCCAACGCGGCCGAATTCTTCCGCTGCCTGTGCCGCAAGAGCGATTTCACGGGCGCGCGCCTCCCGGATGTCGCCTTCCTGCAATGCGAGCGCACCGGGTCGATTCCGCCCGAAGGGGCATTCGCAGCCACCGGGAGCCGGGCATGAGCGACGCGCCGTGGGACGAAATCGGGCGGGCGATGCAGCTCGACCAGCCGATTCGGGATCGCGACCTGCGCGGCCTCGATGCACGCCGCCGGGCACTCGCCGGTGTCACCTTCCACGAATCCGATCTGGCCGACGCGTCGTTCGTCGGCGCGGATCTGGCGCGGGCCCGCTTCATCGACTGCGATCTGCGTGGCGCCGATTTCGGCGACGCCGATCTGGATCACGCGAGCTTCGTGCGCTGCGACCTGTCGCGCGCCCACCTGGCCGGGCGCAGGCTGTGCCACGTCAGCTGGATCGACTGCGACCTGAGCGACAGCGACTGGCGACATGCGCAGCTACGCACCAGCACCATCGTGAACGGCACGCTCGATCGCGCCCGCCTCGACGGCGCGGCGCTCGCGCGCTGCACGTTGCTGAACAGCCGCTTCGGCGCGACCAGCCTGGCCGGCGCCACCCTGGCGCAGTGCGTGGTGAGCCCGGCCGACTGGCGCAGCGTGAAGCTGGCCGGCTTCGCCGCCGAGGGCGTGATCTTTTCCAACGCGAATTTCGCAGGCCAGGTGATGAGCGGACTGCCGTTGCGCCGCTGTTCGATGCAAGGTGCGGATCTCGATCACGTGGATCTGGCCGGCGCCGACCTGAGCGGCGCGAACCTGCGGCGCGCGATCCTCACCGACGCGAACCTCAGCAATGCCGTCGCGCCGCACGCGCTGCTGCTCGAGGCCTCGGTAGCCGGCACGAGCTTCGCCGACGCGCGGCTCGACGGCGCGATCTTCCAGCAGGCCCGCGTGAGCGACTGCCGGTTCGACGGCGCGCAGCTCGGCGCCAGCATCTGGAACCGCAGCCGGCAACAGGACGTGTCGTTCCGGCGCTCCGCGCTCACTCACGCGCGCTTCGAGCACGTGCACGGCGATCGCGTCGATTTCGGCGAAGCCGTGCTCGATCACGCCCAATTCCACGACGCCTCGCTGTGCGACACGAATTTCCGTGGCGCCAGCCAGCACCGCATCGGCCGTACCGACGAGGCCCGCCTCGCCGCCGAGGCCCGCACCCTTGCCCTGGAGAACGAATGATGGCCACCGCCAAGACCGGCAGCAAGCTTCCGCCGCCCCTGCCGCTGCACCTCGTCGAGGCCCGCATCATCGTGGCGCTCGACCGGCACGCGTTCCTGCTCGACGACGGGCGCGCCGCCCATCAGGCGCTGAGCTGCCTGATTCGCCCCGAGGTGGGCGACCACGTGCTGGTGGCCACCTGCCGCAACGACACCAGCTACGTGCTGCACGTGCTGCATCGCACCGAACCGAACCTCGTGCAACTGAGCGTGCCAGGTGCGCGCGAGCTGCGCATCGAGCAGCCGCGTATCCGCCTCGAGGCGAGCGACGCGATCGCGCTGCACGCGCTGACCGACGTGGAGATCACCGCCGCCACCGGCGCGCTGAGCCTGAACACGCGCAACCTGTTCGCCACCGTGCAGGAGAGCCTGGTGCAGAGCGTGGGCCAGTTCGTGGGCCGCGCCGGGCATTACCTGCTCGAGGTGAGCCAGCTGCTGCGCATGCACGGCCAGCAGGCCATCGTCACGGCCGACGAGGACGTGAAGGTGGACGGCGAACGCATCAGCATGGGCTGAGCCCCCTCATCGAAACCGGAGATCCGCCCGCCATGTTCGCCACCAACAACGTCGCCGCCATGTCGATGTTCACCGTGCCCGACGTCTGCAAGACGCCGGCACTGGTGCCCGTGCCGCTGCCGTACCCGAATCTCGCCATGTCGGCGAGCCACATCCCGTCGGTGTTCAACGTGATGTTCGGAGAAGGGCTGGCCGAGAACCTGATGACCGAGGGCACGATCAGCATGGGTGACGAGCCCGGCGTGCTCGGTGGCGTGGTCTCGCAGATCTTCATGGGGCCCGATACCTACGTGACGGGCAGCCTGAAGGTGACCGTGGGTACCGCGCTCGCCACCCGCATGACCTCGCTGGTCGGCATGAACGGCATGCCGTTCAACACGATGGGCATGTCGCTCGTGCCGGCGCAGTTCAAAGTGCTGCTGCTGGGGTGATCATGCGCGATCTTCTCCACCGTGTCCTGCGGCTCGCCCCCTGCCTTCGTGGCGTCGTCGTCGTGATCGTGCCCGCCTCGCTCGCCGGTGCGCTGCTGGCCGCCTGCAGCTGGTTCGGCCCGAAGACGGCCGCCGTCTCGCAGATCAAGGTGGTGGCCGAGATCAGCGCCAACCAGAACGCCGCCACCCAGCTCGACGTGGTGTTCGTGTACGACGCGAGCGTGCTCGCGCTGCTGCCGGCCACCGGGCCCGACTGGTTCGCGAAGAAGGACGCGCTGGTGGCCGGCCTCGCCACCGCGATCGACGTGGTGAGCCTGCAGGTGCCGCCCGCCACGCTGGCCACGGCGAGCCTGCCGAAGCGTCACGGCAAGGCGATCGCGGTCTACAGCTACGCGAACTACCTGACCGGTGCCGGCCAGCCCAAGGGCAACATCACGCCGTACAGGAACGTGACGATCTGGCTCACGCCGACCACCGTCACCTATCAGTCGCAATGAGGCCCGCTCGCAATGCGCTTTCCGGAATGAACAGGCCATGACACCGAACGCCCCGCTCCCCGATGCCGTCCAGTGGTCGGAAGGCATGATGCTCTCGCCGCAGCATCTGCAGCAGAACGACCGCTACTGGCACGCGCAACTGCGCCATCGGCTGCAGACGCTGACGCCGTCCTACTGGGGCGTGCTGCGGCTGCGCTTCGACCTGGTCAAGGAAGTCCTGACCCTGAGCGAACTCGAATGCCTGCTGCCCGACGGGCTGCTGGTGGCGTTTCCAGGGGCGCTGCCGTACAGCCCGCCCGCCGAGGTCGCGATCGACGTGGGCGCTGCCTGCCGCAGCGGCGAGCCGCCCGTGAAGCTGTGGTGCTGCGTGAATCCGCGCGGTGCGCACGCCGCCGTGCAGGACAGCCAGGAGCGCCGCTACAACTCCGTGCTCGACGACGCGAATCTCGACGAGAACATCGGCGAGCAGGCGGTGCAGCTGCCGCGCCTGCAGGTGCGCTTCCACCTGCACCTGGGCGCCACCTCGCCGTCCGCCCAGAGCGCCGTGCCGCTGCTCGAGATCTCGCGTGCCGACAACCAGCAGCTGCGCATCACCCCGTACCACCCGCCGATGCTGAACATCGAGGTGGCCGACGGGCTCGGCGACACCAGCCTGTGGCGCGGCCTGCGCGAGCTGAACGACCGACTGTGGGACAAGGTCGTGCAGCTCGGCGAGCACGGCAAGCTCGATGCGCGCACGGATACGCTGAGCAACGAGCAGCGCGAGCATCTGGAGGCGGCGCGGCGCATCGCGGCCTGCCTGCCGTCGTTCACCACGCTGCTGACCGGCACCACGCACCCGAGCCAGCTTTACCAGGCGCTCGCGCAACTGGTGGGCGCAACCGCCGGGATCGGCGCCGATCCCACGCCGCTGCTGATGAAGCCGTATCGGCACGACGATTGCGCGCCGCAGTTCCGGCAGGCGATGGATTTCGTGCAGGCGCGTATCGACACGCTCGACACGCGCTACGAACAGCTCGATTTCAAGCGCGTCGAATCGTATGCCCCGAACCAGCCGGACGCGATCTTCGAGCGGCGTCTGCCGGCGGGCATGGGCGACGAACTGCTGATCGAGGTGGAGCCGCGCGACGGCCAGACCGCCACGCAGCTGCTCGACTGGCTCTCGGACGCCCTGATCGCCGCCGCCGACGTGGTGCCGAAACTGCGCCGCGCGCGCGTGGCCGGCGCCACCGTGCGCGCGCTCGACGCGAAGGAGATCGAACGCGGCAAGCTGCGCTCGAACGCGCTGCTGTTCGCGATCCACAATCAGCCGCTCGCGCTCGACGATCAGGACGGCCTGCATGCGTTCGGCAAGGACGCCGTGCTGCAGATCATCGGCCGCAAGTCCGACTCGCGGCCGAACGGCATCGTGCTCTATCGCAGCAAGCAGGATGCCGGCACGAGCCCGGGAGGCCGACATGCGTGACGCGCCCGCCTGGCTGCAGTCGCACGCCGGCCCCGGCGCCACGGGCCGCTACGTGCTGGTGTCGCGCTTCGCCGATTTCTATCAGGAAGTGGCCGCGCTGAGACGGGCCGAGGCCGAGGGGCGCCTCGCCGCGCATCTGGCAGGCGATGGCGGCGTGCTGCCGGCGACCGGCGCCGAGTTCGCGGCGCGCGCGTCGGCGCGCCTGCTCGCGCTGCTGCAGCAGCAGGCGCGCCGCTGCACCGAGACGCCGGGTACCGAGAACAGCCGGCTCGAGCGGCAGGCGCTGTACCTGATGACCGCGGTGGCCGACGAGGTGCTGATCTTCGAGCTCGACTGGGCCGGCCGTGATGCCTGGCTCGACGTGCTGCTCGAACACGCGATGTTCGGCTCGGGCAACGCGGGCACGCGCTTCTTCGCGCTGGCCGAGGCGCTGGTCGACACCAGCGTGCCGACGGCCGCCCACCTCGATCTGGCCGCCGTGTTCCTGCTGGCGATGGAGCTGGGCTTTCGCGGCCGCTATCGCGCGCGCCAGGCCCAGTCCCACCTGGACCGGATCCGCAAGCGCCTGTTCCATCTCGTGACCGAGGCCGGCGCGAGCCCGAGCGACGACGGTCCGGCGTTCGCGCAGGCCTATGCGTATCCGCTCGCGGGCAGCCGCGACGAGCGGCTCGCGCCAGTCACGCCGTGGCGCAACCTGGGGTTGTACGGGCTGGCCGGCTTCCTGCTGCTGGGCGCGGTGACCTGGCTCGTGCTGATGCACGGCTTCGAACGATTCCTGAATTCCTGATGTCCTGATGGCCTCGCGCGCGCGAGGCCGGAGCGCTGCCGTGAACGTATTGCAATCATTCACCGCCTGGCTGAAGGC
The DNA here is from genome assembly GCA_030151225.1 of Burkholderia sp. GTDB lineage: Bacteria > Pseudomonadota > Gammaproteobacteria > Burkholderiales > Burkholderiaceae > Burkholderia. The sequence continues at coordinate 25,931 of JASLEG010000068.1, read as the reverse complement.
GCAGACCGGCTGGGCGCCCGACGCCCACGCGCTGCAGCTCGTGCTGACCGGCGCGGCGGCGCTGGCCGTGCTCGCCGTGGCGGCGAAGCTCGCGGCCACGCTGTGGACGAAGCTCAAGCCCCTGCTGAAGGCCCCCGCGGTGCCCGCGCTGTGCGGCTGCGAGCCGGCCGCCGAAGCCGCCAGGCCAGGCTGGATCGCGCGCGCCTCGCTCGCCGTCGACTACCTGCGCACCCGCCGCGAGTGGCGCTACGGCACGCCGTGGCTGCTGATGCTCGGCGAGGCCGGCGCCGGCAAGACCAGCCTGATCGCCTCGATCGGTCCCGAGCACACCCAGCCGCTCAGCGAGCACCAGCAGATGCTCGCGGTGGACGGCGCCACCTGGCATGCGCTCGATCGCGGGCTGGTGCTCGATCCCGAGGGCACGCTGCCCGAGGCGGCCGCGCGCGCCGCGCTCGACGGCAATGCCGCCGATGCGCCGAGCGCGCGCCGCTGGCGCCGCACGCTCGACCAGCTCGACGCGCTGCGCCCCGAGCGTGCGCTCGACGGCATCGTGCTGACGGTGTCGGCCGCCACGCTGCTGGCGCGGGACACGGCGCGCACGCTGGCGCTCGCCCAGAATGCGCGCCAGCAACTGCGCACGCTCGAGGAGCGGCTGGAATTCGCGCTGCCCGTGTACGTGATCGTGACCGCCTGCGACGCGATCGACGGCTTCGCCGCGTTCTGGCGTTCGCAAACGCCGCAGCGACGCGACGAGATGGTCGGCTGGTCCGCGCCGAGCCAGGCCTTCGAGATGCCGCCCACGCAATGGGCCGAGCCGATCTTCGCCGAGCTCGACGCGCAGCTGCGCGCGCTTCAGGTGGAGGCCGCCGCGCATTGCGAACGCATCGCGGCGCACGACGCCGACGCGCTGTTCCTGTACCCGAGCCGCTTCGCCGAGCTCGCCACGCCGTTCCAGCACTGGCTGTCGGTGGTGTTCCAGGTGGCCGCGTGGCAGACCGGCTTCTTCCTGCGTGGGGTGTACTTCACCGGCGCGATCGCGGCGGGCGGCGAGCGCGTCGCCCCGCTCGACGATCCGCGCCGCGACGTGGCTTTCGTGCGCGGCCCGCTGCTCGACAAGGCGCTCTCGGAGCGCCATCTGGCGCGCCCCACGCGGGCCGGCGTCTGGTCGCGCAACCGGCTGATTCGCCGCCTGCAGTGGATCGGCGTGGCGGGCTTCTCGCTGCTGCTGCTCGCCTTTGCCGTGCGCGCGTGGCAGCTCGACGGCCAGATCGACCGCGTGACCGATGCGCTGCGCCGCATGCAGACGCTGCAGGCCGCCGCGCCCGCCTCCGGCTGCGTCGCGCAGGCGCCCGTCTATCAGCTGATCGACGACGTCGCCCGCATCGATGCCGACGCGCACAGCTGGCTGCTGCCGCTGTCGCTGATCGATTCGCGGCTGTCGAGCCAGAGCGCGCGGCGCGTGGCCGACGACGCCTTCCGCACCGTGATCCTGCCCGGCATCGCCTGCCGCCTGTCGAAGCAGGCGTATGCCCTCGCCGGCGAGGCGAACCGCGGCATCGACGCGGGCCTCGACTACACGCAGGCCCACGTGCAATTGCGCCGCTTCGTGCAGCAGGCCGATCGCTACGAGCGCAACGCGAACCGCTTCCAGCGGCTGCTCGGCGAGCCGCCGTATGCGAAGGAGCGCATGCCGCTGCCGGGCTTCCTCGAACTCGTGGAATACGCCTACGACGCGCCGCTGTCGCCCGCGCTGCGCACCCGTGCGGGCCTGTTGCCGGCCGTGCTCGCGAGCCTCCGCCAAGGCGACTCTCCCGGCGGCTACGGCACCCCGCCGCAGCTCAGGCAGAACGTGGCCGACCACATCGTGGCGCTGGCCGCGCAGACCCGCGATCTGACCCAGGCCGAGCTGCAGTCGGGCGTGACGCTGCTCGCGCAGCTGCAGGCGCACAGGCTGCCGATCCTCGCGCACGTGAAACAGTTCACGCACTGGCTGAACTGGATCCGCACGGCCTGGCTCGGCTCCAGCGCCACCGACAATCCGATCCTGAGCGCGCAGAACCAGCTCGCCGCGAGCCTGCGCCCCCTGATCGCCGACGACGGCTATCCCGCCAGCGTGCTCGATCAGGCCACCGCGCAGTTCGACGCCGCCGACCAGTACCCGCTCGCGATGCGCGCGCTGAACGCGATGTCGCTGCCCGGCTATGGCCCGCTGTTCGTCACCACCAACGGTACCGCGACGCTGAACCCCGCGATGCAGACCGAGGTGGTGGGGCTCGACGCGCTCGGTCAGCTCGGCTACATGGCGATCGATCCGGTGGCGTCGTTCGGCTGCGCGAACAACGACATGGCCAACTGGAGCGCGGGTCTGCTCAAGGATGCGAGCCAGTACCCGGCCGACTACCGGAAGTTCCTCGCGCAGCCGCTGCTCAAGGGCGCGCAGCCCGACGCGCTGTATCGCCAGCTCGCGCAGGTCCAGCTCGAGCTCGCGATGAACAACGGCCTGCAGCTGGCGCAGGCCGCCGCGAATCTGACGCCGGTCAACACCGACGGCAATACCGCCGACGCCCAGCAGAGCGCCGACAGCGGCAATTTCGCGAACCTCTCGCCGCTGCTGCTGAGCGTGGAGCAGCAGTTCCGCCAGCTCGGCATGGACGGCAGCGCCACGCGGCTCACGCAGTGCGCGCATCAGTTCGCCAACGCCCAGCTCGGACGCATCGCCCAGTTGGCCGACCAGAGCCAGCTGTACCAGCCCGCGTTCCAGCCCGCCTCGTCCGATCCCGACGCGAGCTTCTTCGATCTGGGCAGCACCGCCGTGATCACCGACACGCTGTCGCGCCAGGTCGCCCGCGTGCAGGTGCTGGCCGGCTACGCCCAGCCGATCCTGAACTACCTTGCCCAGGCGGAGCCGTCCGCATCGAGTGCGAGCGCGAACACCTCGAACGCCGCGTACTGGACCAACACCGTCAACGAGCTGAAGCGCTACACGCAGGGCAAGGATCCGAACTCGCAGCCGGGCGTGCTCGACGCGCTGTACGTGAAACTGCTGCCATCGCTGCAGAACGGCAACTGCGGCGAGCAACTGGCCGGCTACGATGCGCCGCCGCTCGGCAACGACCTGTTCTCGAGCCATCGCGGCCAGCTCATGCAGAGCGTGCAGATGCGCTGCAAGGGCGAGCGCTACGCACAGGCGCAGAACGCCTGGCTGCCGGTGGCGAGCCGCTTCAATCGTGATCTGGCCGGCCGCTATCCGTTCGGTCCGCTCGAGGCCGACGATGCGAGCCTTGCTGCCGTGAAGGGCTTCCTGGGCGATTACGAAGGCCGTCGCGCCGCGCTGCAGAAGCAGGTCGCGGGGCTCAGGGATCCGTACTGGAAGAGCGTGCGCGCGTTCCTCTCGCAACTCGACCAGGTGGACGACTTCTTCGCCGGCAACCTCACCGCCTCGGCCGACGGCGCGGCTTCGCTGAGCCTGAACGTGAGCTTCCGCGCCCTGCATGCGGGCGCCAACGGCAGCAACCAGATCGGCGAGATGAACCTGATGTCGGGCGCGAAGGGCATCACGTTCCCGAACGGCGGCACGAGCCTCGACTGGCAGTTCGGCGAGCCGCTGGTGCTGGATCTGTCGTGGGCGGGTCTGTCGGTGTGGCGGCCGTCGCTGGTGGTGGGCGCGCCCGACCTGCAGGTGGACGGCAACACTGCCTCGTTCGCGGCGGCCGGCAACTGGGCGCTGCTGCGCATGATCGAGCGTCACCGCCCGGTCGCCGATCCGGCCAGTGATCCTCGCGATCCGGCACGGGCATTGCTGCAGTTCGACGTGCCGGTACTGAACACGAGCCGGCCCGGCAGCCCGGCGAGCGATACCGCGCACCTCACGATCGGCATCCGGATGTCGAACCCGCAGGCCGGCGCGGCACCGTCCGCCCCGGCGGCGGCCAGCGCGCCGGCCACCGCGAAACCGGGTGCGCTGCTGAAGCTGCCGCCGGCCTTCCCGAGCACCGCACCACAATGAATGGAATTCGAGCCATGAACGACACGCTTTACCTCGACGCCGACCGATATTTCCACGAGCACCTGAGGTTCGGGATGGAGGCGCTGCTCGCGCCGATCGATCCGGACGCGCCGTGCGGGCGCCCCCTGCGCGAACTGCCGGGCTACCGGGCGATCGCCGAGGAGCGTCGCCACGACGACGCCTCGCTGCCCATGGGCACCTGGCAGCACGACCTGAAACGTGCCGACTGGCACAAGGTCGGCCGTCTCGCCGTGGAGATGCTCGTGCATCAGAGCAAGGACCTGCAGTTGCTGGTCTGGCTGTTCGAGTCGCAGATCAAGCGGCACGGGCTGGCGGGCATCGCGCCGACGCTGACGCTGGCGCGCGAGATGTGCACACGCTACTGGGACGGTATCTTCCCGCGTTCGATCCACGGCGATCACGAGCATCGCGCCAATCTGCTGCGCTCGATCGCAGTCAAGCATCTGGCCGCGGTGCGCCTCGCGCCGCTGATCCTGGACCGGAGCGAACGTGGCCTTTGCTGGGCGGACTGGGAGCGCGCCCATCATCATGCGCAGTTGCGCACGCAACAGGATTCGCGCGAAGGCCCGGCGCTCGACGAATTGCAGGCGGCGCTGGCCGACACGCCGAGCGATGCGCTGGCAGCGGTCGATCACGATCTGGCCGCGGGGCTGGCCGCGATCGCCTCGCTCGGCGCGGCCATCGATCCCTTGTTCGCGGGCGAGGAAGCGCCGAGCCTCGGCAAGCTCGCCGAGCTGCTCGATCAGATGCGCTCGCTGTTCGCGGGCGAGCTGCACAAGCGCGGCATCGCACCGGCGAGCGTCGAGCCGGCCGGCGCGGGCACGCTCGAGGCCGCGTCGAAAGCCGACGGCGACGCGACGGCCGCGGCATGCGGCGAAAACCCGGAGGCGCCGTCCGCCGCACTCGCCCCCGACGCGCTGCGCGATCGAGAGGACGCCTACGCGCGCCTGGCCGAGATCGCCGCGTTCCTGATGCGCATCGAGCCACACAGCCCCGCGCCGTATCTGGTGCGCACCGCCACGGAATGGGGCCGGCTGTCCACCCCCGAGCTGTATCGCGAGGTGTTCCTGCGGCTGGGCGGGCAGTTGAACATCTTCGAGATGCTGGGCATCGAGGCGCCGAACGCGGGCAACGCGGCTTGACCCTCATGCCGGCCCTGTGCCGGCACCCTTGTTCAGGAGACCACCATGTCGAGTCGGCGCATTCCGATCGTCGGCTGGCGTGGTGCTCGGGACGAGGAACGCGTCGCGGACGTCGGAGTATCGGCATGCGAACACCATGAACTTCGCCGGGGCAGACAAGAACAATCATCTGGAAGGCACCACCGACGACCCGCTGTGACGCCGATGTCGGCGCGAGCGGTTGGCGTTTCACGAGAGATTCGGACGACATGCAGACCTCCCCGACACACGCGTGCGATTTATCCGGGCGGCCCCCCTTCGACGACTCGGTGCATGAATTCGGCCACCGGGAGCCCGATGGCCGGGCACCCGCGGCCCTTGCGAGGCAGCTGCCCGGAATACTCCGTGTCGCCGACTCGCTCGCGCCGGCCGAGCGGCTGGATTGGTTGAGCGAGCTGCGTGGGGCGTGGGAACGCGCACCCGAAGCGTTCCCGCCGGAGGCGCGCCGCCAGCTCATCGAGCTGGCGGCCGCCTGGTGCTTCTGGCCGTTCGCGCTCGAGGTCGCCGACACCCTGCTGCCGACCCGTCATCACGACGCCGCGCTGCTCGACCGGCGCACCGAGGCCCTTTACAGGATGGGTGAAATCGACGCCGCGATCGACACGAGTGTGTCGCTGCAACTGGCGCATCCCACCCATGCCGCGCACGCCGCACATGCGGCACGCCACCGCGATCTGCTGGCCTGGCGCGACTGGCGGGCCACCGCGCTGCCGGTGCACACCTTCGCGCACGACGACCCCATGCTGCGACTCGAACCGCTCGGCCATCATCATCTCGACGATTTCCGCTGGCAGTATCACGACCCCGCCATCGCCGAGCTGTGCTGCCTGCCCCATTTCGGGTGCGATCGCGAATGGCACGAGTGGGTGAACATGCAGCATCGCTTCGGCGACAACCCGTGTGCGGTGATCCATCGGGCATGGGGTTTCATCGGCAGCGTGGGTTTGGCGCTGTACCGCGGCGTGGGCTGCGTGCATTACTGGCTCGGCCGCGATTTTCAGGGCTGCGGATTCGGTGCCGACGCGGTGGCGATCCTGCTGGCCGCCGCGCATCGTCACGCCGGCATGCACGCCTGCTACGCCAAGGTGTTCGAGTACAACACGCCGTCGCGCCGGACGCTGGAGAAGCTGGGCTTCGTCGACACCGGCATTCGCGGCGCGGCGCCGCACGACGATCAGCTGTTCTACCGGAGCGGCGCGCCGGTAGACGAGGCGCGCATCGCCGAGGAACTGCATGCGCTGCTCGACGACCTCGATTCCGAGGTGCGCGCCGCGATACCGCTGCGCGGCTGAGGCCGACTCAGCGCGGCTCGCGACCGCTGGCGGGCAGCACCGGGACCTCGAGCACGGTCGGCTCGGCGGGGTCGGTCGCGCCGCCCTTGCGTGAAGCGGCGAGTGCCTCGACGGCCACGCCGCCGCCATTGATCCGATCCTGCAGTGCGCGCGGCAGGCGATGCGAGAGGATGGTGCCGGTGCGACGCGGCAGTTCGAGTTCGATCGAGGCCAGGCGGGCCTGCCTCGGCGAGCTTCCGCCACCGCCGGCCGCCGCGATGGTGGCCGCACGCCGCCGTTCATCGTCGGCACCGGGCTCGCGGGTGCCCAGCACCGGGCGTGTCGTGCCGTTCGGCACGATCACCGAGACGCGCTGGGCGTCGTTGCGCAGGCGCAGCGTGGGAGCGACGGTGGAGGCGGAAGACGGCTTGTTCTTTGGCATGGCGCGAGCGATGATCCGACATTCGGGGCCGGCGCGGTGGCCGGACGAGACGACAAGACGACAACACAGACCGACCGGGAGCACCAATTCGATGGTTCGCATCTATCAGACCCCAGGCATGGGCGAAGCCCATGTGCGCATCGCACTCGTCGAGCGCGGCATGGCCGACCTGCTCGTGTATCGGGTGAGCAGCTGGGGCATGGCGCACGGGGAAGCGCGCTGGTTCATCACGCGCGATCGTCAGGATGCCGACGTGTGGGTGTTCTTCACCAGCGTCGGCATGGCCCAGATCAAGGTCTGCTTCGTGGGCAGCATGGGCGAAGCGGGTTGGCAGCAGGCCTCGCCGTGGCAGGGGCGGCTGCGTCGCTAGCCGTATCAGCCACCGGCGGCGTCGCGCTGCGCCGCCTCGCTCCGGCGCGGCAGACGCCACAGCGTGCGGTTGCCCACCGCCACGCGCGCGATCGCATCCTGTGCGAGCAGCGATTCGAGCGCCGCGAGCGTGATCTCGAGCGATTCGCACGCGTCGTGCGCATCGATCCAGAAGCGGTGCACGCCTTCCACCGTATCGGCCGCTGCGGGAAACTCCGCGAGATAGCGCGCAATCCGTACGGCGACGTGCCGGATCACCTCGTCATTCATGCACCCCACCCCGCCGTCGATTTGTCGTGAAGCTGTCAGCTTACCTCAATCGCTGGTCGCGGCTTGCCCGGCGCGCTCGCGCGCGAGGCCGTGCTTGCGCACGAGCTTGCCGAACGCGCTGCGCTCCTCGCCGGCCAGTCGTGCCGCCTGCGAGAGATTGCCGTTGGCGCGCGCGAGCAGCCGGCGCAGATAATCGACCTCGAAGGTCGCGATCGCTGCCGCGCGTTCGGTGCGAAACGGCCGCAGATCGCCGTCGGACGCACCGCCCGCATCGGCGCCGTTCACCGGCGAGGCTGGGCCGAGCAGCACCCAGGCGTCCTCGCTCATCAGCACCGCGCGGTGCACGGCGTTTTCGAGCTCGCGCACGTTGCCCGGCCAGTCGTGCTCGCGAAGGTAGGCGAGCGAGCTGGCGTGAAAGCTCAGCGATGGTTTCGCGTAGCGCGTGCGCAGGCGCGCGAGGAAGGCTTCGGCCAGCTCGAGCGCGTCACCGGTGCGCTCGCGCAGCGGCGGGATCCGCAGCGTCACCACGTCGAGGCGATACAGCAGGTCGCGCCGGAACTGGCGCATCTCCACGCGTTCGTGCAGGTCGGCATTGGTGGCCACGATCACGCGCACGTCGGCCTGCCGGGCCCGGGTGCCGCCGACGCGGCGATAGCTGCCGTCCTGCAGGAAACGCAGCAGGCTCGCCTGTGCCTTCAGGCTCAGGGTATCCACCTCGTCGAGGAACAGCGTGCCGCCTTCCGCCTCACCGATCAGACCGTCGCTGACGAGCTTGGCGTCGGTGAACGCACCGCGCTCGTGACCGAACAATTCGCTCTCCACCAGCGCCTCGGGCAGCGCACCGCAGTTCACCGGCACGAACGGCCGATGGCTGCGTGTACCGAGGTAGTGGATCGCGCGTACCGCGAGTTCCTTGCCCGTCCCGGTTTCGCCGAGCACGGTCACCGGCACGTCGACGCCCGCGATCTTTTCGATCTGAGCGCGCAGCGCCGCCATCGCGCCGGACGAGCCGATCAGGTTGAGACGAGAGAACTGGTTCATACGCACTCCGAAGCTGGTGCAGTGATCCACGGCGCCGTGCACGCGGCAGGCGTCGCCGGGAATCCGTTTTTTTGTCTGGCGGTGCGGTCTTGCCGCGAAATCGGGTGAAATTCGACCCACATTTACCCGATAGCAGACGCCCCCGTAACAGCACCGACTTGATTCGGCGCCAAGCGTCCCGCGCGGCCCCAATGCTAATGAAAATCGACCGAGGTGAGAAGCCTGAAGCATAAAAAATTCTCGGGCAATCGGTATCGCGCCGCAACATTGCAAGCGCGTGAAATATCGCGTGATTCGTACCGTCGGGATTCGGCGATTCGCGGCCCTGCGTCCGGGATTACGGTGCGATTCGCGCCGACTTGAGGGCATCGGCGAAGCGCGACACGGCGCTCACGATCATGCGAAAGAAGTGCGATCGCAATGAGCTCGCGCAAACGATTATCGGGATGATTTTCGCAGCCAATGCGCGAAATACCGTTGAATCATCGTGTTGCCTATGTAATCAATTTCTTTTTTTTTATATTCATCGATTGCGGATATGCGATTCGGCATTTCCGATATGGCGGAGCCCTGTCGGGCTCCGCCGTCGCGCCGTCAGAAATTGAACTGGTCGATGTTGCCCGCATCGAAGGTGGTCGGCGGCCCGAGCACCACCTCGCCGGCCTTGCCGATGGTGCGCTTTCCGAGCTTGCCGGCCTCGAAGCTCTCGCCTTCCTTGCCGGTGATCGTGCCCGAGGCGAGATTCGCGGCGGCGTAGGCGGCCAGGTAGCCGAGCTGGCCCGGATCCCACAGCTGGAACGCCTTAACGGTGCCGTTCTTCACGAATGCGCGCATCTGGTTCGGCGTGCCGAGGCCCGTCACGGCCACCTTGCCCTTGCTCGACGAGGTGGAGATGTAGCGCGCCGCGGCCACGATCCCCACCGAGGTGGGCGCCACGATCGCCTTCAGGTTCGGATAGGCCTGCAGCAGGCCCTGGGTCTCGACGAAGGATTTCTGGTCGTCGTCGTTGCCGTAGGCGATCTTCACGAGCTTCATCTTCGCGTACTCGGGCTTCTTCAGTTCCTCCTGCATCCAGTGGATCCAGGTGTTCTGGTTGGTGGCGTTGGGCGTGGCCGACAGGATCGCGAATTCGCCCTCGCCACCGATCAGCTTCGAGACCAGCTGGATCTGGCCGCGCCCGATGCTCTCGGCATTGGCCTGGTTCACGAAGATCTCGCGGCCGTCCGGCGCGGTGTCGGAATCGAAGGTCACCACCTTCACGCCCTGCGACATGGCCCGCTTCAGATACGGCACCACCGCGTTGGCGTCGTTCGCGGCGATCACGATCGCGTCCTGGCGCTGGGTGGTCAGCGTGTTGATGTACTGCACCTGCGAGGACGCGCCGGCGTCCGACGGGCCCACCACCTTGCCCTGCCCCTTCAGCTCCCTGATCGCCGCCATGCCGCCGTCGTCGGCGATCACCTCGTAGGGGTTGTTGATCTGCTTGGGCACGAAGGCGATCTTCAGGCCGTCCTTCACGCCGGCCGCGTGAGCCGGCACGACGGCGAGCGCGGACATGGCCATCAATGCGGCGCAGGCGGCCGCGCGCGCGGCCGGACGTAGGGATCGATGCATGTGTGTCTCCTGATGAGGCCGGAACACGTGTTCGGCCATGTTGATATGCATGACGAAAAGTTCAGCGCGAGGCCAGCGTGCGCCGGTGCAGCCGCCGCGCATGCCAGCGCGCGGCGAGGTTCGGGATCAGCACGGAGGACAGCAGCAGCACGCCGGTGACGATCGTGAGCGCCTCGCTCGACACGTCCACCAGTGTCAGCGCGTTCTTCAGCACGCCCACGATCACGAGCGACAGCAGCACGCCGTACAGCGAACCGCGTCCGCCGAAGATGCTCACGCCGCCGAACAGCACGGCCGCGATCACGGCCAGCTCGAAGCCCTCGCCGTTGTCGCCCCGCGCGCTGGTGAAGCGCAGCGTGTAGACCACGCCGGCCAGCGCGCTCATGAAGCCCGACAGCACGAACAGGCGCAGCTTGGTGCGCGCCACGGCGATGCCCGAGAAGGTGGCGGCGGCCGGGTTCGCGCCGATCGCATAGAGGCTGCGGCCGAAGGCGCTCGCCTGCAGCAGCACGGTGAACGCCACGGCCGCCACGATCACGATCACGAACGGCTGCGGCACGAAGCTCGCGCCCACGTTGTTCATGCCGAAGGCGGTGTAGCCGGCCGGGAAGTCGGCGATCGCCTGGTCGCCGAGCAGCACGTAGGCCAGGCCGCGAAACAGCGCGAGCGTGCCGATCGTGACGGCCAGCGACGGCAGCCGGAAGCGCACGATCACCCAGCCGTTGACGAAGCCGGCCAGCGTGCCGGCCGCGAGCGCGGCGGCGATCACCAGCGGCATCGGCAGCCCGAGGTGCCAGAGCACGCCCATCAGCGCGCTCGAGGCGCCGAGGACCGACGCCACGGACAGATCGATCTCGCCGGTCACGATGATCAGCGTCATGCTCATCGCCATCAGCGAGATCTCGCCGATGTCGAGCAGGATGTTGGCGAGGTTGGCGCCGTCGAGGAACACCGGCGAGAGCACCCGCCCGAGCACCAGCGACGCCACCAGGATCACCACCAGCAGGCTTTCCCAGCCCAGGGCGGACGCGCCGCGCGCGCCCTTGCGGAGTGCTTCAGCCATGATCGCGTTTCCTCATCATGCGTTTGGCCAGCGAGCGTGCGAGCAGCGTGTCGGCCGTCACCGCCGCCACGATCAGCGCGCCCTCGATGGCCTGTTCCCAGAACGGCGAGACGTGCAGCACGGCCAGCGCGATGTTGATCACGCCGAGCACCAGCGCGCCGAGCGCGGCGCCGAGGATCGTGCCCACCCCGCCGTTGATCGCCACGCTGCCCACCACGGCGGCGGCCACCACCTGCAGCTCGATGCCCTTGCCGGTGCTGGCGTCGGCGGTGCCGAAGCGCGCCAGCCACAGCGCACCGGCCAGCCCCGCCAGCGCGCCGGAGATCAGGAAGCCCGTCAGCACCCGGCGGTCCACGCGGATGCCGGCCAGCCGCGCCGCTTCCGGGTTCGAGCCGATCGCGTAATGCTCGCGGCCGGCGCGGTAGCGTTTCAGGTACACCGACAGCCCGGCCAGCAGCACCACGGTGATCAGCACCAGCACGGGCACGCCGAGCACCGAGCCGGTGGCGAGCCGCGAATACGCGTCGGGCAGGTTGCTCGCGTTGATCTGGCCGCCGTGCACCCAGGCGTAATCGGCACCGCGCAGGATGTAGAGCATCGACAGCGTGGCCACCAGCGAAGGCACGCGGCCGAACGCCACCAGCAGCCCGTTGATGCCGCCCGCGGCCAGGCCGATCGCCATGCCGGCCGCCAGCGCGACCGGCACCGGCATCTGCGGGAAGGCCACGTACAGGCTGCCGACGCCGTAGGCGCCGAGGCCCACCACGGAGCCGACCGACAGGTCGATGTGGCGCATCAGCATCACGATCGTCATGCCGGCCGTGAGCAGGCCGATGATCGACACGTTCAGCAGCACGTCGCGCAGGTTCTGCAGGTTCAGGAACTGCGGCCGCGCGAGCGCGGTGCCGCCCACCAGCAACAGCAGCACCACGAACAGCGTGGTTTCGCGGCTCTTCGCGATGGCCGCGGCCAGCGCGGCCGCCGGGTGGCGCACCACGGATTCGGACGGGTTCATGGCGGGGCTTCCGGTCGTCATGCGACACGCTCCATCGAGGGATCGCGCTCGCCGAGCGCGGCGCGCATGATGCGCGCCTCGTCGGCCTCGGCGCGCGGGATATCGGCGCGGATGCGCCCTTCGTGCATCACCAGCACGCGGTCGGCCATGCCGAGCACCTCGGGCAGCTCGCTGGAGATCATCAGCACGGCCATGCCCTCGCGCACCAGGTCGGCCAGCGCGGCGTACACCTCGGCCTTCGCGCCCACGTCGATGCCGCGCGTGGGCTCGTCGATGATCAGCACGCCGGGCCCGGTGGCGAGCCACTTGCCGAGCACCACCTTCTGCTGGTTGCCGCCCGACAGCGTGCCCACCGGCGCGCGCAGGTCGCTCGCCTTCAGGCGCAGCTTCGTGCCCCAGTCGGCGGCCAGCGCGAGCTCGCGCGCGGCCGACACCAGGCCGAAGCGCGCGAGCCGGCCCAGCACCGTCATCGAGGCGTTGCGCGCGATGCTCAGCTCGAGCGCGAGGCCCTGCTCGCGGCGATCCTCGGGCACCATCGCCAGGCCGGCACGCACCGCGCGGCCCGGATCGCCGGGCACGAGCCGCCTGCCGGCCACCTGGATCTCGCCGGCGTCGAGCGGATCGATGCCGAACACGGCGCGCGCCACCTCGCTGCGCCCCGCGCCCACCAGGCCGGCCAGCGCCACGATCTCGCCGGCGTGCACCTCGAACGACACGTCCCTGAACACGCCGATGCGCGTGAGGCCGCGCACCGACAGGCGCACCGGGCCGCGCGCGACCCCGGCCTTCGGGTAGAAGGTCTCGAGATCGCGGCCCACCATGGTGGCCACGATCCGCGCGGTATCGAGCGCGGCCGTGGGCGCGTCGAGCACCCTGGCACCGTCGCGCATGATCGTGACGTGCGCGGCCAGCGCGAACACCTCCTCGAGCCGGTGCGTGATGAACAGCACGGCGGCACCGCGCTCGCACAGCGCCCGCACGATCGCGAACAGCCGCTCCACCTCGGGGCGCGACAGCGCGGCGGTGGGCTCGTCCATCACCAGCACGCCCGCGTCGAGCGACAGCGCCTTGGCGATCTCGATCACCTGCTGGTCGGCGATCGACAGCCCGCGCACCGGCTGCTGCGGCTTGAGGTTCACGCCGAGCGAGGCGAGCAGCGTGGCCACCTGCCGGTGCATCGCGTCGTAATCGATGCGGCCGAGCCGGTCGAGCGGCTGGCGGCCCATGAAGATGTTCTCGGCGATCGACAGGTCGAAGAACAGTGTGGGCTCCTGATAGATCACGGCGATGCCGGCCGCGCGCGCATCGGACGGCGAGGCGAAGCGGCAGGCGGCGCCGTTCACGCGCAGCGCGCCGGTATCGGGCGCGTGCACGCCGGCCAGGATCTTCACGAGGGTGGATTTGCCGGCGCCGTTCTCGCCGAGCAGCGCATGCACTTCGCCGGGTCGCAGCACGAGTTCGCCGTCGATCAGCGCGCGCACCGCGCCGAACGACTTGCTCGCGCCGCGCAGTTCGAGGCGGGGCGGCGGCGAGGCCGCCTGGTCGGGTGTCGCCAAGTTCGTCTCCATCGGTTGGAGGCCGCCCGCGTTCGCGCGGGTCGTGCCGGGGATCGGGCGCGGCGCGCTCAGATCCGGTAGAAGCGTTCGGCGTTGGCCGAGAACAGCAGTCGGCGCTCCGCCTCGCTCGCGCCGGCCACGATGCGCGCATAGGCTTGCCACAGCGCGTCGTAGCGGCCGAACAACCGGTCCACCGGGAAATTCGAGGCGAACATCGCGCGCTCGGCGCCGAATGCGTCGATCGCCTCGAGCACGTAGGGCCGCAGGCTCTCGACGGTCCACGCGTGATCGAACATCGCCAGCCCGCTCAGCTTCACCTCCACGTTCGGGCAGGCGGCCAGCGTGCGCAGCCCGTGGCGCCAGTCGTGCCAGCCGGCCGGCGAATCGCGATCGACGAACATGCCGGCGTGGTTCACCACGATCGGCACCTCGGGATGGGCGCGCGCGAGCCGCGCGGCCTCGCCCATCTGCGACGGATACAGCTGCAGGTCGAACGACAGCCCGTGGCGCGCGAGCAGGCCGAACTGCCGGCACCAGCGCGGGTCGAGCAGGTAGTGGCGATCGACGTAGTTGTAGAGCGGGTTCGCGTGCACGTTCAGGATCTGGCGAATGCCGCGCGTGTTGGCGAAGCGCGCGTGCGCCTCGAGCACGGCATCGACGTCGGGCGCCGACAGGTCCGCCGCGGCCACAATGCCGTGCGGCAGGCCGCCGTTGTCGTCGGCCAGCGACTGCAGCCAGCGCGTTTCGTCCACCGGTCGCGCCGGATCGAAATTGGCCTCGACGTGCACCACCTTCGCGATCTCGATCTCGCCGGCCTCGCGCAGCAGGTCTGCCGGCAGGTAGTCGTGCGCGAGCGCGCGCGCATCGCCCACGAAGGACGTGCCCGGCTTCGCGAGCCACGGGTAATCGCCGCTGGCGGGGCGCCAGAAGTGCACGTGAGGATCCACCACTCGCATCGTCATGAATCGGCGCCTCGCTCAGGGAAGATGGAACATCGGCACGAGCGGCACCTGCCGCGGTGCGCCGTCGGCCTCGGTCGGCATCAGGTCGGCCATGAAATCCCACCATTTGCGCATCACCGGCAGATCGGCCAGCGCGGCCATGCGGTGATCGGCGCTGCGATCGAGCACGGCGAACAGGTGGCCGCTCGGCTCGTCGAGAAAGATGCGGTAGTTGCGGATGCCCGCCTCGTGCAGCGCGGCCGCGAGTTCGGGCCATATTTCGCGATGGCGGCGCGCGTATTCGTCACGCTGCCCCGGATGCAGTGTCATCCGGAATGCGATCGTCTCCATGATCGTGACTCCCTCGTTGTGCAGCGACTATAAACGGCTCGCGATAGCCAACCAATCCGTTATCATCATTGGGCGATCCAGAAAACGAATCACCTGCCCATGTCCATGCCCGCTACCGCGCTGTCGCTCGTCAATCGGCTCAAGTTCAAGCACCTCGCGCTGCTCGTCGCGCTCGACGATTGCCGCAACGTGCATCAGGCGGCCAGCGAGATCAACGTGGCACAGCCGAGCGCGAGCCGCATGCTCGGCGACATCGAGGACGCGTTCGGCTTCCGCCTGTTCGACAGGAATGCGAAGGGCATGGCGCCCACCGCGCTCGGTCAGGCCGTGCTGGCCTATGCGCGACGCGCGCTGTCGGACCTCACGCGCTTCGCCGAGGATCTCGACGTGAAGCGTCGCGGCGGCCACGGCCAGCTCACGGTGGGCGCGATCATGGGCGCCGCGCCCGACGTGCTCGCGCTCGCGGTGGCCTCGCTGAAGACGGTGCGCCCGCTGCTGAACGTGCGGATCCTCGGCGAGACCAGCGACCAGATCGTGCAGCTGCTGTATCGACGCGAGGTGGATCTCGCGCTCGGCCGCCTCACCAACGCCCTGCAGCACAACGACTTCCACTTCGAGCCGATCGCTGCCGAAACGCTGGTGCTGGTCACGCGCGCGCAGCATCCGCTCGCGGCGCGCACCCGGCTCGAACTCGGCGAGCTCGCGCCATGGCCGTGGGTGGCGCAGCCGATGACGAGCCCCGCGCGCGTGCTGCTGGAGAACGAATTCGCGCGCGCCCGGCTGGCCACGCCGGCCAACCTCACCGAATGCGGCTCGATCTTCGCCACGCTGCAACTGGTGGAGACCTTCGACGCGATCGCGATGCTGCCCGAATCGGTGGTGCGCGATCACGTGAAGGCGAAGCTGCTGGTGGCGCTGCCGCTCGAGATCGGCAAGCGCCTGCCCGGCTACGGCATCCTCACGCGCCGCGACGAGCCGCTGTCGGAGGCGGCCGGGTATTTCGTCGGCCTGCTGCGGCGCTTCTCCGATCCGGCCGCGGACCTCCCGCCGGTGCTGCCCGACGCGCCCGTGATCGCTACTGAAGGTTGACGAACAGCCCGCCGTCCACCAGCAGCGACGCGCCGGTCACGTAGCGCGCCCGGTCCGAGGCGAGGAACACCACGCAATCGGCCACCTCGTCGGCCGCGCCGAGCCGGCCGAGCGGAATGCGCTGTTCCATGTAGGCGCGCTTGTCGGTGTCGGCCAGATCGTCGGCGTTGAGGTCGGTGGCGATGGTGCCCGGCATCACCGAATTGCAGCGGATGCCGTACGGCCCCAGCGCGATCGCGCACGACTGCATCAGCGAATGCACGCCGGCCTTGGTGGGCGTGTAGTGGGTCTGCATGCCGCCGCCCACCAGCGCGCTGATCGAGCTGGTGGCCACGATCGCGCCGCCCGTGCCCTGCTCGCGCATCTGCCTCGCCACCGCCTGCGTGACGTAGAACGCGCCGTTCAGATTCACGCCCACGGTGCGTTCGAGCACGGCCGGCGGCATGTCCAGGAACGCATGGAACGGGCAGATGCCCGCGTTGCTGGCCAGCACGTCCACCCGCCCGAACGCCTGCACGGCGCGGCGCACGAGTTCGGTGCCGGTGCCCGGCTGCGCCACGTTGCCCTCCACCGCGATCGCGCGGCGCCCGGCGCGGCCCACCTCGGCGACGACCTCGTCCACCGCGGCGCCGCGCCCGTAGGACGCGTCGTTGTCGCCCCAGTAATTGATCACCACGTCGGCGCCCTCTTTCGCGCTCGCCACCGCGATCGCGCGGCCGATCCCGCGCGAGCCCCCCGTCACGATCACCACCTTGTCCTTCAGCAGCACGTCGCCCTCCTCGAGCAGTCGAATCGATGATGCCGGGCCGCCGCGCACGCGCCGCGCCACGCGTGGCGTGTTGCGGCGCGGCAGCCTGGCCCGATCTGTCGCGCGTCCATGTTGGGGCCCGTGAGGCGCGCCGACAATCCGCAATCCGGATCGCGCGATCCGCGTTGTGAATCGCCACACGCCTCGCCGCGCACGCGGCCGGCCCGATCCGCAAATCGCATCGCTCGCGCCGATTTTGGTATTGGTCACGCATCGCCGACCTGATTACAGTGGCGCTAGCCGTGCGTCGCCGAGGGAGCCCGCGACGCCGCGGCCACCAGAACATCGAAGACGGAGACACGGATGGACGACCCGGCAATCCTCGGCCAGGCGGTGCGGCGCGTCACGCGCCGGCTGCTGCCGTTCCTGCTGCTGATGTACGTGATGGCGTTCCTCGACCGCGCCAACGTGGGTTTCGCGAAGGCGCAATTCCAGCTCGATACGGGCCTGTCGGACGCGGCCTATGCGTTCGGCGCCGGCATCTTCTTCGTGGGCTACGCGCTCGTGGAGGTGCCCAGCAACCTGATGCTCGAGCGCGTGGGCGCGCGAATCTGGATGTGCCGGATCATGGTGAGCTGGGGACTGGTATCGGCGGCCACCGCCTTCGTGCACGGCGAGGCGGCCTTCTACACGCTGCGCTTCCTGCTCGGCATCGCCGAGGCCGGCTTCTTTCCCGGCGTGATCCTCTACCTGACCTACTGGTTTCCGCAGCGCTCGCGCGGCAAGGCGCTGGGCCTGTTCTATTTCGGCGCGCCGATCGCGTTCGTGCTGGGCTCGCCGCTGTCGGGGCTGCTGCTCGACCTGCACGGCGTGGCCGGGTTGCGCGGCTGGCAGTGGCTGTTCGTGGTCGAGGGCCTGCTCGCCAGCGCGGTGGGCGTGGCCGCGTGGTTCGTGCTGGACGACCGGCCGCGCGATGCGCGCTGGCTGCCCGCGGCGCAGCGCGAGGCGCTGGCCGCCACGCTCGACGCCGACGATCGCGCGCGCCACGGCCACGGCCCCGCCTCGGTGCGCAGCGCGCTGAGCGACCGCCGCGTGCTGCACCTGAGCGCCGTGTATCTGCTGATCCAGATGAGCGTGTACGGCGTGGTGTTCTACCTGCCCTCGCAGGTGGCCGGGCTGATGGGCCGCCAGATCGGCTTCGCCGTGGGGCTGGTGGCCGCCCTGCCGTGGCTGTGCGCGATCGTGGCGACCTGGTGGGCGCCGGCACTGGCCGATCGCACCGGCCGCCATCGCGTGATCGCCGCGGCCACGCTCGTGATCAGCGCGGCGGGCATCGCGGCGTCGGTCGCAAGCGCGTCGCCGGCGCTGTCGCTGCTGGCGCTGTGCTTCGCCGCGTCGGGCTTCATCGCCGTGCAGCCGGTGTTCTGGGTGTTGCCGGCCGCGACGCTGCGCGGCAGCGCGGCCGCCGCCGGCTTCGGCCTGATCAACTCGCTCGGCGCGCTCGGCGGCTTCGTGGCGCCGAACCTGAAGCAGGCCGCCGAGCGCGCGTTCCATGCGCCGTCGGCCGGGCTCTACACGCTGGCGGCCACCACACTCGCCGCCGCGCTGCTGGTGCTGGCCGTGCGCGAGCGGCACGCGCCGCGCGGCGAGCCGCTCGCGCAGCCGCGCTACTCGTCGCAGCCGTGAGCGCCGCCGCGCCGACGATTTCCGGACCCGATTCTCGACACCCATTCCCGAAGCCATCACGGAGGAACCTCATGCCCGTCCCGACCATCAAGCAGATCCGCGCCTACACGCTGCGCGGCGGCGGCGCCGACTACCACGACCAGGACGACGGCCACTGGATCGACGACCACATCGCCACGCCGATGGGCCGCTACCCCGAATACCGCGCGAGCCGCCGCAGCTTCGGCATCAACGTGCTCGGCACGCTGGTGGTGGAGGTGGAGGCCAGCGACGGCACCGTGGGTTTCGCCGTGACCACCGGCGGCGAGCCGGCAGCCTTCATCGTGGAGAAGCACCTCGCGCGCTTCGTGGAAGGCGCGAAGGTGACCGACATCGAGAAGATCTGGGATCAGATGTATTTCGGCACGCTCTACTACGGCCGCAAGGGGCTCGTGCTCAACACCATCTCCGGCGTGGACCTCGCGCTGTGGGACCTGCTCGGCAAGGTGCGCGACGAGCCCGTGCATCAACTGCTCGGCGGCGCCGTGCGCGACGAGCTGCAGTTCTACGCGACCGGCGCACGCCCCGATCTCGCGAAGGAAATGGGCTTCATCGGCGGGAAGATGCCGCTGCATCACGGCCCGGCCGAGGGCGACGAGGGCCTGCGCAGGAACATCGCCGCGCTGGCCGAGATGCGCGAGCGCGTGGGCCCCGACTTCTGGCTGATGTGGGATTGCTGGATGAGCCTCGACCTGAACTACGCCACGCGGCTCGCGCACGCGGCCAGGCCGTACGGCCTGAAATGGATCGAGGAGGCGCTGCCGCCCGACGATTACTGGGGCTATGCCGCGCTGCGCAAGGCGGTGCCGCCGGGCATGCTGGTCAACACCGGCGAGCACGAGGCGACGCGCTGGGGCTTTCGCATGCTGCTCGAGATGCACTGCTGCGACGTGCTGCAGCCCGACGTGGGCTGGTGCGGCGGCGTGACCGAGCTGATCAAGATCTCCGCGCTGGCCGACGCGCACGGCGCGCTGGTGGTGCCGCATGGCTCGTCGGTCTACAGCTATCACTTCGTGATCACGCGCCACAACAGCCCGTTCGCGGAATTCCTGATGATGGCGCCGAAGGCCGATCAGGTGGTGCCGATGTTCCATCCGCAACTGCTCGACGAGCCGGTGCCCGAGCGCGGCCGCATGCGCGCCTCGGCGCTCGACAAGCCCGGCTTCGGCGTGCGCCTGAATCCGGATTGCCAGCTCGAGCGGCCCTACACGCATTGAGGCGCCCGGCGGACGGCGGCGACCGCGCGCCACCGTGGGCTTGCCGGCACGATCGCGCGCGAGCGCGTAGGATCGATGCGGCTCGTCCTGCGGCCCGTTTTCGCCTGGCGGTCCGTTGCGCCGCCGTTCGTTTCGACGCCGCGCGGCCCGTGCCCGCGCCGCGCGGCGTTTCCCCCGACCCGCTTACCGGAGACACCCGATGCAACCGCTGGACAATCCGTTCAAACGCGCCCTCGCCGATCACACGCAGCAGCTCGGCACCTGGAACAGCTTCGCGAGCCCCTACACCACCGAGATCATCGCGCAGACCGGCTACGACTGGATGCTGGTGGACGGCGAGCACGCACCGAATTCGCTCGACACGATCCTGCAGCAGCTGCAGGCGCTCGCGCCGTATCGCACCCGGCCCGTGGTGCGCACCGTCGATCACGACCCGGCCCGCATCAAGCAGCTGCTCGACATCGGCGCCAACACGCTGATGGTGCCGATGGTCGAGACGGCCGATCAGGCGGCCGCGCTGGTGCGCGCGATGCGCTACCCGCCGCACGGCTTTCGCGGCATCGGCGGCGCGCTCACGCGGGCGACGCGCTGGGGCAAGGTGGGCGACTACCTCGCGCGCGCCGAGTCGTCGCTGTGCCTGACCGTACAGATCGAATCGCGCGCGGGGCTCGACAACGTGGAGGCGATCGCGGCCACCGACGGCGTGCACGGCCTGTTCATCGGCCCGGCCGACCTGTCGTGCGCGCTCGGCCATCCCGACGACGCGGGCCACGAAACCGTGCAGCAGGCGATCCGCCACATCATCGACGTGTCGCGCCGCGCCGGCAAGGCGGCCGGCATCCTGGCCCCGGCCGAGGATGCGGCGCGCCGCTACCTCGAATGGGGCGCGAGCTTCGTGGCCGTGGCGATCGACATCGTGGCGCTGCGCGACGCGCTCGACGCCCTGCTCGCGCGCTTCCGGGCCCCGACGGCGGCCGGCGGCAACGGCGGCGCCGGCTACTGAGCACCGATCCGGCCAGGCCGGATCCTCCGCATCGAACACGAGCTTTCCGCTGCTTCCGATTCCAGTCAGGAGACGACCATGTCCAGCAGTCCGACGCAATACCAGCACTACATCGACGGTGAATTCAGCGCCGCGAAGGAACACTTCGAGGTGCGCAACCCGGCCACCGGCGCGCTGCTCTCGCACGCCCCCGTGGCCAGCGATGCCGACCTCGCGCGCGCCATCGAGGCCGCGCGCCGCGCGCAGCCGGCCTGGGCCGCGAAGCCCGCGATCGAGCGCGCCAGACTGCTGCACGCGCTGGCCGACCTGCTGCGCGCCGACGTGGCGCGGCTGGCCGACACCATCGTGCAGGAAGGCGGCAAGATCCGCGGGCTGGCCGAGGTGGAGGTGAACTTCACGGCCGATTACCTCGACTACATGGCCGAGTGGGCGCGCCGCATCGAGGGCGAGATCATCCCGAGCGACCGCCGGAACGAAACCATGCTGCTGTTCCGCAAGCCGATGGGCGTGGTGGCCGGCATCCTGCCGTGGAATTTCCCGTTCTTCCTGATCGCGCGCAAGATGGCGCCGGCGCTCGTGACCGGCAACACCATCGTGATCAAGCCGAGCGAGGAGACGCCGAACAACTGCTTCGAATTCGCGAAGCTGGTGGCAAAGACCGCGCTGCCGCCGGGCGTGTTCAACGTGGTGGGCGGCAAGGGCGAGGTGGGCGGCAAGCTCAGCGCGCACGCCGGGGTGGACATGATCAGCTTCACGGGCAGCGTGGCCACGGGCCAGCGCATCATGGCCGCGGCCGCCAGCAACATCACCAAGCTGAACCTCGAGCTCGGCGGCAAGGCGCCGGCCATCGTGCTGGCCGATGCCGACCTCGACCTCGCCGTGAACGCGATCCGCAACTCGCGCGTGATCAACACCGGGCAGGTGTGCAACTGCGCCGAGCGCGTGTACGTGGAGCGCAAGGTGGCCGATGCCTTCATCGAGCGCGTGAGCGAGGCGATGCGCGCGACCCGCTACGGCGACCCGAGCGCCGACGCCAACGTGGAGATGGGGCCGCTGATCAACCAGGGCGGGCTCGACAAGGTGGCCGCGAAGGTGAGCAAGGCGGTGGAGCAAGGCGGCACGGTGGTGACGGGCGGCAAGCTGGCGGACCTCGGCCGCGGCTTCCATTACGAGCCCACCGTGATCACGGGCTGCCGCGAGGACATGGCGATCATGCGCGAGGAGATCTTCGGGCCGGTGCTGCCGATCCAGATCGTCGACGACCTCGACCAGGCCATCGCGCTCGCGAACGACTGCGAATACGGGCTGACGTCTTCGGTCTACACCACCAACATCAACAAGGCGATGCACGCGATTCGCGGGCTGTCGTTCGGCGAGACCTACGTGAACCGCGAGAACTTCGAGGCCATGCAGGGCTTCCACGCCGGCGTGCGCAAGAGCGGCATCGGCGGCGCGGACGGCAAGCACGGCGTGTACGAGTACACGCACACGCAGGTGGTGTATCTGCAGGCGTGAGTGGGGTCGCGCGGCGCGGCGTTGCGGGACCCGCTTCCCCGCCCGCCTGGATCACGCGGTGGTGTCGCGGCGCATGTTCAGGTCGTGCATCTGGTCGCAGCCAGCGCGGCGATATCGCTCCGGTAGGTTCCGGTATCCGTGACGTCCACCGGCAGCTTCCAGACCCTGACCTGCATCGCGTTCAGCGGATCGGCGACGGGCGGCATGCCCGTCATGTCGACATCGGCGGGCGGCGTGAACGTATCGTCGGTCGCCACGGCGATCACCCCACCGTTCACATCGAACGGACTCGCGCTATCCAGTGGCGTGACGAGGTCGCCATAAATCTTGCCCTCGGTCTTGTCGTACTGGAGCGCCCAGATGTCGCTGTAGAGCTTCTGTCGAACGTCGATATTGGAGCTGGAGGGATGACCCGCCTCCAGGATAAGGAGCGTGCGATAGTTTTCGTTGCTGCCCTGGATGCCGTCGTTGTGGACCGCGTACTGAATGAACGGTGTCTTCGCATACTTCTCGACCGACAGTTTCATGCCGGCGGCCAGCACGAAGTCGAGCTTGAAGCGACGATCGTCCAGTTCGGCCATGCGATACGGGTTGGACTGAACGCTCGCGTCCTGATAGTCGAGGCATATGTCGATGCCGAATGGCAGGCCCCGAACGATATCGTTCTTGAAGCTCGCCGAGTACAACTTGCCCGATGCGTCGAACGATTGCGCGATGTCCGAGGAGACGTCCTCGATCCTGACGGTCAGGTCGTTCGATTTCCCCAGCACGCAGGTGAACCGCGGGCTCCCGGTCGTCGGATTCACCGGATTCGGATCGACGGCCTTTTTTTCCGTCGTGCACGAGCCATAGGGATTGACGAAATCGATCCACGACACGACGCGTTTCGGCCAGATCATGTATGCCGGGCGAGGATGATGCGGATCGTCCAGCGGCAGGTTGTGCGTGCAGACGAGGTGATTGGACGCCGTATAGACGGGATTGCCGTCCTTGTCCTTCGGCACGGTTGCGGGTTTCAGCACGGCCACCGTGCCACAGAGCAGGACGATGTTCCCGTACTTGCACGCGGGAAATCGTGCCATCAGGGCTCGCACGTGCTTGGTGACCGTGTCCAGATAGAAATCCGCGGCATCGCCGATTTCTGCATGGCTGAGAAATTCGCTCCATGGCGCGTTCCAGAAGAACTCCGGCGCCGTGAAGAAGCTCACATCGAATTCGGACGGACGGTGCGCCGCGAATGCCGCCAGCATCGCGCGGTTCAGCAAGGCCATCTTGCTGTCGAGCGTATGTTTGAGGTAGGAGTGCAAATCTTCGAACGCACGCTGTACGGATGCATCCTTCGGATCGGCGACGACAACCGCGCCTGGCGCGTTCATCGCAACCTGGCGCCGCGGCAGAGCCTGCCGGAACGCATCGTACTCCGCGTTGTAGACGGCGACGTTCATCACGACCTGGGGCGCCCCCGCCTCGACCGGCGGCACGACCGGGACGTGTTCGACCGGCGCCGACAGCGGCTGTGCCGGCGGCAACGCAGGTGCGGGCGAATGCGCGGGTGCAAAGGGTGGCATGGGAATGGTCGTGTCCAGCTTCGCGTCGACTGCCGACGATACGGGCGACGACGTGCTGCTTCCGTCGCCACCGCAACCGCCCAGCAAGGCGATCAGCGGTGTGGCCGGCAAGGCGATGCCACCCAGCACGAGGCTGCGCCGCGTGCGGCTCGTCAAGTCTCGAGACCTGTGTTCCCGACCCGGTGTTGCCTTTTTCATCTGCGCTCCTGTTCATTGATAGGGAGCGAGTCAAAAGGCAAATTTCATTCCAATCTCGATTGAGGAATCACGGAATTCATTGGGAAATTCCTCGCATTCGATTGAAAACTTCGTCATGCCAATCATCGATTCGAGACCGAAAATCGTGCAGTCCGCTGCACGTGGCTGGTGCGAAATGGCCAGAAGATGGGGCGTTGTCGATGGACGGCGATCGGCATGTCACGGCGAATTCACGTCACCTCCGCCGCCCGCATCTCCGGATGGCGCAGCGCATCGAGCAGCACCGCGAGCCGGCGTGCCTCGGGCACCCGCACCGACATGCCGGCGCGCGCCACCAGCGCGCGGAACGGCATCAGCAATTCGCGCGCGGCGGCCGCGTCGCCGTCGCCTTGCAGCGAGGTACCGAGATCGAGCGCGGCACGCAGTTCGAGCATCGCCGCGCCCTGCTCGGCCGCGAGCGTGATGGCCTCGCGCAGATGGCGGCGCCCCGTCTCCGTGCCGGCCGCGACGCCGTGCCGGCGCGCCAGCGTCAGTGCCACGACGCCGCGCACGCGCAGCAACTCGGCCGCGAAGCCGTGATCGCCATGCGCCTCGCCGTGGCGCTGCGCGCGGTCGAGCCATGCGGCGGCATCGTCGCAGCGCCCGGCGGTGGCGAGCGCCTCGGCGCAGGCCGCCACGAGCGGCGCGGTCAGGCGCTTGAGCCCGCGCGCGGCAAGCTGCGCGAGGCCGGCCTCCAGCCGCGCCAGTCCTTCGCGCTCGCGGCCTGCCTGCCATTCGAGCTGGCCGGCCAGGCACTCGCCGTAATCGCGCCACCCGTCGAAGCGATTGAGCGCGGCCTGCGAACGCAGCAGCGCCAGATGTCGCGCGGCGGCCTCGGTCTCGCCGCAGGCCAGCGCGAGCGGCACCACCACCACCGCGAGCAGGTGGCACAGCGACGGCTCCAGCATGTCGGCGCGCACGTGGCCGAGCGCGCGCTCCGCGAGCTTCCAGGACAGCGCGGTATCGCCCTGCATCCACGCGATGCGCGCCAGCGTGCCGGTGCCGAAGATGCGCGGATCGACGGCCAGATCGAGATCGGCCGCCTCGGGCAGCCCGTGCGCGTCGAGTGCGGCGAGCGTGCGCTCGAGCCGCTCGCGCGCCTGGCCGTGCTCGCCGAAGCAATGCAGCGACGCGGCCAGCGTGGTGCCCGCGCACAGCGCGAGCCAGCGGCTACCGGAACGCTGGGCGCGCGATTCGAAGCGGGTGGCGAAGCGCAGCGAGGCATGCACGTCGCCTTCGGCCATCGCGGCATTCCACAGGCCCCACATCGCGCGGGTGGCGAACGCGTCGTCGCCGCTGGCCTCGGCGCGTGCAAGCACGCGTCGCCACAACGCGGCGGCCTCGGCAGCGGAACCGCCCGTCAGCAGCAGCGTGGCCGCGTGTGCGGCGCACACCCGCATCTCGCTGGCCGGGTCCACGGCGCCCTCGGGCAGCACGTCGAGCGTGGCCAGCGCGCAGCCGGAGCGGTCGCGATACTCGGCCACCAGCGAGGCGTCGCGCAGCGTGCCGACCAGCGATCCCGCCAGCGATACGGCCAGCGCGGGATCGCCGTCGGACGAGAAGGCCCATTCCCACACGCCGCGCGCGGCATCGAGCGGCGCCTGCCCGCTCGCCCCGCCGGCCAGCGCGGCGTGTGGGAATGGGCCTTCTCGTCCGACGGCGATCCCGCGCTGGCCGTATCGCTGGCG
>JASLEG010000049.1 GCA_030151225.1 Burkholderia sp. | reverse complement strand
GGGGCCGCCGGCACCGCGCGTTCGCCGCGCCGCCGCGCCGCGATCAAGGCGCTGACGCTGCTCGTGTTCGCGGGTGGCGCGGCCTGGTCGCTCGATCCGGCCGAGCGCTGGGCCGTGTGGAATGCCGACTGGCGCACCGCGGTGGGCGAGCGGCGCAGCGTGACGCTGGCCGACGGCAGCGTGGTGGTGCTCGATACCGACAGCGCGATCGACGTGCGTTTCGACGCCGGCACACGGCGCATCGCGCTGCTGCGCGGCGCGATCATGGTGACCAGCGGCCACGAACGGCGCACGCCGGCGCGAGCGCTGGTGGTGGCCACCGCGCTGGGCGAGCTGACGCCGCTCGGCACCCGCTTTTCGGTGCGCAGTGAGCCGGAGCGCGTGCGCCTGAGCGTGTTCGAGGGCGCGGTGCGGGCCCGCCCGCGCGATGCCGGCGCGGCCTCGCGGGTGATCGCGGCCGGCCAGCGCACCGACATGGCCGCCGACGCGGTGGCCGCGCCCAGCCCGCTCGAGCCTTACGCAGGCGCCTGGACCGAGGGCACGCTGGTGGCCTCGCGCATGCGGCTGGCCGACCTGCTGGCCGAACTCGCGCGCTACCGGCACGGCTATCTGCAGTGCGATCCGGCGATTGCCGGGCTGCGCGTGTCGGGCAACTACCCGCTCGACGATACCGGCCGCGTGCTCGACACGCTGCGCGCCACCTTGCCGATCGAGGTCGATTACTACACGCGCTTCTGGGTGCGGGTGGTGCCGGCGCGCGGCTGAGGCGTTGCCTTTCGATACTCGATTGCGTCCGCAACCCTTCGCAGTCCTGCGTGCCCGGCCACTTCGCCGGGCACGTCGAAAAAATTTTTTCGAAAAGCTGAGCTGTTTTGACCGCGTCGCGTGACAAGGGAAGGAAAGCACGCTTCTGCCCTTCGTTTCCCGATTCCGCCGACCATGCAACCGACCCGTCACGCTCAACCGCCGCATCCGTCGCGCCAGCCCGCCGCTGCCTCGCTCATCCCGTCGTCCACGCCGTCCACCGTGCGCCGCATCGCGCTCGTGCCGCGCCGCCTGGCCGCGCATCTCGCCACCGCCGCGCTGCTGTCGGTGCTGGTGCCGCCCGTCGCCATGGCCGCCGAGGCGGCGCCTGCCGATGCCGCCGAGCCGCTGGCCGGCGCGCGCAGCTACGACATTCCCGCCGGCCCGCTCGAGGGCGCGCTGAACCGCTTCGGCCACG
The DNA here is from genome assembly GCA_030151225.1 of Burkholderia sp. Taxonomy (GTDB): domain Bacteria; phylum Pseudomonadota; class Gammaproteobacteria; order Burkholderiales; family Burkholderiaceae; genus Burkholderia. The sequence goes on along the minus strand of JASLEG010000049.1, from coordinate 48,029 downwards.
AAGCCGGCATCCTGCTCGCCTATCCGGCCTCGCAGGTGGCGGGCATGTCGAGCGCGGGCCTGCACGGCCGCCATACGGTGCAGCAGGCGCTCGGCCAGTTGCTGGCCGGCAGCGGCCTGGCCGCGCAGCGCCAGCCGAGCGGCGGCTACACGCTGGTGCACGCGGCGCAGGACGGCGCCGCGGCCGGCGCCGCGTCGGCCATCGCGCTCGCGCCGATCCACGTCAAGGATCGCGCCGTGAAGGCCGACAGCTATCGCCCGCAGCAGGAAGCCAACATCCTGCGCTCGGACGCGTCGCTGCTCGACACCGCGCAGGCCGTCAACATCGTGCCGTCCCAGGTGCTGCGCGATCAGAAGCCGCGCAACCTCGACGACGCGCTCGGCAACATCAGCGGCATCACGCAGGGCAACACGCTGGCGGGCACCCAGGACGCGATCATGAAGCGCGGCTTCGGCGACAACCGCGATGGCTCGATCATGCGCAACGGCATGCCGGTGGTGCAGGGCCGCGCGCTGAACGCGACCGCCGACAGCGTGGAAGTGCTGAAGGGCCCCACCTCGCTGCTGTATGGCGTGATGGACCCGGGCGGCGTGATCAACGTGATCGGCAAGGTGCCGCAACTGGTGCGCTCGAACACCGTGTCGGTGACCGGCGAGACCTACGGCCACGGCAGGAACGGCGGCGACGTGATGCTCGACCTGACCGGCCCGATCGGCGATTCGAAGCTCGCCTACCGCTTCATCGTCGACCATTCCGACGAGCCCTACTGGCGCAACTTCGGCACCAGCCGCGAGACGCTGGTGTCGCCGCAACTGGGCTGGTACGGGCGCGACACGCAGGTGGTGGTGTCCTACGAGCACCGCGACTTCCTCTATCCGTTCGATCGCGGCACCGCGCTCGACCCGCGCACCAACCAGCCGCTCGCGATTCCGTCGCGCGAGCGCCTCGACGAGCCCTGGAACAACATGGTGGGCTCCTCGAACCTGTTCCAGGTGCAGGCCGATCACCAGTTCAACGCCGACTGGAACGTGCATCTCGGCTACAGCTACAACCGCGAGACCTACGACGCGAACCAGGTGCGCACCACCGGCGTGAACGTCGCCAAGGGCACGCTCACGCGCAGCAACGACGCCACCCACGGCGCCGACAGCAGCGACACCTACGGCATCGCCTACGTGAACGGCAAGCTGCGCCTGGCCGGCATGCGCCACGACGTGCAGTTCGGCATGGACAGCGAATACCGCCGCATCTATCGCGCCGACCTGCTGCGCCAGACGGTGACGGTGCCGTTCAGCTATCTGAACCCGGTGTACGACCTGTACGGGCCGTCGAGCACGATCTCGGCGCCCGACAGCGACCAGACCGACCGCCTGCACAGCCTCGGCTTCTTCGCGCAGGACACCGTGCACCTGACCGACAAGTGGCTCGTGACCGGCGGCGTGCGCTTCATGCGCTACAGCGAGGTGGCCGGCAAGGGCCGCCCGTTCGTGGCCAACACCGATCTGAACGGCACCAAATGGCTGCCGCGCGCCGGCGTGGTGTACAAGGCCACCAACTGGTTCTCGCTGTACGGCAACTACTCGCAGTCGCTGAAGCCCACCTCGTCGATCGCGGCGCTCGCCTCGGGCTACACGATCAGCGGCGCCACGCCGCCCGAGCAGGCCACCGCGTACGAGGTGGGCGCCAAGCTCGACATGCCGTCGGGCATGACCGGCACGCTCGCGCTGTTCGACATCGACAAGAAGAACGTGCTGGTGTCGCAGTTCAACGACGCCACCAAGCTGACCGACTGGCGCACCTCGGGCCGCGCGCGCTCGCGCGGCATCGAGCTCGACGTGTCGGGCAGGATCGGCGAGCGCTGGAACGTGATTGCGAGCTACGCCTACATCGACGCGAAGACGACCGAGGATCCGCTGTACGCCGGCAACCGCCTCTGGAACGTCGCGCGCAACACCGGCTCGATCGCGGCCGTCTACGATTTCGGCGCGCTGTTCGGCGGCGACGACCTGCGCCTCGGCGGCTCGGCGCGCTACATCGGCTCGCGCCCCGGCGATTCGGCCAACAGCTTCACGCTGCCGTCCTACGTGCTGGCCGATGCGTTCGCCACCTACGACACCAGGCTCGGCAAGCAGAACCTGAGCGTGCAGCTGAACGTGAAGAACCTGTTCAACCGCACCTACTACCCGTCGAGCGCGAACCGCTACTTCGTGTCGATCGGCGACGCGCGTCAGGTGCTGCTGACCACCACGCTGCAATTCTGAGGAGGCATCGGACGATGACGAAACCGAAACGCGAAGTCACGCCGGCACGTCGACGCTGGCTCGGCGCGGCCGGCGCGCTGTTGGCCGGGCTTGCGTCGCGCGGTGCCGTGGCCGCCGCGAGTGTCGATGCCGTGCCCGTGCGCGTGGCGATGCTCGTGCAACTGGCCGGCCCGAACCTCGCCGTCGATCGCCAGATCGCGGCGCATCTGGGCGCGCGCGGCTATGCGGTCACGCTGATCGAGCAGGATGCGCCGGTCGCGGCAGCCGCCGAGGCCGATCTCGTGCTGATCTCGTCCACCGTGTCGGCCAAGGCCGTGCGCCCCGCATGGCGCCAGCTGGCCAAGCCGCTGCTGACCTGGGAGAACGACTTCCTCGACGATCTCGCGATGACGGGCAAGCGCCACGACACGGATTTCGGCGAGACCGGCAAGGAGCGCTACCTGTGGATCGTGAACGCGCCGCATCCGATCGCGGCGGGCCTGCCGGCCGGCGTGGCCGACGTCTACCGCAAGCAGGCGCCAATGAGCTGGGGCCGGCCCGGGCTCGGCGCGGCCACCATCGCGACCGTCTACGGGCAGCCCGAGAAGGCCGCGCTGTTCGCCTACGAGCGCGGCGCCACGATGGATTACGAGGCGCTCGCGCCGGCGCGCCGCGTGATGTGCTTCCTCGACAACGACACCTTCCCGAACCTGTCGGCGGCCGGCATCGCGCTGTTCGACGCGGCGGTGGACTGGGCGGCCGGGCGGCGCTGAAAAGAACGGACCGCCTCGGCGGTCCGTTCTTTCATCGACACGGGGCCCGCCTCACGCGCCCACCGGCATCCCCGGCTTGCGCAGCGTCACCCGCTTGATGTCCTTCACGATCACCAGGTAGCAGAGCACCGTCACCAGCGCGTTCAGGCCCACGAACAGCAGCGCGCCGTTGAACGAGCCGCTCGTGCCCACCAGGTAGCCGATCACGATCGGCGTGACGATCCCGGCGGCGTTGCCGAACATGTTGAACAGGCTGCCCGACAGGCCGATCGCCTCCTTCGGCGCGGTGTCGGCCACCACGGCCCAGCCCAGCGAGCCGATGCCCTTGCCGAAGAACGACAGCGCCATCAGCGCGATCACGAGCGCGGCGCTGTCCACGTAGTTGCAGCCGATGATCGTCATCGACAGCGCCATGCCGCCGATGATCGGGATCTTGCGCGCCAGCGTGAGCGACACGCCGCGCTTGATCAGGACGTCCGACAGCAGGCCGCCCAGCACACCGCCCAGGAATCCGCAGATCGCCGGCAGCGAGGCCAGCACGCCGGCCTTCAGGATCGACATGTGGCGCGTCTGCACCAGATAGATCGGAAACCAGGTCAGGAAGAAATAGGTCAGCACGTTGATGCAGTACTGGCCGATGTACACGCCGATCAGCATGCGGTTGCCGAGCAGCTGACGGATGTAGAACCAGCCGGCCAGCCGCTCCGGCGCGGCCTCGCCGGTGCTGGTGTCCCGGCCGCCGCGGGTCTCGATCACGCCGCCGCCCTGCTCGATGTAGTCGCGTTCGGCCTGGTTCACGCCGCGATGCTCGGCGGGGCTGCGCACCGCGCGGATCCACGCGAGCGCGAGCGCCATGCCGATCAGGCCGAGCCACAGATACACGTGGTGCCAGCCGAAGGCATGGGTGAGCCACGCCATCAGCGGCGTGAACAGCACGGCCGCGAAATACTGCGCCGCGTTGAAGATCGCCGAGGCCGTGCCGCGCTCGCTGGTGGGGAACCAGCTCGCCACCACCTTCGCATTGGCCGGGAACGCCGGCGCCTCGGCGATGCCCACCGCGAAACGCAGCACGAACAGCGCCGCGATCGCGGCCGCGGTGCTGCCGGCGAAACCGATCGAGCTCTGCAGCAGTGTGAACAGCGACCACAGGAAGATGCTGGCCGCATACACCCGGCGCGCGCCGAAGCGGTCGAGCAGCCAGCCGCTCGGCAGCTGCGCGGCCACGTAGGCCCAGCTGAACGCCGAGAAGATGTAGCCCATCTGCACCGCGTCGATGCCGAACTCGCTGCGGATCGCCGTGCCCGTGATCGACAGCGTGGCGCGATCCGCGTAATTCAGCGTCGTCACGACGAATATCATCAGCAGAATCCAGTAACGGACGCGGGTCCGTCTGGCCGTGATGGCCGGATTGGCGGTGCGGGTCGCTTCCATGGGTGTCCTGGCGAGAGCGCGGGTAGGGAGATCGTTATGTATCCAGCGTCCGCGACAAAGGTATGTCATCGTACGACTTGGCAGTGTAGTGAGTCGTCACGGCTGCGACCACTCGGGTTTTCCCTTTGGTAAAGCCATGTCGGCATTGACTTTCCGGTTGAGGCAGCCACCCGCCTTCCGCAACGCGCCGCGTCAATTCTTCTAGTCAGTCATCGTATCTGTTGGGCTACAATGGGCGCCACGCACATTTTTCGACTGACGGAGCACATCGATGCAATTGACTGGTGACATGCTGATCGGCGCCGAGGCGGTGAAGGGCACGGCGGGCACGCTGCAGGCGTTCAACCCCACGCTGGGCGAAACCATCGCCGAGCCGGTGTTCGGCACGGCCGACGAGGCGCTCGTGGAGCGCGCGGCCCGGCTCGCGCAGCAGGCGTTCGATCCGTACCGCGCCGCGCCGCTCGAGGCGCGCGCGGCCTTCCTTGAGGCGATCGCCGACGAGATCCTCGAACTCGGCGACGCGCTGATCGAGCGCGCCCACGCCGAAACCGGCCTGCCGGTGGCGCGCCTGCAGGGCGAGCGCGGCCGCACGGTCGGCCAGCTGCGCCTGTTCGCGCGCGTGGTGCGCGACGGCCTGTTCCTCGGCGCATCGATCGATCCGGCCATGCCGGAGCGCACGCCGCTGCCGCGCTCGGACCTGCGCCTGCAGAAGGTCGGCCTCGGCCCGGTGGCCGTGTTCGGCGCGAGCAACTTCCCGCTGGCGTTCTCGGTGGCGGGCGGCGACACCGCCTCGGCGCTGGCCGCCGGCTGCCCGGTGATCGTCAAGGCACACGAGGCGCACCTCGGCACCTCCGAGCTGGTCGGCCGCGCGATCCAGCGCGCGGTGGCCCGCAGCAACATGCCGGCCGGCACCTTCTCGCTGCTGGTGGGCCCGGGCCGCGTGATCGGCGCCGCGCTCGTCAGGCACCCGGCGATCAAGGCGGTGGGCTTCACCGGCTCGCGTCAGGGCGGCCTCGCGCTCGTCAATCTCGCGAACGCGCGCCCCGAGCCGATTCCCGTCTACGCGGAAATGAGCAGCATCAACCCGTTCGTGCTGTTTCCGGCGGCACTGGCCGCGCGCGGCGAGAAGATCGCGCAGGGCTTCGTCGATTCGCTGACGATGGGCGTGGGCCAGTTCTGCACGAACCCGGGCCTCGTGATCGCGATCGACGGCCCCGAGCTCGACGCGTTCTCGAAGGCCGCGGCCGCCGCGCTGGGCGGCAAGCCGGCCGCCACCATGCTCACGCGCGGCATCGCCGATGCGTACTCGAGCGGCCGCGCCCGCCTGCAGGGCGTGGACGGCGTGCGCCAGCTCGGCGCCGGTGGTGCGGGCGAAGCCGGCTGCGCCGTGTCGGGCGCACTGTTCGACGTGTCGGCCGAGGTGTTCCTGCGCGAGCACGCGCTCGGCGACGAAGTGTTCGGCCCGGCTTCGCTGATCGTGCGCTGCCGCGATCTGGGCGAAGTGGCCACCGTGCTCGAATCGCTCGAAGGCCAGCTCACGGCCACGCTGCAGATCGACGAAGCCGATCACGACACCGCGCGCCAGCTCGTGCCGATCCTCGAGCGCAAGGCCGGCCGCCTGCTCGTGAACGGTTTCCCGACCGGCGTGGAAGTGTGCGATGCGATGGTGCACGGCGGCCCGTTCCCGGCCACCTCGAACGCGATGTACACGTCGGTGGGCGCCACCGCGATCGACCGCTTCCTGCGTCCGGTCTGCTATCAGGACTTCCCGGAAGCGCTGCTGCCGGACAGCCTGCGCGACGCGAATCCGCTGGGCGTGGCGCGCCTGCGCAACGGCCGCGCGGAGTAAGGCCTTGCCGATCCGGCCGGGGCCGCGGCGGCGCGTGTCGCCGCGGCCCCGGCACGGTGTTTGAGCCGGTTACGATGCGGCGGCGTCGAAACCGGTTTTTTTTCGCCATGCAGGTGCTCTGCAGCCCGAAGCGCATGAGCGCCACGTGCCGCCAATTCCGCATCACGCGCAAGGGCGTCTCGCCACGGCGCGCCGTTCTGTGGCACGCTTGCGCGATGACCACGACGATCCACCGCCTCGCCCCTCGCTGGCGCCGCTCCCGAGCGCGCGGCATCGTCTCGTCCCATCGTCGACCCTGACCTTGACCTTGTCCGCCGCGCGTTGCCGGCCCGGACTCGCACCATGCTCCGTAGGCCGGCCGCGAACGCGGCGGCGCCTTCCGCGGAGAATCCCCCGATGTCCGAACTCCAGGCATCCGCCTCGCTGCCCGTCGTGCTGACGGGCGACCGCCCGACCGGCCCGCTGCATCTCGGCCATTACGTGGGCTCGCTGCGCACGCGGCTGCTGCTGCAGGACACGCACCAGCAGAACATCCTGGTGGCCGACACGCAGGCCCTGACCGACAACGCGCACGATCCCGACAAGGTGCGCCGCAACGTGCTGGAGGTGGCGCTCGACTATCTGGCGGTCGGCATCGATCCCGCGAAAACCACCATTTGCCTGCAATCGGCGCTGCCGGCGCTGGCCGAGCTGACGCTGCTGTATCTGAACTTCGTGACCGTGGCGCGCCTCGAGCGCAATCCCACCATCAAGGACGAGATCCACGCGCGCGGCTTCGGGCGCGACATCCCCGCCGGCTTCCTGTGCTATCCGGTGGCGCAGGCGGCCGACATCACGGGCTTTCGCGCGACCGTGGTGCCGGTGGGCGAGGATCAGGCGCCCCTGATCGAGCAGACCAACGAGATCGTGCGGCGCCTGAACCGCCAGACCGAGCGCGAGCTGCTGCCCGAGGTGGAGGCGCTGATTCCGACGCTCGGCCGGCTGCCCGGCATCGACGGCAAGGCCAAGATGAGCAAGTCGCTCGGCAACGCGATCTCGCTGGCCGCGCCCGAGGATGCGATCCGCGCGGCCGTGCGCCAGATGTACACCGATCCGAACCACCTGCGCGCCTCGGACCCCGGCACCGTGGAGGGCAACGTGGTGTTCACCTATCTCGACGCGTTCGACGACGACCTGGCCGAGGTGGAGCGACTCAAGGCCGCCTATCGTGCGGGCGGCCTCGGCGACATGGTGGTGAAGCGCCGCCTCGAGGAGAAGCTGCAGGCGTTCGTGGCGCCGATCCGCGAGCGGCGCGCGCAGCTCGCGGCCGATCCCGGCTACGTGATCGACGTGCTCGCCGCCGGCACCGAGCGCGCCCGCGAGGTCACGCAGGGCACGCTCGACGCGGTGCGCCACGCGGTGGGAACCTTCTCGCTCGCGACCGTGCGCGAGCTGTACGAGGCCGCCGGCGCGGTGCCTCCGGGCGTCTGACGCAGGCGGGCGCCGCCCTCGGAACGTGTGGCGCGGGGCGGGGAAGGAGGCCTCAGCCGATCGTGGCGGTGGCGCCCTGCGGGCGGCGGGCCGGTTCGGTTTGCGTGGCCGGCGCGTCGGCGTCTTCCAGGATCAGGTCCGCGCCGCGTTCGGCCACCATCATGGTGGGCGCGTTGATGTTGCCCGAGGTGATGTTCGGGAACACCGAGGCATCCACCACGCGCAGCGCCTCGACGCCGTGCACCTTCAGGCGCGCGTCCACCACCGAGCTGGCCGGATCGGTGCCCATCGCGCAGGAGCCGCACAGGTGATAGATCGAGCCCGACTGCTCGCGGAAATACCGGAGCAGGTCCTCGTCGCTCTGCACGGCCGGCCCCGGCGAAATCTCCTCGAGCGTCATCGCGCGCAGCGAGGGCGCCATCATCAGCTTGCGGATCAGGCGGCTGCCCTGCACGGCCTCGGCCAGATCCTTGTCGGTGGCGAGCGCGTTGATGCGGATCCTCGCGGCATCCTCGGCGCGTGCCGAGGCCAGCTCGATCGAGCCGCGGCTCGACGGCCGGCACGGATTGAACGCGATCAGGAAGCCCGAATACGGCTCGGGCTTGATGCTCGCGCGCTCGCTCTTCGGAAGCCGGTACGACAGCGGGTTGAAGTACAGCTGCAGGTTCGGCTCGCGCTGCGTGGCGTCGCCGCGGAAGAAGCCGCCGGCCTGGTTCACGCTCATCGCCAGCGGGCCGCGCTTGCTGAGCAGATAGCGCAGGCCGATCCTCAGCTTGCCGAACAGCGTGCCCATCTCGTCGTTGAGCGTGGGCCGGTTGGCCTTGAAGTAGAAGCTCACGCACAGGTGGTCCTGCAGATTCCGGCCGACCGCCGGCAGCGCGTGCACGGTGCCGATGCCGTGGCGCGCGAGCCGCACCGGGTCGCCGATGCCCGAAAGCTGCAGCAGCTTCGGGCTGTCCACCGCGCCGGCGGCCAGGATCACCTCGCGGCGCGCCGTGACGTGCTGCTCGCGGCCCTGATGCGCGTAGGCGATGCCGGTGGCGCGCTTGCCGTGGAAGCTCACGCGGCGCACCAGCGCCTCGGAGAGGAGCGTGAGGTTCGGGCGCGACAGCGCCGGGTGCAGGTAGGCCACGCCGCTCGAGCAGCGCTCGCCGTGCTTCGTGTTCAGCTCGTAGATGCCGGCGCCCTCGAACTGCGCGCCGTTCATGTCGGGCGTCTGCGGCAGGCCCATCTCGCGGCAGCCGGCCAGGAACTGGTGGACGATCGGGTGCACGTCGCCGGTCATCGGCGTGACGTGGATCTTGCCCTCGCTGCCGTGCCATTGCGGCGCGCCGCTGCCGAGCGGGTGCGTCTCGAGCCGGCGGAAGTAGCGCAGCACCGAGTCGTACGACCAGCCCGCGTCGCCGCTGGCCGCGGCCCAGTCGTCGTAGTCGCTGCGCTGGCCGCGCACGTAGACCATCGCGTTGATCGCGCCAGAGCCGCCCACCACCTTGCCGCGCGGGCAGTACAGCGCGCGGTCGCCGAGCGCGGCCTCGCGCTCGCTGTAGTACATGTAGTTGTACTTGCGATTGTAGTAGGTCCTGGTGAAGCCCACCGGCACCTTGAACCAGAACGAGTCGTCGCGCGGCCCGGCCTCGAGCACCAGCACCGTGTGGCGGCCGTCGGCGCTGAGCCGCTCGGCAAGGATCGCGCCGGCCGAGCCGGAGCCGACGATGATGTAGTCGTATTCCATGTCTTGCTTCCTGCGTGCACCCGCTGCCGGGTCAGCCCTTCGCGGGCGAGTGGTCGTTCACGTCGACGGGGCGGTCCGCCATCTGCAGATGCAGCCGCTTGCCCGTGTAGGGCGTGTGGGCCCGCACCACGTCCATGTCCAGTTCGATGCCGAGGCCCGGTTCGTTCGACGGGATGAGGTAGCCGTCTTCCCAGCGGATCGGCGTCTTTACCACCTCGGCGTGGAAGCCGCCCCAGGTCATGATGCTTTCCTGGATCAGGAAGTTCGGCGTGCAGGCCGCCAACTGGATGCTCGCGGCCGCGCCCACCGGGCCGTTGTAGAGGTGCGGCGCGATCTGCGCGTAGTGCACCTCGGCCAGCGTGGCGATCTTCTTCGCCTCGAGCAGGCCGCCCACGCGTCCCACGTTCATCTGCAGGATCGAGGCGCCGCCGGCCTGCAGCAGCTTGTGGAATTCGTACTTGGTGGTGAGCCGCTCGCCGGTGGCGATCGGAATCGAGGTGTGGCGCGCGACCTGCGCGATCGCCTCTTCCTGGCCCGGCGGCACCGGCTCCTCGAACCACAGCGGGTCGTATTTCTCGAGCCGCTGCGCGAGCCGGATCGCCGAGGACGGCACCATCTGGCCGTGCGTGCCGAACAGCAGGTCGGCCTGGCTGCCCACCGCCTCGCGGATCCGGCGGCAGAAGGTCTCGCAGCGGTCCAGCACCGCCATCGACAGTTGATGGCCCGAGTAGGCCGTGTAAGGGCCGGCCGGATCGAACTTGACGGCCGTGAAGCCCTGCTTCACGTTCTCGAGCGCGCATTCGGCGGCGAGGTCGGGGTCGTCGTAGTCGTATTCGCCCTTCGCGTTCCTCGGGTACAGATACGTGTACGAACGCAGGCGCTCGTGCACCCTGCCGCCCAGCAGCTCGTACACCGGCTTGCCCGCCGCCTTGCCCACGATGTCCCAGCACGCCATCTCCAGGCCGCTCGCGATGCCCATCATGGTCAGGTCGGGGCGCTGCGTGAAGCCGCTCGAATAGCAGGCGCGGAAGAAGCGCTCCACGTGGTGCGGGTCGTGGTCGAGCAGATGGCGCTCGAACACGTCCTCGATGGCGGGCACCATCACGTCGGGGTGGAAGGTGGCCGCGTAGATCTCGCCCACGCCTTCGATGCCGCAGGCGGTCTTGAGCTTGACGAACAGCCAGTACATGCCGCCGACGTGCGGCGGGGGCACCGCCACGCTGAACGTTTCGAGAGAGACGATTTTCATCAGGATTCCTTCTGTGCGGAGAGACGTCGCTTCAGCACCAGCGCCGCGCCGGCGCCGAGCAGTGCTACGGCGGCGATGTAGCCGAAGTAGATCTGATAGCCGGTCGCGCCCGGGAAATTCTGGGTCGCGTAGCCGTTGATGAGCGGCACGAACACGTCCGGCGAGTAGCCGAGCACCGAGATCAGGCCGATCGCGAGGCCCGAGCAGCGGGCCGGCACGCGGCAGTCGTCGAGCAGCGACCAGTACAGGCCGCGCACGGCGTAGGTGAGGATGCCGATGAACAGCACCAGCGCCACCAGCAGCAGCTGCGGGGTGGCCGCCGGCATCGCCGCGAGGCCCACCAGCGACAGCGCGGCCAGCACCAGCGAGGCGGCCAGCACCGACACCCGCGAGTAGCGGTCGCCGAGGAAGCCGCCGCCGATGCCGCCCACCGGGCGCATCCACAGCTTCAGCGTGGTGATGAAGCCGGCCGCCGTGGCGCTGAGCCCGAAGCCGCCTTCGTGCAGATAGGCCGAGAAGCTGTAGGTGGCCCAGAACACCTGGTAGCCGCAGAACACGATCGCGGCCACCAGCCACAGCGACGGGTTCGCGGCCAGCGTGCGCAGGTCGGCCAGCAGCGCGCCGCGCCGCGCCGGTGCGGCCGTCTGGGCGGTGTTGCCGCGCGGGTCGCGAATGAAGCCGATCAGCACGCCGAGCGCGATGCAGATCACCGCGTACAGGTGCACGACCAGCTTGAAGCCGCTCGCATCCGTCGCGCCGCGCGATTGCGTGACCCAGGCGAAGATCGAGATCGCGATGGTGGCCAGCAGCGCCTCCACCAGCCCGCGGCCGCCGTCGAGCAGGCCGAAGAAGCGGCCCTGCTCGTGGGCGCCGGCGATCATGTTCACGCGCTTGATCACGGCCGCCCAGAACGTCAGGCCGGTGGTGATGCCCCAGCCGCCGAACACGGCCATCAGCAGCGCAAAGGCCGGCGCGGTGGCGTACACGAAGCCGAGCACGCCGGTGCCGATCAGCGAGAAGCAGATCAGGTAGCGCGGCGAGAGGCGATCGGCGAGCCAGCCGCTCGGCAGGTAGCTGATCAGGAACAGCGTGCCGAGCATCGAGTACAGCAGGCCGAGCTTCAGCTCGTCGATGTGGAAGAACGCGAGCATGGTGGGCTGATACACCTGACGCAGGTACAGCATCGGGTAGATCGCGCCGGCGGCCGCCACCAGCAGCATCAGCTGCACGTAGCGTTGGGTGCGGCTCTGGCTGGAGGAGGCGTCGGCGGCGAGCGCCGCGGCGGAAGAGGGGATATGCGCCGACATGGTCAGTTCTCCTGAGGGGGCGGCGCCCGCGGCGGGTCGCCGTCTCCGAATATTGTTCTGGTGCTGGTGTCGAAGTGGAGACGGCGCGGTGTCGAGGCGCGCCGCCCGGGGTGCCGCGTGCTGTCAGTAATGCATGACGACGAGGCGCGTCTGGGTGAATTCGAGCATGCCGTGCTTGCCGTCGTCGCCGCCGAGGCCGGAGCGCTTCCAGCCCGCGTGATAGCCCTGATAAGGATCGGCCGGGGTGCGGTTCACGTACAGCTCGCCGGCCTCGATCGCGTTCGCCACGCGCTGGGCGACGCGGTGGCTTTCGGTGTACAGCACCGAGGACAGGCCGAACTGGTGATCGTTGGCGAGCGCGATGGCCTCGTCGAGGTCGCGGTAGCGCAGCACCGGCATTACCGGGCCGAAGCTTTCCTCGCGCACGATCTCCATGTCCTGGCGGCAGTGGGTGAGCAGGGTGGCCGGGTAGAAGAAGCCCGGGCCGGCCGGCAGCGTGCCGCCGGTTTCCAGCGTCGCGCCCTCGGCCACGGCGCGCTCGACCATCGCGTGCACGCGCTGCTGTGCGGCGGCATTGGCGAGCGGGCCCATGAAAGCCGCGTTCTCGCGGCGGTCGCCGATCTGCACGGCGGCCATTTTCTCGCGCAGCAACGCCACGAAGCGGTCGTGCACGCGCTCGTGCACGTACACGCGCTCGATCGCCGTGCAGAGCTGGCCGCAATGCGTCGTCTTCGAGGCCACCAGTGCGGCGGCGGCCTTCTCGAGGTCGGCATCCGGCTCGATGATGGCCGGCGTCTTGCCGCCGAGTTCGAGCGAGGGCCTGGCGATGTTCGTCTTGCAGTAGTCGAGCACGATGCGCCCGGCGTCCACGCTGCCGGTCAGCGTGATCATGCCCACGGCCGATTGCGTGCACAGCACCGCGGCGGTGGCGTGATCCATTGCGAGGATGTTGACGAGGCCGGCGGGCAGGCCGGCCGCGTCGGCCGCGCGGGCGATCTCGAAGGCCGAGCACGGGGTGTGGTTGCTCGGGCGCACCACCACCGCGTTGCCGGCGATCAGGGCCGGCGCGATCTTGCGCATCAGCGTGTAGATCGGGTAGTTGAACGGGATCAGCGCCGCCACCACGCCGATCGGCTCGCGGTGCAGGAACAGGTTCTCGTTCGCCGAATCGCTCGGGATGATCTCGCCTTCGATGCGGCGCGCCCACTCTGCGTGGTAGCGCGTGATGTCGGCGGCGTAGCGCGCCTCGTTGGTGGCGTCGTCGAGGCTCTTGCCCGATTCGAGCGCGAGCGCCGCGCCGATCTGCGGCGCGCGCTCGGTGATCGCGTCGGCGAAGCGGCGCAGCACCTCGGCGCGGCTCGCGGCCGGCGTCAGGCGCCAGGCGCGCTGGGCCCGCTCGGCGGCGGCCACCGCGGCGATCGCGTCGGCTTCGCTGGCGGCGCGCACGCGGCGCACGGTTTCGCCCGTGGCCGGGTCCACCACGGCGATCACGCCGGCATCGGACGATTCGACGAATCGCCCGTTGATGTAGTTGTGTTCGTCTCGCATGACAACGCTTCTCCTTGGCCTGGCAGCGTGCATTGTTGGTCATGCGCGAGACGCGCCACAAGCGACGATTTTTATCGTCTAACTTGAGAAAAAGTCATGTTAGTGGGGTGGGGGCGGTGATCGCCGGCCTCGCGGGGGCGCGGGCTGACACACGTGCGCCGTCTATCCGGGCAATACCGCATCCGTGTGCGCGGACGAGGCGCGTTGCACGCCGGTTGGCATGCCGAAGCAACGAGGCTGGCGGCTCGCCCGGTCGCGGTTCGTGCCGGCGCCGCATCGTGAATTTTTGTGGCATCGCTCATTTTTGCGTCGACGCATCCGTAATAGAGGGAAATCGTCGAACGTTTGGAGGTCGTCCATGAAAGTCCTGAATAACCTGGCGATCGGCGTGCGGCTCGGTCTCGCGTTCGCCGTCACGCTCGTCCTGCTGTGCCTGGTCGGAGCGCTGGCCTTGATCCAGGCTTCCCGCATCCACGACAACACCACCGATCTCGGCTCGAATTGGCTTCCCAGCGTGCAGACGCTCGGCGACGTTCGCGCCTACGCCAATGCGGTGCGCCGTTCGTCGACCAGCAGGCTGGTCGCGCTGGACGAGAAGGATCGGGATGCCTACTGGACGCGGCATGAAACTGCCGCCGCCAAGCTGGACGCGACGATGAAGAAGTACGAGCAATATATTTCGTCGCCGGAGGAGCGCGAGCTCTTTCGTCAGATCAAGGATGCATGGGCGAACTACCGGGATGTGGACACACGGCTGAACACGCTGTCGCAAAGCGCAGATCACTTCGACGACGCGCGCCGCCTGTCGGCCGGTGATTCGTCCAGGTTGTTCGCCACGTTCTCCGATCTGGTGGAGCGGAACATCGAGTTGAACGCGGCGGGCGCGGCACAGGCGAGTGCGGCGGCGGATGCCTCGTATCGCGGCGCGCTCTGGCTGACCGCGGTGCTGATCCTCGTCGCGCTCCTGGCGAGCCTGATGGTGGCCTACGTCATCACGCGCTCGATCACGGTGCCCATCCGTGCCTCCGTGATCATCGCCGAAACGGTGGCACGCGGCGATCTGACCTCCCGCATCGAGGTGGCGGGCAGGGACGAGACGAGCCAGCTGCTGGGCGCGCTGAAAAGCATGAACGATCGGCTGGCCGAGGTGGTGGGGCGGGTGCGCACCGGCAGCGACAGCATCGCGATCGGCGCGGCGCAGATCGCGGCCGGCAATACCGACCTGAGCCAGCGCACGGAAGAGCAGGCGGCATCGCTCGAAGAGACGGCGGCGAGCATGGAAGAACTCACCGCGACGGTCAAGCAGAACACCGAGAGCGCGCAGCAGGGCAACACCCTTGCCGCCAATGCTTCCGAGGTGGCCCGGCGCGGCGGTGACGTGGTCGGGCGCGTGGTCACCACCATGCGCGAGATATCGAGCCGTTCGGCCAGGGTCGCCGAGATCATTTCGGTTATCGAAGGGATCGCGTTCCAGACCAATATCCTGGCGCTCAACGCCGCGGTGGAGGCAGCGCGTGCGGGGGATCAGGGGCGCGGCTTCGCGGTGGTGGCCGGCGAGGTCCGCACGCTCGCCCAGCGTAGCGCCAACGCCGCGAAGGAGATCAGGACGCTGATCGAGAGTTCGGTGGAGCGGGTGCAGGTCGGGTCGGACCTCGTGGACGAGGCGGGCCGGACGATGGAGGAGGTGGTGCAATCGGTCAAGTGCGTGGCGGACCTGATGGGCGAAATCACCGCGGCGTCGATCGAGCAGCGCACCGGCATCGAGCAGGTCAACACCGCGGTGGTTCAAATGGACGAGGTGACCCAGCAGAACGCGGCGCTGGTCGAAGAGGCGTCCGCCGCCGCGCAGTCGATGGCGTCCCAATCGAACGCGCTGCGTGAGACGGTATCCGTTTTCCGGCTGGATCTCCGATCGCAGCCGGGCGCCACGTCGGCAAGGCCCGCGGCCGCAGTGGCAGGGGCGGCGGTGGTACCGACCAAGTCGCGATCGGTGCCCGCGCGGGCAGGCACGATCGCCGCTCAGCCCAACGCCGCTTCATCCGAGTGGGCGTCGTTCTGAGGCGGAGAGCACGTCCTTCCGCGCAGGAGCGTTTCGGCATGCGAACCAGCTCGGCATGATCCCGCCTCGATGGCGAGCCGTGCCGAAGTGCCGAAACGCCCTGCGCCGGCGACAACCGAACCACCCGCGTTCGAACCATCCGAACGTCGTCGGTCGGGCCGAGCGCGTCTCGCCGATCAGCCGTGCTCGTGGTGTTCGTGCTGCTCGTGCTGCTGCGGATGTGGCTCCGAATGTGGAGGATGCGGCTCGGGTGCATGTTGCGCGTGTTCGGCCGGATGGGGCTGCGGTGCCTGATGCGGCGCTTCGTGCTGCTGCGGGGCCTCGTGTTGCGCGGGCGGCGCCTCGTGCTGCTCACGCGGCGCCTCGGGCGCGGGCCGCGGCTCGGCCTGCGGATGCATCTGCGCGCCGGGCATCTCGTGCATCGCGTTCGCGTGGTCCGGGCCGTGTGCGCCCTCGGCCTGCGAAGGCGGCGCGTTTTCGCGTGCGCGGCCCTCGGCGGGCGGATGCTCGCCCGGCGTGCCGTGCTCGGCACGCATCTCGGTACCCGGATGCGGCGCGCCGTTGCCGCCGTGCTCGCCGAATTCGTTCGGGCGGTTCTCGCCCGGATGCGGCTCCGGCCGCTCGCCCGGCCGCGCATCGCGGGCGTCGAAATGCGGCACCGGCATCGCCGACGGGCCCGGATGCGGTGCGCCCGGATTCGCGCGCTCGGCCTGCTGCTCCCGCACCTGCTGCGCAGGGGCCATGCCGGCCTGCGGCGCGCCGCGATTGATCAGGTTGCCGACGTTGTTGGTGGTGTTGCCGTAATTGTTGGTGACGTTGTTCGTGATCCGCGTCTCGTGGATATTGTTGATCACGGTGGTCGACTTCGAGATATAGGTGGTGTGGTTGTACACCACCGCCGGCCGCTGCGCGTTACCCCAGGCCGGCCCGCCCCGGTGCGGCGCGCCCCAGTTCACCCCCCACGCGTGCCAACCCCAGTCGTGATGACTGGCCAGCGCGCCGACCGCGATTCCCACGCCGAACGACAGCACGCCCGCGGTCACCACCGCGCCGGTGTCGTAGCTGGGCCGGTATGCGTAACCGGGGTAGACCACCGGCGCGCCGTACACCACGGCCGGATTGTAGGCGGGCACATAGACGGTGTCGGGCTGCGCCGGTTCGATCACGATGGTCTGCGGCGGCGGCGGCACGATCGGCGCGCCTTCGTAGATCGCCGGGCCGCTCTGCGCCGGCGTATAGGCCGGCGGCGGCGCGGCCTGCGTGACCTGGGTCACGTGCAGCTGGCTGCCCGAGTTCAGGTGGCCGGCCTTCTGCGCGCGCTGGCGCATCACCTGGATGGCATTCAGCACGTCGTTCGGATCGCGGAAATAGGCCTGGCCGAGCGCGGTGGTCCACGCGACGTTGCCGGCCATCTGCGAGGTCACGGACGGGAACGCGGTCAGTGCCTTGACCGACGGATCCCAGGGCTGCGCATTGGCGGCCGAGCTCAGGTCGGCGCCCTTGAGGCCCGGATTCTGGCCGAGCCACGCATTGGCGGCCGTGATCTGGTCGGGGTACGTGGCGCCGGCCAGCACCAGGGCGACCAGCTTGTCCGGGAACAGTGCGATCGGTGCGACCATCTGGTAGAGCTGGTCCGCGCTCGGCGGCGTGTATGCGGCCGGTGCCGGCTGGGCGTCGGAGGTGGCCGGCGCGCTCGCGGCGCTGGCCGTGGCGGTGGGCTGCGCGTCGTCGCCTTGCTTGTTGCAGGCCGCGAGGCCCAGCAGGGTGATCACGAGCGAGGAGGCGACCAGCGAGTGGATGGTTCGATGACGAGGCGGCGGGTTATTTTTCATGATCTTGTGCGTGTCTTTCATCAGGATGAATTCAGGGCTTGCGTCAGCGGCGGCACGATCGGCATGGTTGCCGCGCCAGGCTGACGAAAGTGAAAGCCTGGTGTGGCGCTCACCTTCACGATAACGGGGCACGGCCGCGCTTCGTGCACGCGGATTCGGCGGGCTTGTGTAACAGTCTGTGCGCGCGGCATCGCACGGTGTGCCTGCGGGCAGCGGATTTTGATATCCCCGGTGAATTTCATTGATCTCGCAGCGGTTCGTTTCGCGGCTGACGTGTTGTCAGGACTGAGGATGCGTAAATCGGTGATCCGCTGTCCTGAGTGCTTTTTGGGGGGCGGTAATCCATCGTTCGAATGCTTCGCCAGCCTGGACGGGCCTTCGCTGACCGGGATTTCGTGACGATGTGCGGGTTGTAGCATTCCGCATTTTTTTGGAATCCGGATTCATGACGATATTCGTCGGAGCAATCGCTCGATCGTCATCGTTGAAAGGTTTCTCGCAATGATCTTATTTTTCTCGATTGAAGGAAGGTTCAATGAAGACATCGGCCTCCGGACAATCCGGACATATCGCCCCCGATACCCCGCAAGCCACCATGCCCGAGCCCGACAACAGCGTCGCCTCGTCGCCGTCGAGCACCTCGCGCCAGGGCCCCCTGTCGGGGCTCGCCACGCGCCAGCCTAGGGCGGGCGAGAACGGCGAGCCGCAGCGCGCTGCCTCTCCGATCCGCAGGAGCGCCTATCCGCAAACCACCCGGCCGCAGAAACTGGAAAACCAGAAGCGTCCGGTCATGATCTTCGATTCGGTCGAACCGAGCCGCATCCGCTCGACGTCCAATCTGGCCGCGCTCGACGGCATCAACCAGGAAGGGCTGGACCGCATCAGCATGACCGGCATCGAACAGTTCTCGGCGGCGCAGCTGGATGCGGTGATCGAGAGCGTGCGTCCGAAAACGGTGGTGGTGATCGACACGCGCCAGGAATCGCACGGGTTCGTCGACGGCAAGCCGGTTTCGTGGATGGCGCTCGACAACAAGAACTGGGGCAACGTCGACAAGCCGATGGAAGACATCGAGCCCAAGGAAGCAAAGAAGCTGGCCAAATGGGCCGGCAAGAACGACGGCCAGGACGTGTCGATCCCGAACGGCAGCACCGCGAAGGCCAAGCGGGCGGCCGAGCCGCTGAACGTGTCGGTCAGGAGCGAGGAAGTCGAGACGGAAAAGCAGCTGGTCACGCGCAAGGGCGGCATGTACGTCCGCGTGCCGGTGCCCGATCACGCGGCGCCGGATCAGGGCGCGCTCGCGCATTTCGCGGCCAGCACGCGCCAGATCGTCATGGAAAAGGGCCTCGACAACGTCCACTTCGTCGTGCACTGCCGTGGCGGCATGGGACGCACCACGATGTTCATGAGCGCGCTCGACATGCTCACGAACGCCGGTACCGTGCCGATGAAGGAGATCGTCGATCGGCAGGTGAAGTTGCGGCAGCGTGACGAAGGCCCGCTCACCGCACCGGGCAAGGCCTACAAGGCGACTTTCCGCGACGAGAAGGCCGCCGTCCTGCAGTTCTTCTACGATTACGCGGCGGCGAACGGCTTTCACGCCAAGGACGCGAAGCCGTTCGATGCGTGGTCGGCGGAGCAGGGCGAGGCGCTGCGTTCGTGATACGGCGGCGGGGCGCCCGGGATCGGGGCCGGCCGCGGGCGATCAACGCGCCATCGTCGGCCGGTCAGAATAGCCGCTCGCATCGCCCCCGTACCAGCATTCCTTCGGCGCTTCCGCGAGCGGCGCGCCCCGCCGCGAAGCCTGATCCCGCCGGTGGCCTCGCGGCTCGCCTGCGTGACGCCCTCGATATCGTGCACGTGGAGCAGCGCGAGTTGCGACAGCGCGTCGACGAGGCGGCCGAAGGTCTCCATCGTGTTGCTGTCGAGCGGCGTGTCGCCGGGCGCGGTGGTGACGGGCGAGATGCGGATGCCGACACGATCCGCGCCCCACACCTCGCACGGCGCGCACCACCTCGAGCGGAAAGCGCGGGCGATTCTCGAGCGAGCCGCCGTATTCGTCGGTGCGCCGGTTCGTGCTGTCGCGAATGAACTGCTCGAGCAGATAGTTGTTCGCGGCATGCACCTCCGCGCCGTCGAAGCCGGCGTGCTTCGCGTGGTTCGCCGCGCGCCATCGGCGCCGTTTCTTTTTGTTATATCGACGGAAAATCCATATAAAAATGAACCTCCGCGATTCACAAGCTCATTCCCGGATCGATTGATCACTTATTCGCGGACAGACGCGGAGCGGATGCCGAAACCGGAATCGACATACGTGATACTGGCTGTCTCGTCGGGCGCGCGGAAAATTGCAAAGGCACGTTACTGTCCCCTTGAAAAAAATTTAACAATCGTTTTCTCTTGCCGTAAACAAACTCAGAGATAGTGCTCTGGGCCGCAATTTCCTCGATCGCCCGGTCATCGTGTCAGTGCCATGACATCGTGATCGTGCAATGGGCCGAATTCAACGTCGACGACCGATACGGACACGGTCGTCGGCGTCATGCGTTCGGTCCCCTGGAAAAAGGAAAGCACTATAAAAAGGCATCCTTTTAAAAGGAAATGCATCATGAAAATTGCCGACCTGAAAATCGGGGTTCGTTTGAGTGTGGCATTCGGAATCGTGGTGGCGCTGCTGATCGGCACCACGCTGCTGGGCATCCGCCATATCGAGTCGAGTGCGGACAGAATGAACGGCATCGTCAGCCAGCGATACTCGCTGATCGCCCTGAGCACGCAGATCAAGAACAACGGCTACAAGGCCAACGGCATTCTCAGCAACCTGCTGCTGACCACCGACCCGGATCGCGCGAAGAAGTACATGGACGACTACGCTGCGATCCGCAAGCTGAACGCCGACACCTACGCCCAGTTCGAGAAGCAGCTCACCGACGAGCCGAGCAAGGCGCTGTTCCGGAGCCAGTTCCAGGCGCGCAGCGACTACGGCCAGAGCGTCAAGAAATTCTTCGAGCTGATCGCCGCCAACGACCAGGCCGGCGCGCGCGACGTCTATCAGGGCGACATGGCGCGCCGGCAGGACGACTACTACACGCTGGTCGACAAGATGGTGGACTTCCAGGCCAGCGAGATGAACAACGACGTCGCCATGGCCAATGCAGAGGGCCAGTCGGCGAAGCTGCAGATGGGCATCATCGCGCTGTGCGCGCTGCTGGTGTCGGTGGTCACGGCGTGGTACATCACGCGCAGCATCACGCTGCCGATCAATCGCGCGGTGGCGCTGGCCGAGGCGGTGGCCGGCGGCGATCTCACGCATCGCCTCGACGCCACCGGCAGGGACGAGGTGGCGCGCCTGCTGGCCGCGCTCGGCAAGATGACCGCGAGCCTCAACACCATCGTGGGCAGCGTGCGTGGCGGCACGCACGCCATCACGCTCGCCTCGCAGGAAGTGGCGAGCGGCAACATGGATCTGTCCAACCGCACCGAGCAGCAGGCGAGCGCGCTCGAACAGACCGCCGCCGCGATGGAGCAGCTCACCTCCACGGTCAAGCAGAACGCCAGCAACGCGCAGCAGGCCAACCAGATCGCCGGCGACGCGTCGACGGTGGCGGTGCAGGGCGGCGAGGCGGTGGACCGCGTGGTGGACACGATGAACACGATCAACGCGTCCTCGCGCAAGGTGGTGGAGATCATCGGCGTGATCGAGGGCATCGCATTCCAGACCAACATCCTCGCGCTCAATGCGGCTGTGGAAGCCGCGCGTGCCGGCGAGAACGGTCGTGGCTTCGCGGTGGTGGCCAGCGAGGTGCGCAGCCTCGCGCAGCGCAGCGCGTTGGCCGCCAAGGAGATCAAGGCGCTGATCGACGCTTCGGTGAATCAGGTGAACCTGGGCGCCGGCATCGTCGAGCAGGCTGGCGAGACCATCCGGCGCGTGGTCAGGAGCATCACGGCCGTGTCGTCGATCGTCAACGAGATGAGCGCGTCCAGCCTCGAGCAGAGCGACGGCATCGAGCAGATCAACCTCGCCATCACCCAGATGGATCAGGTCACGCAGGAAAACGCCGCGCTCGTCGAGGAAAGCGCCGCGGCCGCCCAGGCCTTGCGCCACCAGGCGGACGCGCTGACCGGCACGGTGGCCGCGTTCCGGCTCGATGGCGACGCACGCGGCGCCCACGCCGTGGCGGCGCGCGCGGCTCATCCGAATCAACCGCGTTCCCTGTCCCTGCTCACGGCGACCTGAGCCGGGCCCGTATCGGAGACAAGCGGTATCCGCGAAGGAGACACGCCTCGTGCACGCACGGGGCGATGAGGTGTGACGGCGCGCCCGTGCGAGACGGCGCGGGCGCGCCGGCCAGATCTCCATCCGTTGGTACGCCCGCCCCGCCGGATCGGTTCGGGATGCGTCGGGGCGCGTGTGTGCCGGAGTGCGGATGGCGAGATTCGATCGACGCATTCTCTCCATACAGGCACTCACCATGTACAGCCAATATTCCGAATACGCTACCACCGCCGGCTTCGTGGGCACCGAGACGCAGGACGTTTCACCGAGCGCGAGGCACCTGCTGATCAGCCGTTTCGTCGATGCGCATCGCGACGCCGGATTTCGCGTGGCCGATCTCGATCCGCTGCGGCTCGCCGCACGCGCCGAGGTGCCCGAGCTCGATCCGCGCTTCCACGGGCTCGTGCCCGACGAGCCGGTCGACACGCCGCTGGTCGGCTTCGAGACGGCGCGCACCGTCGGCGAGCTCGGGCAGCGCCTCGCGCAGCTGTATTGCGGCGCGCTCGCGCTGGACTGCAGCGGCGTGCGCGACGCCACGCGACGACGCTGGTTGTTCGGCCGGATCGAATCCGCCGCCTCGAATCCGGCGCCGGAGCAGGCGCAGCGGCACGCGGTGCTGGGCCAGCTGCTGGCGGCCGAAACGTGGGAGCGCATCGTGGCCGAGCGTTTCGCCCACGCCAAGCGTTTTTCGCTCGAAGGCTGCGAAAGCCTGATTCCGCTGCTGGCCGCCGTGATCGACACCGCCGGCCGCCACGGAATGCAGCGCGTGTTCATCGGCATGCCGCATCGCGGCCGGCTCAACGCGCTCGTGAACGTGATGGACATGCGCGCGGCGGACATGCTCGCGCGGCTCGATCCCGATTCGCCGGTGGCGCTGACGCAGCCCGACCTGCCTTATCACCTCGGCCACGTCGCGCGCAAGCGCACCGCGCACGGCGAGGTGAGCGTGCAGCTCGCGCACAATCCCTCGCACCTGCAAAGCGTCTATCCGGTGGTGGTGGGCATGGCGCGCGCCTGGCAGGACGCGCACGGCGAGGCCGGCTGCCTGCCCGTGGTGGTGCACGGCGATGCCGCGTTCGCCGGGCAGGGCGTCGTGACCGAGACGCTGAACCTCGCGCGCCACGCCGGCTATTCGCCCGCGGGCACGCTGCACGTGATCGTCAACAACCAGATCGGCTTCACCACGCCGAACCGCATGGACGCCGAGGCGCACGTCTACTGCACCGACGTGGCGCGCGGCGTGGATGCGCCGGTGCTGCGCGTGAATGCCGACCGGCCCGACGAGGTGCTGCGCGCCGTGGCGATCGCATTCGATTACCGCAAGACCTTCCACGCCGACATCGTGATCGACCTGATCGGCTATCGGCGCCTCGGCCATTCCGAGCACGACATCCCCGCGCTCACGCAGCCGATGTTGCAGGCCGTGATCCGCTCGCATCCGGGCGTGGTCGAGCGCTATCACGCGTCGCTCGACGGCGCGGCGCCGCTCGATGTGCTGCGGCAGGCGGCCGAGCGGGCGCTGCTGGGCGAACGCGGCGGCGAGCTCGATGCGGTGGGCGGTGTCGATGTCGATGTCGATGCCGATGTCGAGGCTTCTTCCGCTTCCTCGATGCAGCCGCTCTCGCTCACGCGGCTGCGCGCGCTGGCCGAGGCGCTCACGCGCGTGCCGCCGGGCGCGCGGATCCACGAGTTCGTCGCGAGCCTGACGGCGCGCTGGCGCAACGCGACGGCCAGCGAGGCAGGCCGGGTGGACTGGAGCCTGGCCGAGAACCTCGCCTACGCGTCGCTGCTCGACGACGGTCATGACGTGCGGATCTCGGGCATGGACGTCGGGCGCGGCACCTTCATGCACCGGCAGGCCGTGTGGCACCTGCAGGACGGCGGCGAGCGCGTGGGCGAGCCGCACGTGCCGCTCGGCGCGATTTCCGATCGGCAGGGGCGCTTCGACGTCGTCAATTCGCCGCTGACCGAGGAGGCCGTGCTCGGCTTCGAGTACGGCTACAGCGTGGTGGCGCACGATGCGCTGACGATCTGGGAGGCGCAGTTCGGCGATTTCGTGAACGGCGCGCAGGTGTTCGTCGACCAGTACATCGCGGCCGGCGAGCACAAGTGGGGCTACCGCTCGCGCCTGACCGTGCTGCTGCCGCACGGGCACGAGGGCGTGGGGCCGGAGCACTCGAGCGGCTACCTCGGGCGCTTCCTGCAGCTGTGCGCGGACGACAACATGCGCGTGGTGTGCCCGTCCACGTCCGCGCAGTGGTTCCATCTGCTGCGCGGGCAGGCCGCGACGCGCGAGCCGAAGCCGCTCGTCGTCATGTCGCCGAAATCGCAGCTGTACGACAACGCGCGCTCGCATTCGAGCGTGACCGCGCTGCTGGACGGCGCGTTCGCCACGGTGATCGGCGACGATTCGGTATCCGATGCGACGCGTGTGCGGAAGGTCGTGCTGTCGAGCGGCAAGTTCCATTACGCGCTGCGCGAAGCGCGCGACGCGGCCGGCGACGCGAGCGTGGCGCTGGTGCGCGTCGAGCAGCTGTATCCGTTTCCGCGGCTGGCGCTGGCGAGCGCGCTCGCGGCGTTCGACCATCTCGAGGCGGTGGTGTGGGCGCAGGAGGAAGACGCGAACCAGGGGGCGTGGCGGTGCGTGCGCGACGAGCTGGAGGCCGTGCTGCCCGCCGGCTGCCGGCTGACGGCGGTGTGCCGCGTGGCGACGGCCGCGGGTGCGCATTCGTCGGTGCGCGCGCATCAGGCCGAGCAGCGGCGGCTGGTGGCGAGCGCGCTGGAGTGAGCGAGGTGCGGTGATCGGGGAGCCTGCCCCGGAGATTGAAGTCTTGCGGATGTGTCGCAGGGCGAAGGCACATCGAGGAAGGTGACCTTGACAACGGGGAACCCGTCCTTGACTGCGTGCCCACGGTCCATGGACCGTGGCGTGGGCACGCATGCCGTCCTCAGTCCACCGTCTTCGCCCACACCGCCTGCGCGGTGGTGAGTTCGCGCAGGTCGAAATGCGACAGCTCGCGGCCATAGCCGCGCTTCTCTGGTTTGATGAATTGGGCAAGCTCCGAATTCGCCTCGAGCGCCGATTCGATATTCGGACGGCTGTGCTTTTCCGGGCTGCCGCCGGTATCTGTTCGCGATTTGTGGGTGATGTATGTTGGCAATTCCTGGTAAATGACCGCGCATGGCGTTTCGAGGGCTGCGCCACATCGATGGTTGCTCGAATGGGGCCTCGCAATGGAAGTCGGATTCTTTTGCATTGGTTTCCAGCGCTTCGCATGCGGGGCCCTCTCTTCGGCCCCTTCCCTGTCACGCCTTTCGGGCTCACGTAGCCTACGTACGAATTGCACCGTGTGGTAGGAAGAGGCGCATCGCTCGCTCGAGCGCTTGGCGACACCGCACCATACAACACAGGAAGATTCGTCATGACCCGGACCAATGGCATTCGAGGGCTCGCCGAGCAGTCTGTCAGCTATGCAGCGGAACAAGTTCAGAACGTGGCCTCTCAGGCCGCAGGAAGCGGCGTTGCGAAAGCGCTGATGCGGACCGCCGAACTGGCGGGCCTCCCGGACACCAGGCTCGGACGCGCGACGACCTCGGCGCTGCGTTTCACGACGGCGAAACTGGAAAGCCTGAATCCGAAAGCCTTGGCGAATGCGTCCTCGACGCGCGGTTCTCCTATATCGCGCGATCCGCTTGAGGCCATCGCGGACGAGCTCGACCGAAAGACGCTAACGAGCTTTGCACGTGTGAGCAAGCTGTTTGCCGAGATCGCGGGCGGGGCAGTCCGCGACCTGACGTTCAGGACGCCGGAGGGGTTGCGCGAGGGAATGGCTTGGCTGAACGACGAGAGTCGGGCGCGCTTTCGCGATCGCGGTATTCGCAGCCTCACATTGACGCATGGTCAGTTCGATGCAAATGATTTGGGCACGATTCCGGACTGGATCCGCGCCTCTTTGCAGACGCTCGTGCTGGAGCGTCCGTTGACCGAGGCGGGCTGGCCGGCACTGAACAATTTTCCGAGGCTGCGTGAGGTGCGGATGGAGGAATCGGGCGGCTATAATGCAGCCGATCTCGCCCGCCTGCCGAAGTCGCTGACCCGACTTCACCTGCGGATGCCCGCGACGCCGGAAGCCCTTGGGGAACTTGGCCACTTCGGATCCTTGCGGCGCGTCGACGTGACACTCGCGCCTGGCGCGAACCTTGAAGATGTGCTTGCACAATTTCATGCGACGAAGCCCAGCGTGGAAATTGCAGGTGAGGCGATCAAGGCGCCGCTTCACGGCGTCGAGATCGAATCGGTGACGTATCCGAAAGACCAGTCGTTCGATGAATCGGACCTCGCGAAATTGCCGACATCTCTGAAGGCGCTGAGTTTGCCGCGTGCCGTGCGTCTGTCGGCGGACGGGCTCCGGCACCTCGAAGGCATCCGACTGCGTTCGCTGGAAATAAATCAGGCTCCGAATCTGTCGGGCAAGACGCTGAAGGCGCTTCTACGGCATCCGACGCTGCGCCACATTCGCTCAGCAGCTTCCAATCTGAATGCGAACGACGCGAAAGAGATCGCCGCGAGCCCGCGGTTAAACGAAGTCGAGTTGCCGTACAACGACCGGATCGGTGACGAAGGTGTCCACGCGCTCATTGCGAACACGCGCATTCAGGTTCTCGACATCGGTCGCTGCGGGGCAAGCGACCGATTGGTGCTGAGCTTGGACAAGGCGCCGCCGCCTCACATCAAGAGCTTGAATCTGATGGCCTGAGGGAAAGCCACATCCGTCGCATGATCCTGCCTCGTTTCCATGTACGGCAGATCACGCTGCGATCGTCGCGGCTTCGCAGGCGACGGGAGCGGGAAAGCCGATCGCGACGGGAATAGCCTTCGATCCAGTCGACGATATCCAGGCGAGCCTGCGGTTGCGGCGACTCTCGACCTGTAGATCGCTGTGCAAAACTTGCTTGCGATCCGGGAGACGTTCACATAGGCGGTTCGTCGTGTAGAACATCTGCACTGCACCTACCCGACATCGCCTTGCGAAACGCCGTGGGCGTCACCCCGTGCGCGTCGCGAAAGCGATGGCTCAGGTGGTTGGCGTTCGCGTAGCCGCATCGCGCGGCCACCTGCGCGAGTGGCAGCCCATCACCGTGCAATAGCGCGCGAGCCCGCGCCAGCCGCTGCGTGGCGATCCAGGCGTACGGGGGCATGCCGAACGAGATGCGAAACATGCGTGCGAAGTGGTACTCGGATAGTGCGGCGAGGGCGGCCAGCTCGCCCAGCGTGATCGGCTGGTCGAGCATGACGTCGATGTAGTCGCGCACGCGGCGGCGCACCGCCGACGACAGGCCGCCCGTGCGCGGCTGGCCGGTGCGCACCTGGTTTTGCTCGCGCAGCAGCCGGCTCAGCACCGCGTGCACCGTCTCGTTGGCGCGTAGCCGGCCGTCCACGTCGTCCCAGCGCTCGCGCAGCAGCGTGCGGCAGAGCGCGACCATGCGGGGATCCTCGAAATAGGTGCGGTCGGCCAGGGCCAGCTCGCGCGGTTCGCGATCGAGTTCGCGCACGGCGCGCTGGGTGAAATGCTCGGGCAGGAAGTAGAGATGCATGAAGTGCATGCTGCCGCGCACCAGCCAGCGCGACTCGTGATCGCCGGGCAGCGCGCAGAGCCGGCTCGGGCCGCCGTAGCCGGGCACCTTCCGGCGCTCCGTGCGATTGCCGCCAGAGAAATAGCACGACAGCGTGTGATGGCCGGGCTGAGCGTAGATCGTCTCGGCCACGTCGACCTCGTGCACCCATTCGGCGACCGCGAGATGATCACCGAGCCAGGCGAAGCGCTGCAGCTTCGCGTCGGTCCCGGCGAGCGTGCGGCATACCGATTGCAGGCCGAACGGCAGGTCGGCCGCGCTCGCCAGTTCGGCGGACGACTGGGGCGGGGACGCGAGAATCGGCGCGATGGCGTGGGCGGACTTCATGTTGCGCAGTATAGGCGCGCACGTGCGTCCCCGGTGCGCCGTTGCATAAAGACCGCAATTCTGGACACTTTCGCCCCGGTGCCGGGCGGCAAAGTCGGCGCATGGGGATCGCCCGATGCCCGCTTTCCCGACTCCTTTGCCGCCGTTTCCGATGAATCTCCTGCTTTATGCGCTCACCGTACCGATCTGGAGCACTACCTGGATCGCGATCATGGCAGCTCGATGGGGTGCCGCCCCCCGTCTCGGTCGCGTGGCGCTTCTGGATCGCCCTGCGCGTGCTGCGCCGGCCGACCGTGCGCGCCGCGCTACCTCGGCGCGCTGCGCTATCTGGCCGTGCCGGGCTCGGTGATCGGTTCGACATCCGAGCTGACGCTGGTGGCCCGGATCGGTCCCGACCGCGCTGGGTGCACGGTGCTGTTGCCGTGCGTCGCCCTGGCCGCGTCGACAATCTTCGAATCCCATCGCTGGTCGTCGCTCGCGTCCTTCGGGCTCGCGCTCGGGGTGGCCGGCAAGCTCGTCGCGTTCGTCCTTGCGCGCCGGCTGTTCACGCGGCAGCGGGGCTCGACCCGCGCGTCATCACCTCGATGCCGCGCCCCCTTTCTTCGACACCGATTTCGTCATCCTTCCCATATCTGCGAGGCATTCAATGAACGCACATCTCCCGAACACTTCTTCCCACGCCTTGCTCTCGACGTTCGTCAGGAACGGCATCGATCGCGTGTTCCTGGTTCCGGGCGAGAGCTATCTAGGGATACTCGATGCCCTGGGCGACTTCCCCGAGATCGATGTCGTAACCTGCCGGCACGAGGGCGGCGCGGCCTTCATGGCCTGCGCGGATGGACGGCTGACCGGGCGTCCGGGCGTCGTCATGGTGAGTCGCGGGCCCGGCGCGACGAATGCGGCCATCGGCGTGCATACCGCGCAGCAGGATGCGGTGCCCGTGATCCTGGTGGTCGGGCAGGTTCCGAAAGCCGACCTGCGCAAGGAAGGATTCCAGGAGATCGACTATCAGAAGATGTACGGGGCGATGGCGAAGTGGGTCTTCGAGGTTACGGAACCGGAGCAACTCGAGGCGGCCGCGTTCAAGGCGATTCGCATCGCGACCAGCGGCACGCCGGGCCCCGTCGTGCTGGTGGTGCCCGAGGACGTGCAGCAGCAACCCGTCGCGTCGCACGATTGGCGCGTGACGCGGCACGCACGGACGCTGCCGGACGAGTCCACCGTTGCGCGGATCCGCACCCTGCTGGCCGGCGCGGCGCGGCCGCTCATCGTCGCGGGCGGCGGCATGGCGGCCGACGGCGGCCGCCATGCGTTGGCGGCGCTGGCGCATGCCTACGCGGTTCCCGTGGCGGTGTCGTTCCGCCACCACGACCTGTTTGCGAATCGGGATCCGCTGTACGTCGGCGACCTGGGCCTCGTCAACCCCGCCGATCAGATCGAGGCGTTCCAGCGCAGCGACCTGATCCTCGCGCTCGGCACGCGCCTCGGTGACATCACGAGCCAGGGCTATACGTTCCCGAGCCATCCGGCTCCCCGGCAGACCTTGATCCATTGCTGGCCGGACGACCACGTCGTCGGCCTGAACGTCGCGGCCGATCTGGGTGTGGTCTGCGATCCGGTTGCGCTCGCCAATGCGCTGACCGAAGCGCTGATCCGCGATCCGATCGCGCTTGCCGAGCGCGGCGAATGGGCGGGCATGCTGCGCGCGCGCTTCGAGCGGTATGCCGCATGGCCGACGCACGAGGTTGGCGACGGCGTGCCGTTCTCCGACGTGGTGCGCTCGTTGGCGGCGCAGGTGCCCGACGACGTCGCCATCTGTCTCGACACGGGGATGTTCGCGGCGCCGGTGTACCGGCACTTTCCGTTCGCGCCGCCGCAGCTGCTGATGGCATCGCAATGCGGCGCCATGGGATACGGCACCTCGGCGGCGGTGGCGACGCAGTTGCGGCGGCCGGGCAAGAAAACCGTCTGCCTCGTCGGCGACGGCGGATTTCTCATGACCGGCCCGGAGATGATCGCGGCGATCGAGCGCAAGCTGCCGATCCTTTTCATCCTGTCGAACAACCATTGTTACGGCTCGATTCGCCTGCATCAGCATCGCCGATACCCGGGGAGGCACGTCGGCACGAGCCTGTTCAACCCCGACTTCCTGGCGCTTGCCCGAGGCTTCGGCGCCGTCGCCGAGCGCGTGACGCGCACGGAGGCGGTCCACGACGCCATCGCCAGGGGGCTCGCGTCGGAAAGCACGTATCTGATCGAAGTCGAGACGAGCCTCGACGCGATTCTTCGACAATAGCCAAGACGCGAACCAAGGCGGCGGGATGTAAGGCGCGCCTTTCCCGATACCTGCTCGATGCTTTCACCGCCCTGCCGAGCGCCGAACATCCGCTCAATCAAATCCTCGACCCTGCGGACTGCATTCTCACGCCTCATGGGGCGTGGGCGAGCAGGGAGGCTATTCGGCTTCCTGCCGGCCGATTGGTCGTCACTATTCACGCCCATGTGGAAGGTCGGCCGAACCGCTGACGGGCGCATCCGCCCGATCTCCTGGCGAGCCCACGGCCTCAAGCCGGGCTGAACTCGCGCGGCAGAGGGGATTCTTGACAGGACAGCTTGCGATGATTGACAAGACACGTGTTGCTGCCGAATTGGAGTGGCACGTCATCGTGTCTTCAATCGGCATGAGAATCGACCGCCCCCTCGAGGGACACAAGTGGTGGCCCGTTGCTTCGGCCATGCAGCGAATGATCAGGGAGCTTGGAGTCGCCAACACGGCCTGCTCATGAGGCGGCAGGCATCATGAGGTCTGCCGCGACGACGGGCTCTCGAACCTCGCGGTCGCCTCCACGCCGGGCACCGCGCAGACGCCCTCGATCACGCACGACACGGCGAAACAGGCCGCGGCGGTCGCGAGCTTTGTCGCCGACTACAACGCTGGTGCAGACGATCGCCACGGTGGGCGCGTTCGACAACACGGATCCGAACCAGCCCGTGACCGGCCCGCTGTTCGGCGACGCCACGCTGAACGCGGTGCGCACCCGGATGCAGTCGATCGTGGGCAGCGCCGTGAACAGCGAAGGTGTGGGCGCGATGCTGCGCCAGCTCGGCGTCACGGTGGCGGACGGCACGAAGCGCGGGCAGGCCGCCGGCACGCTGGCGGTGGATCAGGTGGCGCTCGAGCGAGCCCTGACCGACCATCCGCCGGCCGCCGGCGCGCTGTTCAACGCGAGCAACGGCCTGGGCACGCAGATCGACCAGGCCATCACCGCCTACACGGGGGCGAAGGGCGCGCCGACCGCCAGCGCCAGCGGTGGGCACCGACCTGAAGAGCCTGACGGCACAGCAGGCCGCGCTGCAAGGCTATGCCGCCACGCTGACTGACCGCGCTGTTCGGCGGCAGCAAGCGCGCCGGGGCGTTGGCCACCAATAAATAGCCGCTCGCGCGGGACGGCGCGATTCGCGGGAAGAACGTCCTTTTCGAGGCCTGCCCGGTTTCGATAATGGGTTCGACCACAACCCGCGAACGAACGCCACCATGCCCGATCCTGTCGACTCGTCCATTCCGCACCGCGCCCGGCGCGACGTGCTCCGCCTCGGTGGCGCCGCCGCGCTCGGCGCGATCCTCGGCGGCGCGCTGCCGGGCGCCGAGCCCGAGGCGATTGCCGCCACTCCCACGCCGGGCCTGCTGGCCCCGGACGTGCCGCTCGACATCGTGATCGCGGTGTACCCGCGCGGCACGCTGCTCGACTTCGCCGGGCCCGGCGAGATCTTCCACCGGCTGCCGAACACGCGGATTCGCTACGCCAGCCTCGACGGCGGCCCGGTCACGCTCGAGTTCGGGGTGGTGTACGGCAACACCGAGCGTTTGGCCGACATTGGCAAGGCGGATCTGCTGCTGGTGCCCGGCGGCTCCGACCTGAGCGCGCCGACACGGCCCGAGTACCTCGCCGAGATCCGGCGTCTCGCCGACGGCGCGCGGTATGTGACCTCGGTGTGCACGGGCTCGCTGGTGCTGGCCGTGGCCGGCGTGCTGAAGGGCAAGCGCAGCGCGTGCCACTGGGCATTCGTCAACCACCTGGCGAAGTACGGCGCGATTCCCGATCCCGCCCGGTTCGTGGAGGACGACGGCGGCCGCTTCATGAGCGGTGGCGGCGTGACCTCGGGCATCGATTTCGCGCTGCGCGTGGCCGCGAAGCTGCGCGGGCAACTGGCAGCGGAACTCGCGCAACTGATCGTCGAATACGATCCCGATCCGCCGTTCCGCTCGGGCCATCCGCGCGTGGCGCCGCCCGAGGTGCTCGCGATGGTGGAGGAGCGCATGCCCGGCGCGTTGCAGGGACAGCGCCAGATTCCGGGCGTGCTGTGAACGCGGGGCGGGCAACGATGACGCTCGCCGCATGGCTTGCGGGCTGCGTGGCGCTGCTGATCGCAACCCAGCCGGCGCGCGCGGCCGACGGCTCGCCGGCGGTGCCCGAAGCGGCGATCCGCGCCGAGAACGCGCGCTGGGCCGAAGCCTACGCGCGCGGCGATGCCGCCGCGATCGGCGCGCGCTACACGGACGATGCCGAACTGCTGCCGCCCGGCGAGGCGCGCGTGCGCGGCCGCGCCGCGATCACCGCGTATTTCGGCCGGCGCGGCCCGGGCGCGAGCCCGCGCACGATCCGCTTCGTCGACGCGGAATGCTTCGGCGACGGTGCGACCGTGACCGAAATCTCCGAC
The DNA here is from genome assembly GCA_030151225.1 of Burkholderia sp. Classification (GTDB taxonomy): domain Bacteria; phylum Pseudomonadota; class Gammaproteobacteria; order Burkholderiales; family Burkholderiaceae; genus Burkholderia. The sequence continues at coordinate 15,583 of JASLEG010000049.1, read as the reverse complement.
ACGGAGATCCGCGACGGCGACGGCTCGCTCGTCGGCCGCGGCCGGCAGATGCTGGTGTTCGTCAGGCAGGGCACGGCCTGGAAGCTGCATCGCGACATCTGGAACGCCGCGCCCCCGGCGCCGTGACGGACGAGCCCCACCCCCGCAGCCGGCCCCGGTTCACGATCGGCACCGCCGCGCTATTCGAACCTCACCGTCCCGTCATGTTCGCGCCATTCTGGCGCCCGGCTTGCCTTCCTATACTCCTTCGCGTTCGTCCGCCAGCCGGGCGGTGCGCGCTCGCTCGCGCACCCGCCACATCGCTTTCCTCGCGCACCGGCGGCACGACGCACCGCATGCGTTCCGCGAGCCGGCCCGACCGGCTGCCGCGAACGCTCCCGTAGCGACAGCCTCACGCCTGGAGGGCGGCCGATGCTTGCACTCGTTCGTATCGCCTTGCGACGTCCTTACACGTTCGTCGTCCTCGCGATCGCGATCCTGATCATCGGCCCGCTCGCGGCGCTCAAGACCCCGACGGACATCTTTCCGGAAATCCGCATCCCCGTCATCAGCGTGGTCTGGCAATACACGGGCCTGCCCGCCGACCAGATGGCGGGGCGCATCATGTCGCCGTTCGAGCGCTCGATCACCACCACCGTGAACGACATCGAGCACGTGGAAGGACAGTCGGTGGCGGGCTTCGGGATTGCCAAGATCTTCTTCCAGCCCGGCGTGAACATCGCCTCGGCCAATGCGCAGGTCACCGCGTTCAGCCAGACCCTGCTCAAGCAGCTGCCGGCCGGCATCACGCCGCCGCTGATCCTGAACTACAACGCCTCCACGGTGCCGATCATCCAGCTCGCGCTGTCGGGCGACGGGCTCAACGAGCAGAACCTCGGCGATCTGGGCCTGAACACGATCCGCCCGGTGCTGACCACCACGGCCGGCGCGGCCGTGCCCTATCCGTTCGGCGGCAAGATCCGGCAGGTGCAGATCGACATCGATCCGGCCGCGCTGCAGGCGCGCGGGCTGTCCACCCAGGACGTCACGCGCGCGCTCTCGCAGCAGAACCTGATCACGCCGATCGGCACCGAGAAGATCGGCGACTACGAATACACGCTGCAGCTGAACAACGCGCCGTCGGCGATCGCCGAGCTCGGCAGGCTGCCGGTCAAGGACGTGGACGGCGCCACCGTGTACATCCGCGACGTGGCCAACGTGCGCGACGGCTCGCCGCCGCAGACCAACATCGTGCACGTGGACGGCACGCGCTCGGTGCTGCTGTCGGTGCTGAAGAACGGTTCGGCCTCCACGCTCGCGATCATCTCGGGCGTGAAGGCGCGCATCGCCGAATCGAAGGCGATCTGGCCGCAGAACCTGCACATCGCCACGATCGGCGACCAGTCGCTGTTCGTGCGCGCGGCGATCTCGGGCGTGGCGCGCGAGGGCGTGATCGCCGCCGTGCTGACCAGCCTGATGATCCTGCTGTTCCTCGGCAGCTGGCGCTCCACGCTGATCATCGCCACCTCGATCCCGCTCGCGATCCTCGGCTCGATCATCGCGCTCTCGGCGATCGGCGAGACGCTGAACATCATGACGCTCGGCGGCCTCGCGCTCGCGGTCGGGATCCTGGTGGACGACGCCACGGTGACGATCGAGAACATCAACTGGCACCTCGAGCAGGGCAAGCCGGTGGAGGACGCGATCCTCGACGGCGCCGCGCAGATCGTCACGCCGGCCTTCGTGTCGCTGCTGTGCATCTGCATCGTGTTCGTGCCGATGTTCTTCCTGAACGGCGTGGCCGGCTACCTGTTCGTGCCGCTGGCCGAGGCGGTGATCTTCGCGATGATCACCTCGTTCATCCTGTCGCGCACGCTGGTGCCGACCATGGCCAAGTATCTGTTGCGCGAGCATGCATCGCACGAAGCTCACGAAGATCATGACGCGGGCGCCCGCCGTCCGCCCTCGCGCAATCCGCTGGTACGTTTCCAGCGCGCGTTCGAGGCGCGCTTCGAGCGCGTGCGCTCGCGCTACCACGCCACGCTCGAGTCCGCGCTCGAGCACCGCCGCCTGTTCGTGTGCGTGTTTCTCGGCTTCGCGGTGCTGTCGTTCGCGCTGGTGCCGTTCCTCGGCCGCAACTTCTTCCCGAACGTCGATTCCGGGCAGATCCTGATGCACGTGCGCGTGCCGGTGGGCACGCGCGTGGAGCGCACGGCCGAGATCTTCGCCGACATCGAGCGCAGCATCCGCGCGATCATCCCGGCCGGCGAGCTGCAGACGATGGTGGACAACATCGGCGAGCCCACCAGCGGCATCAACGCGGCCTACAACAACACCGGCACCGTGGGCTCGGCCGACGGCGACATCCAGATCGCGCTCGGCGAGGATCATCGCCCGACCGACGGCTACGTGCGCACGATGCGCGAGCGGCTGGCGCGCGAATTCCCCGGCGTGAGCTTCTCGTTCCCGCCGGCCGACATCACGAGCCAGATCCTGAACTTCGGCTCGCCGGCCCCGGTGGACATCCAGATCAGCGGGCGCGACCTCGGCGCGAACTTCAGCTATGCGAACCAGCTGCTGCGCGAGGTGCGGCGCATTCCCGGCGTGGTGGACGCGCGCATCCAGCAGTCGCGCGCGAATCCCACCTTCAGCGTGAACGTCGATCGCACCCAGGCCGCCGCGCTCGGCGTGACCGAGGCCGACGTGACCAACAGCCTGCTGATCAACTTCGCGGGTTCGAGCCAGGTGTCGCCCACCTACTGGCTCAACGAGCAGAACGGCGTGTCCTATCCGATCGTGATCCAGACGCCGCAATACCGGCTCGACTCGCTGGCCGCGCTGCAGAACCTGCCGGTCACGGCCGGGCGCGACGGCAACGCGCCGATCGTGGGCGGCATCGCCACGCTGCAGCGCAGCTGGACCAACCTCGTCTACACGCAGTACAACCTGCAGCCGGTGGTGGAGATCTTCGCGACCACCCAGGATCGCGATCTCGGCGCGGTGGCCTCGGACGTGAATCGGCTGCTCGCGCGCACCGCGAAGGACAAGCCGAAGACGGCGCAGGTGCACGTGCGCGGCCAGGTGCAGACCATGAACGAGGCGTTCGGCGGCATGCTGTTCGGCCTGCTCGGCGCGATGGTGCTGATCTATCTGCTGATCGTGGTGAACTTCCAGTCGTGGGCCGACCCGTTCGTGATCATCACCGCGCTGCCGGCGGCGCTGGCCGGCATCGTGTGGATGCTGTTCGTCACGCACACGCCGCTGTCGGTGCCGGCGCTCACCGGCGCGATCATGTGCATGGGCGTTGCCACGGCCAACTCGATCCTGATCGTGAGCTTCTGCCGCGAGCGCCTGGCCGAGCACGGCGACGCGGCGCGCGCGGCGCTCGAGGCCGGCTTCACGCGGTTCCGCCCGGTGCTGATGACGGCGCTGTCGATGATCATCGGCATGGCGCCGATGGCGCTCGCACTCGGCGAGGGCGGCGAGCAGAACGCGCCGCTCGGGCGCGCCGTGATCGGCGGGCTGTTGTTCGCGACGGCCGCCTCGCTGCTGTTCGTCCCCGTGGTTTTCAGCATCGTTCACACGCGTCGCCCGCATCGCGACGCCGCACCGGCACCCGCATCGGGAGGATCTGATCATGAGCAGTGAAACTCCGCGCAACCGGCGCCTGCCGGCGCGCACGCTCGCCGTGGTCGGCGTGGTGGTGGTGATCGCGATCGTCGCGGCCGGTATCGCCACGCGGGCCGTGGAGGCCCGCCACCTGAAGACCTGGACCGATGCGCAGGCCGTGCAGTCGGTGCACGTGGTGGCGCCGGTCCAGGTGGGCCACGGCCCGACGCTCGATCTGCCGGGGCGGCTCGACGCCTTCGAGCAGGCGCCGATCTTCGCGCGCGTGAGCGGCTACCTGAAGAGCTGGAGCGTGGACATCGGCACGCCCGTGAAGGCCGGGCAACTGCTCGCGCTGATCGACACGCCCGAGCTCGACCAGCAACTGCAGCAGGCGCGCGCCGACCTGCGCTCGGCCCAGGCGAACGCCTCGCTGGCCGGCATTGCCGCGAAGCGCTGGCAGGCGCTGCAGGGCAGCGATTCGGTGGCGCAGCAGGACATCGACCAGCGCACCAGCGACTTCGCGGCCCGCCAGGCGAGCGTGGCCGCCGCGCAGGCCAACGTGGACCGGCTGATCGCGATGAAGGGCTTCGCGCGCATCGTGGCACCGTTCGCGGGCACCATCACCTCGCGCGATACCGACATCGGGGCGCTGATCGACGCCGGCAAGGGCGGTGCCGGGCAGCAGCTGTTCACCGTGTCCGACGTGCGCCAGCTGCGCGTGTACGTGGAGGTGCCGCAGAACTTCGCGCCGTCGATCCAGCCCGGCACGAAGGTGCAGCTGACGGTGCCGGCGTTTCCCGCCGAACGCTTCGAGGCGCACGTGATCGCGAGCGCCGGCGCCGTGAACCCCGAGTCGGGTACCACGCGCATCCAGCTGCTGGTGAACAACGATGCCGGCCGGCTGATGCCGGGCGGCTATGCGAGCGTGGCCTTTGCGCTGCCCGCGAACGCCGGCACGCTGTCGATTCCGGCCAGCGCGCTGGTGTTCGACGGGCGCGGGCTCACGGTCGCGACCGCCGGCGCCGACGATCGCGTGACCTATCGCAAGGTGGCGATCAGCCGCGATCTCGGCAAGACCGTCGAGATCCAGTCCGGGCTGCAGCCGGGCGACCGCGTGATCGACACGCCGCCCGACGGGCTCGCCGACGGCGACAAGGTGCGCATCTCCGCGGCGCGCGCGAAGGCGGTCGACAATGGCTAGCCGGGTACGCTTGCTCGCGGTTGCGACGGCGGCCGCGGTGCTGGCCGGCTGCTCGCTTGCACCGGACTACCACGTGCCCGACACGCCGGCACCGGCCGCGTATCGGGGCATGGGGCCGTGGGTGGCGGCGCAGCCGGCCGATCGCATTCCGCGCGACGGCTGGTGGACGATCTACGGCGACCCGCGGCTCGACGCGCTCGAAGCCGAACTCGTGCGCAACAACACCGACCTGCGTGCCGCGTGGGCGCATTATCGCGAGGCGCAGGCCTTCGTGTCGGAATCGCGGGCGGCCGAGCTGCCCACCGTGAGCGTCAGTGCGATTCCGCAGCGCGATCGCCAGTCGGCGAACCGGCCGCTGCGTGCCGGTGGCCCCGACGAGTACACGTCCGCGACGTTGTACGGGCAGGTGCAATACGACCTCGACCTGTGGGGCAAGGTGCGCGACACCGTGGCTGCCGCGCGCTACGACGCGCAGGCCGCCTCCGACGATCTCGCCTCGGTCGGCCTGAGCCTGCAGGCGCAGCTCGCCGCGAACTATTTCCAGATGTGCGGCCTCGACCGGCAGACCGATCTGCTGACGCAGACGGTGGCCGCCTATGCGCGCGCGCTGCAGCTGACGCAGACCCTGCACGCGCACGGCGTGGTGTCGGGGCTTGACGTGGCGCGCGCGCAGACGCAGCTGTCCGATGCGCGCTCGCAGCTCGCGCAGAACGACGCGCAGCGCGCGCTGCGCGAGCATGCGATCGCCGTGCTGGTGGGCGAATCGCCGTCGTCGTTCACGCTGCCGGCGGCCACCGCGCTGGCCGAGCCGCCGGTGGTGCCGGCCGGCGTGCCGTCCGCGCTGCTGCAGCGCCGCCCCGACATCGCGGCGGCCGAGCGTCACGTGGCCGAGGCCAACAAGAAGATCGGCGTGGCGCGGGCGGCCTATTACCCGTCGATTTCGCTGGTCGCGCAGGGCGGCGTGCAGAGCACGCAGTACGGCAACCTGCTCAGTGCACCGAATTTCTTCTGGGCGCTCGGGCCGCAGCTCGTGCAGTATCTGTTCGACGGCGGCCTGCGCCGCGCGCGAGTGGCCGAGGCCCGCGCGCAGGCCGACGAATCGGGCGAGAAGTACCGGGGCGTGGTGCTCGCGGCGTTCCGCGAGGTGGAGGACAACCTGTCCCTGCTCGGCGATCTGGCCGACGCCGCCACGCAGCAGCAGGCGGCGGCCGCATCGGCCACGCGCGCCACCGATCTGGCCTTGCGCGCGTATCGGCAGGGCGCGAGCGGCTATCTCGACGTGGTGGCGGCGCAGACCACCTCGCTGGTGGCGCAGCGCAGCGTGATCGATCTGCAGACGCGCCGGCTCGTGGCCAACGTCGATCTGGTGCGCGCGCTGGGCGGCGGGTGGTCGCGCGACGAGGACGAGCCGCGGGCGGCGGCGAAGTGAGGGCGGCGATCAGACGATAAGAAGTTCTCCGCCCAGCGGTTCCAGACACCGGGCTGATCGTGATGCGCATTCTTCATGGCGAGCGCCAGGCCGACGACGAAGAAGCCGACGTTGTCGAAGCGCATGCTGCCGTCGGGATGTTCGAGAAACGCCTGAACCGCGCGATGGCGGGCGTCGTGCTCGTCGAACGAGACATCGACGAAGATCTCGCGCGGAATACGCGCGTATCGCCGTCTCCGACGCGATGGGGCCGCATTCGCGCCAGGCGCCGCCCGCTTCGTCCGGCCAGCGCACGATGCGCAGGCGGCAGTCCAGGCTAGGTAGTCCGCGCGATGCGGGCGCCGCGCCCGGGCGAACTCGAGATACAGCACGTCGCGCTGCAACTGACGCGCGATGGCGTCGATGGATTCCATCTGGTGTGGCATGGGCGATGTGTCTTCGTCGCCAGGATGGGGGGCGGCTGCCACCGGATCGGGACAAACATTGTCCGCATCGCTCGGTAGAATCGCTGCCATTGACGTACCTGAACCCTTCCCGGCGATCTCGAACCGCGGAGTACGTGGTCGCGCAAAGCCCGCACCATCCACCCGATCCGAAGCACAACAAGCCGGCGTCACGGCGGGACGAGTTCGGGCGCGAGGCCGCGGACCTCGCGCGGCGATACGGCACGACGGCACGACGCGTCGTGCAGGGTGAGGTGGTGTTGCAATCAATCATCGGGGAACAGCAAGTGGCAGACAACGATAGCTGGAAACGGATTCGCACCGCGAGTGGCCGTGCCGAGTTCGAGTATCGCGGCAGTGTGCATGGCGGGATCGAGGTGCGCTATGGCGAGGATTTGCTGTTTCCCGCCCGCATCGCGGCCGAGACGATCCGGGCGCTGCTCGCCGAGTTCGCGAGCCGGTCCGGGGCGGTCGTGGTGGGAACGAGCTTCAGCGCGCCCCCGCTCGGCAGCATCGGCGACTGGCTGCACGTCAATCGAGGGCAAAACTTCGCCTGCTACCTGATTCCCGTGCTGGCCGACCTCGGGTACGGCACCTATGAAGCCGATCGGCGCCGGTTTTCCTTCCATGCGCAGGGTGTCGCTGCCCGCCTCGACGCGCCGGTGGCGCGCGGGCGCGAGGCGCCGGCTCGACCGGAAGGTTTCGAAGGCGGCTCGCTGGCCATCGAGGCCGGCAAGATGATGTCGCGCATCGCAGACGAGGTGAAGCAACTCGTGCTGTCGCCGGTCCGGCGCATCGAGGGCTCGCTGTCCGAGTTCGGCAGCGCGGATGCGCTGCGCAGCCGGCTGGATGCAGCGGGCGTGCCGGCGGCCGACGAATTCGTGCTGTATCGCTTCCAGACCGAGGCGGTGGCGCATTTCCATGCGGCCTTTCCCGATCGCACCGATCGCACATATCGTCTTTGCCGCCGGAATGCACTGACGGACGACAGCGTCACGCTCTATGTCGGAAGCTCGCGAGATTTTGCGAGCCGGTTGCGACAGCATCTCGGTCTCGCCAACGAGACGACCTACGCGATGCATCTGTCGCGCTGGGTACCCGATGCATTGAGCAAGGTGCCGTTGACGCTCGAATGCTGGACCGTCGAGGATTCGGCCCGGCTGCGTCCGGAAGTGCTGCAGACGCTCGAGGATTACCTGTGGATGCACAGCCAGCCCGCCCTGGGGCGACGCGGCGCCAGATGATGCGGGCGCGCGGCGGGCAGGGGAGCCTGCCGCGTGCGCCCACATTCCTCGTCACGCCTGGCTCGCGATGGCTTTCTGGCGCACGCAGGCGAGTTGAATCACGCACGGGATGGTCACGCGATACGCGGGGCTGGTCAGGGCGAGCAAGCCGGGCCCTCCCAGCAAGGCGGTCGCGGCCGTGGGGCCGATGCCCCGCCGCGCGTAGTCGAGCAAGGCCAGCGACGTGGCATTGGCCACGATCAGCGACATCTGGTGGAGGGTCAAGTCGCCGGTGTCGGTGTCGGAATCGGAATCGGAATCGGAGAACGAGGTGACGGGCAGGCCCAGTGCGCTGCGCATGGCGGCGTACTCGTCCGGCGACATTTTCTCCAGCATGTCGCGGAACAGCTTGCGCACGAGCTGCGCTTCGACTGCGATATCGCTGTCCTGCCTGTCGAATTCGACCTTCAGATGCGAGGCCACGTCGCGCAGCATTTCGGCATAGCCGATCGTGCTGCCGGCTTCTGGCAGCAGTTTGCCGAGCCACGAGTCGGATCGGATGCCCTTGCGGATGTCGCGATAGGCGTTCGCGACCGTATTGCCGCCGAACGCCAGGATCTCCTGGCCGACGAGGTTCCGATCGGACTCGGTATAGGCCCCTCGTGCCTTGCATTTGACGAGCCTTGCGCAGACATCCGAGTTCAGGGACAGGCGTCCCTTGCCGCCATCGGTGACGTGTTCGACGAGGAGGTCCAGATCCCCGGTGTCCGCCCGCGCGAGCAGGCGGGAAAGATCGTTGGGCGGAAAGCTGATGTCGTCGTTCATTGCTGGCCTCGTCGTATCGAATGCCGGCGGCATCGATACCGACATGTTCGATAGGTATTCGCAAGATGGCGCGCCCTCGGCGGTGGCGCCCGCTTTTTTGTCGAACGTCAGTCTAGGGGAAAAGGCTGCGTGTTTCGAGCGTCCCGGCGATCTGATGCGAGGGCACACGCGATGGCAAACGATTGCTCGCATACAGCGCCTGCACGTATTGCGCAGGCGTGGTGAATGCAGGTAGGTCGTGGCATAGTACGCGGGCAATTCGGGCCGGCCGCGGCCCTGCATTCCCTACTTCACTCGGCAACAGGAACCCATCATGTTCGAAGCTCCCGAAGGCGGCCAGCCCGATGCCGTCGTACCGACGCGACCGCGGGCCATCGTGCTCGGCGACGACGCGCGGCGGCCCGGGGTTCGCATCGCCGCGCTCACGGACGACGAAAGGTATCGACAGGCCAGGGCGCTGCCGGGCAGCGCCGATCTGGCGGCCCGGCTCGGCGCGGGGCTGCAGGCCGTGCCCGGAGTGCTGGTCGAGGAGGGCCATCGCGGCAAGCGGCTGATGGAAGTGGTGATCGACGGGCCGCTCGTGCGTGCCAAGGATGGCGACGGGCTGCGGGCATGGACCACCACCGGGCCGAACAACACGATCTCCGAGCACGCCCGGCTGTACGACACCGACAAGCTGAACACGCTGGTCAATGCCGCCGCGATCTGGCAGATCGCATCGGTCGTGGTGGCGCAAAAGCATCTGGCCGATATCTCGGCCAAGCTCGACCAGATTCGCGAAGCCGTCGCGGGGATCTCGGATTTTCTCGATCGGGAGCGTCGTGCGAAAGTCACCGGCACCTACGAATATCTCGCGCAGGCCGTGTCGGTGCTCGACAAGGGCGAGCTTTCTCCGGCGATCCGGGTGGAGCTCGAGAGCTGCGAGCGCGAGCTCACGCAGATTCAGCACCATCTGCAAAGCGAGCTGCAGAGCCGCTGGCAGCAGCCCGTCGCGCACAAGGAGATGTTCGGTACGGAACACCTCCAGAAGGACACGGTCAGCAAATACGAAGCGCTGGAAGGACCAGCGAAGGATCTGCGGCTCGTGCTGAAGACGCGCGCCCTGGCCTGGTATGTGCTGTCGCTCTATCCGGGCGAACAGGCGCTGAAGCAGGCGCGGAGGGAGCGGCTGCTGCATGCGGCCACGGAAATCGAGGCGCAGCTGACCACGATCGCAGCGAGCGCGGAACAGGACTGCAAGCGGTTCTCGTCGATGTGGAACAACGACACCACACTGAAGATTCGCCGCACCAACGTGCGCGAGGCGGCGCAGGCGCTGGCCGATCGCGTCGCACGCGGCGTGAACGATGCGCGAGGCGACATGCGGGAAGCCGATGCGTTGCTGCTGAAGCACGACGCGCCCACGCATCTGGTGTTCGAGGTCGAGGACGGCCGCATCGGCGAACTGCGCATGGTCGCCCACTGAAGCGGAAGCGCGCGAGGCGCGGCTCGCCTTGGTTCAGAGCCGCCGGCGCGACAGCACGAACCGCTCGAGCTCCGAGCACGCGTGATCGATGTGCTTCTTCAGCAGCGCCGCCGCGCCGCGCACGTCGCCGGTCCTGCACAGCCGCACGAGTTCGCCGTGTTCCGCTTCGGCGCGCCGGCAGCTTTCCTCGCTCAGCGACAACTGCAGGCGCGTGTAGCGATCGGTCTGCTGCAGCAGGCTCGTGACGATCGCGAGCGTGCGCGGCTGCCCGGCGCGCGACATCAGCACGTCGTGCAGCTTCGTGTTGAGTTCGCCCCAGCGGTTCGAATGCCGGGCATCGAGCTCCTGCTTGTATTCGGCGAGGATCGCGTCGAGCTCGGCGAAATCGGCCGGCGTCAGCTTCGGTGCCGACTTCTTCAGCAGCAGCGGCTCCAGCAGGCCGCGCAGCATGAACAACTCGCTGATCTCGTCGACCGACAGCTCGGACACCACCGCGCCCTTGTGCGGCACGATCCGCACCAGTCCCTCGCCCTCGAGCTGCACCAGCGCCTCGCGCACGGGAATGCGGCTGATGCCGAATTCGGCCGCGAGCGCGTCCTGTCGCAACTGGAAGCCCTCCGGCAATTCGCCCGACATGATCTTGCGACGCAGCGCGTCGGCGGCACGTTCCGCGACGGTCGTGGCCGACAGGCGGGGGGCGGTGGCGGGGGCGTTCATCGAGGGGAAGGTCCGGTTCGGAGGGGCACGAGGCGCAGGCCGGGCGCGAAACCCGGCGCGCCGATTATAGCGTCGGCATCGACACGCATCGATGCCGACCGTCGGCGTGCCGGTGCGCGGACTCAGGCGCTGACTTCCTTCGACCAGCTCGCGTACCAGCTGCGGAACAGCGCGTACTGCGTTTCGGCGTAACGGCGCTGCGCGTCGCTGAGCACGTCGGTTTCGTTGAAGTGCAGCGTGTATTCCCTGTCGCCGTTCAGCACCATCAGATGCTTGTAGTACAGCACCAGGTCCGTGCCCTCGTCGAACGAGGACAGCACGTTCAGCGCGGCCTCGAGCTCGCGTGCCTGGCGGCGCGCGGTCACGTCGCCCTTCGCGGCCTTGCCGCACAGGTCCACGAGTTGCAGCACCTCGCGCGGCAGCGCGTTGCCGATGCCGGTGATCGCACCGGTCGCGCCGCAGTTCACGAAGCCATGGAACACCTGCGTATCCACGCCGGCCATCAGCGTGACTTCGTCGTCCTGGCTCGTGATGTGCTCGGCCGCGTAGCGCATGTCGGCCGCGCCGCCGAATTCCTTGAAGCCGATCAGGTTCGGGTACTTCGCGCGCAGTTCGAAGAACAGGTCGGCGCGCGTGGCGAAGCCGTAGTACGGGCTGTTGTAGATCACGGCCGGCAGCGTCGGCGCGGCTTCGAGGATCGCCGAGAAGTGGGCCTTCTGCGCAGCTGCCGAGGCGCCGCGCGACAGCACGCGCGGAATCACCATCAGGCCGCCCGCGCCCACCCTCGCGGCGTGCGCGGCGTGCGACACGGCTTCCTTCGAGTTCACGGCGCCGGTGCCCACGATGGTGGGGATGCCGGCCGCGACGAGGCGTGCCACGCCTTCCTGGCGCTGCGCCTCGCTCAGCAGCGGCCAGTCGCCCATCGAACCGCAATACACCACCGCGCTCATGCCGAGCCCGATCAGCTCGCGGCCCTTCGCGACCAGCGCGTCGTAATCGGGCGTGCGATCGGCGGTGCACGGCGTCATGAGGGCGGGAATGGTGCCCTTGAAGATGTTGTCGCTCATGGTGTTCCTTCTGGCTGAGAGGGGAGGGAGAGGATGCGAGGACGCGGGGCGTCGATCCACGGCCAGATGGTAGAGCGGCTGAATATTTTATACAAAGCGATTATCGGACCTGGACGGGGGATGTGCCGATATCGTCATTCGTGCAGGGTATTTCGCCTTAACGGCGGGCGTTTGCGTGGCGCCGCCGCCAATTTTTTCGCCCCGGATTTTATACAATCCGGGGCGAAGGAGACGTGCAGGATCACGGCATCGTCTGCCAGCGCTCGATGATGTGCGCGGCGATGTCGGGCGCGCCGTCGAGCACCGTGACCTGCTTGATCCGGTCGAGCTTGCCGCGCGGGCGTTGCCATTCGCGGTATGGATGGCGCGTCATCGGCGTCGAAGCTCGCGGCGGCGAACGGCAACGCCATCGCGTGAGGACGCCGGTGCCGGCCGCCGTCTCGGGGATCGCGGCCGGGGCGCGACGCAGACGAGCGGCCTCCCTCGATCGGCTCGATGCACGCGTTTCGCCTGATGATAGAGCGCGCGAATCCGCCGATCGCCGCCATCTCGCGCAAATGGCCGCGCACCGTTCGATCACCGCACGAAACGAGGGTTATTACCGAATCAAGCCCGCTCAAGCCGTCTCCGTCCGGGTCGATATCTTCACTAGTTGGTTAACAACGGACGGAGACGCCATGAAACTTTCCACCCGACTGATGGTACTGGTGGTGGCCGCGCTGCTCGGCGTGATGCTGCTTGCCGGTCTGGCCCTGCAGATGCTGCGCGGTGCGCTCGTGGACAGCCGCCGCGAGGAGCTCGTGATTCTGCTGACCAAGGCCGAACACCTGGTGAACGCGTATCGCGAACTGCAGGCGAGCGGCGCGCTGACGAAGGAACAGGCGCAGCAGCAGGCGAAGGAAGCCCTCGCGCGCCTGAACGCCGACTCGAAGAGCTACTACTGGGTCACGACCTCGGACGGCGTGAACCTCGTGCATCCGAACGCGAAGTTCATCGGCACGCGGGCCAGGGGCAATCACACCACCAGCGGCATGACCGACAGCGAGGCCTATCGCAGCGGCATGGCGCAATCGCACTTCGCGCTGGTGGACGTGCTCGTGAAGCGCAGCCCCGATGCCGAGGCCGAGCCGAAACTGCAGGGTGTGGTGGCGATTCCCGAGTGGGACTGGTGGATCGGCACGGGCTTCTTCTACGACGACATCAACGCCGCGTTCGTGCGGCTCGCCACCGTGCTCGGCGCGATCACGCTGCTGATCGCCGCGGTGCTGGCCGCGATCGCCTGGAACGTGCTGCGCAGCGTGAAGCGCACGCTCGGCGGCGAGCCGGCGCAGGCCGCGCACCTGGCCACGCAGATCGCGAGCGGCAATCTCGAGGTGGAGTTCGATGCGTCGCGCGCCGCGCCGGGCAGCCTGCTGGCCGCGCTCGGCGAGATGAAGGCGCGCCTTGCGGCCACCATCGCCGAGATCCATTCGGCCACGCATTCGATCGCGGCCGGCACCGGCGAGATCGCGCGCGGCAATCTCGACCTGTCGCAGCGCACCGAGCAGCAGGCCGCGGCGCTGCAGGAAACGGCGTCGAGCATGGAGCAGATCACGGCCACCGTGAAGCAGAACGCCGACAACGCGCGGCAGGCGAACGGGCTCGTGCATACCGCGCGCGACGCCACCGAGCTCGGCGGTGCCACCGTTCGGGAAGTGGTCGGCACGATGGAGCAGATATCGGATCAGTCGCGGCGGATCGCGGAGATCATCGCCGTGATCGAGGGCATCGCGTTCCAGACCAACATTCTCGCGCTCAACGCGGCCGTGGAGGCGGCGCGGGCCGGCGAGGAAGGGCGCGGCTTCGCGGTGGTGGCCAGCGAGGTGCGCTCGCTCGCGCAGCGCAGCGCGGCCGCCGCGAAGGACATCAAGCAGCGCATCGAGGTGTCGGTCGAGCGGGTGGGCAGCGGCAGCCGGCTGGTGGCGCAGGCGGGCACGCGCATGGACGAGATCGTGCAGTCGATCGGCCGCGTGGCCGACATCATGGGCGAGATCTCGGCCGCCTCCGACGAGCAGAGCACGGGCATCGAGCAGGTGTCGAAGGCCGTGTCCGAGATGGATTCGGTCACGCAGCAGAACGCCGCGCTGGTGGAGCAGGCCGCGGCCGCGGCTTCGTCGCTCGACGAGCAGGCCGGGCGGCTGCGCTCGGCCGTGTCGCGATTCCGCGTCGCGGCCTGAGCGTCGCGGTGGCGCGTCAGTGCTCGGGCATCGCGCCGGCCGGCGAGGACGGGCGCAGGCTGTGGGTCGAGAGCCACACCTCGTGCTGCAGCCATTCGCGGAACTGCGCGATGTGAGGATCCTGCGCCTGTTCGGGGCGCGTGACGAACCAGTACGACTGGCGCCCGTCCACGTGCACGTTCATGACCTGCATCAGCTGGCCGGCCGCGATCTCGCGCGCCACCATGTGGCGGTCGGCGATGGTGATGCCCAGGCCGTCGATCGCGGCGCGGATCGCGTGGTCGAGCAGGTCGAATTCGTGGCCGCCGCGCGTGTCCACGCCGTCGATGCCGGCCGCCGCGAGCCAGTGCTGCCAGGTCAGGTAGCGCTGATCGTCGGCCGCGAGCACGTGCAGCAGCGGGAAGCGGTTCAGGTCGATCGGGCCGTCGTGCCGCACGCGCGCGTAGAGCGCCGGCGAGCACACCGCGATGTGCTGCTCGTGCATCAGCAGCACCGTGTCGAAGCCGTCCCATTCCCCGTCGCCGAAGCGCACCGCGCAGTCGAGCAGCCGCGAGGTGCCGAGGCTGTCGGCGAGCCGCGTGGTCAGGCTCAGCTCGTATTGCGGATGGGCCTCGCGCAGCTTCGTGAGGCGCGGCATCAGCCAGCGCGCGGCGAAGGTGGGCGGCACGTTGGTGCGCAGCCGGTTGTGGTGCTGCTTCTCCTGAAGGCCGCGCACGGTCAGCTCGATCTTGTCGAACGACTGCTGCAGCGCGTGCAGCAGCACGCGGCCGGCCGAGGTCAGTTCGAGCTGATGATGGCGGCGCGTGAGCAGCGCCTCGCCGAGTTGCCCCTCGAGCTGCCGCACCTGCCGGCTCACCGCGCTCTGCGTGACGTTCAGCAATTCGGCCGCGCGCGTGAAGCTGCCGGTGCGGCCGGCCAGTTCGAAGGCTTTCAGCGCGTTCAGCGCGGGCATTTTGCGGGTCACGGCGGGCAGGCGGGGCGAGGTGGGTGAGCGCGTATTGTAGGGGCGACGCGCCCGGGGGGATATCGGGCGGCGCCACGAAGTCGACCTGGCCGTCCTTGCGCCCGTAAACGCAAAAACGCCGCGCAATGACGTGACGTCCGTCATTGCGCGGCGCGCGCCTCGGCCGACGAATCGGCCGATCCGAATGGCGCTTACGCGGCCTGCGAACCCAGCTTCCTGATCAGCACGTCGAGCTGTTCCACTTCCTCTTCGGTCAGATCGGTCAGCGGTGCGCGCACCGGGCCCGCGTCGTGGCCCACCAGCCTCGCGCCGGCCTTCACGATGCTGACCGCGTAGCCTGCACGGCGGTTGCGGATCTTCAGGTACGGCAGGAAGAAGTCGTCGATCAGCTTGCCCACCGTTTCATGATCATCCGCCGCGATCGCGCGGTAGAAGTCCATCGCCG
>JASLEG010000375.1 GCA_030151225.1 Burkholderia sp. | reverse complement strand
CTGATCTACGCGAAGCAAAACGCTATCCGCCTGGTTCAAGGTCAAGACGTTCTGATCTAAGGTCGAACGGGCGGCGTAAAAACCGCCCTTTCATTCTTTCTTTCACAAAAGGAGTAAGACTAAATGCAAAATATTTCCGGCTTCGGCTTGACCGCCCAAGTCACTGCTTCGAAGTCGTTCCCGAACGGCTTCACTGTGACGGCTTTCGCGCACGATCAAGACCCGCTTGAGTCGCCTGACTTCGAGACGGCAGACACGGCGACCGGCCTGAATGGCGACATGGTCATCTGGTCGCGTCCGGGTCTGATCGAAATCACCATGTCCGTGATCCCGCTTTCTCCCGACGACGAAAACCTTGCAGCGCTCCTGGAAGCGAACCGCATCGGCAAGAACAAGGTGTCGGCGCGCGACGTGTGCGGCATCGTGTGGAACTTCCCGAACGGCATGATCGTGAACTGTTCGCCTGGCGCTATCCTGTCGGGTCAACTGATCCCGGCTGTCACGGCGGAAGGCCGCGTCAACACGCGTCGTTACCGCTTCCGCTTCGAACAAGTCTCGAAGACCGGCGGCGAATAATGCGTCAAATCCCCTTGTCACAAGTCCCGGCTCAGTCGATCAGTTTTTCGGCTGACGGGTCTTTCTGGACGATCAATCTGTACACGTCGATCCGGTTCGTGTGCGCCGACGTCATTCGCGACGGCACGCCGATTGCGCAAGGGGTTCGATGTTTTGCAGGCGTGCCGCTTATGCCGTACGCCTACATGTACGCGCCGAAATACGGAAACTTCGTGTTCACGGCTGACGTCGATTGGAGTCAATTCGGCGGCTCCTGTAATTTGATGTACATGAGTTACAGCGAGTTCGTCGAATTCCAGAATCAGATGGGATCGGAGATTTTCTAAAATGGCGACAGTAACCATTCAGGCGAACGACAAAAACGATATCTTCCTTCCGGACGGTCAAAATTTGGCCGTCCTTTCTGGTCGCGATGCGTGCATTCAGAACATCGTTCAAGCTTGCCGTATGAGGCTCGCGGAAGATTTGTTTAGCACTTCCGACGGCATCGATTACCTTGGGAACATTTTCCTGTCTCCTCCTGATTATGACGCCGCGCGCAAAGACCTGTCCACGACTATACTGTCTTGCCCCGACGTTATCGGGATCAGCGTCTTAACCATTGCTGGTGAAGGCGACACGTTCAACTTTACGGCCGATATCGTCACGATCTACGGGCCGGTAACTGTGAGTCAATAAAACATGGCACAATTCATTCAGTTTTCGACTGGTCTTCTTGTCGATGCGAAGAACATTCGCAACCAACGACGCGCGGCTTCGTTCGCTCCGTCGTTCCAGCAAATGCCGTCCGGTCTCGGGCAACCCGAAGAGGTCGTCGAGACACAAGAAGCGCTGCAACCCGACGCTCCCGCACCGAAGACGACGCGCGGCAAGAAGGCCGTAGACCCGACGCCAGTCGATCCGACGCCGCCCGTCAATCCGGCCCCCATCGTGACGCCGGAAGTCGTTCCGGACGTTCCTGTCATCGCGACGACGGCTGATCTCCCGGTCGATCCGGTTCCCGCCCAGGAAGCCGCGCCGGAACCTGCAAAGGAAGAGGCCCAGGAACCCGCACCGGAAGCCGCTGACGTCGCCGACAAGGCGGAATAAGCGATGATCGACGTTTCAGGCTTTGGAACGTCGGTCGTTATTCTCTCGACCGCGTCGTTTCCTGTCGGGTTTTCTGTCACGCAGTTCGCACACGACAAGAAGCCCCTGATCGTGGATACGACGCGGCCAATCGGTTCTGTCGAGCTATACGACGGGTCGCTGTTCTTCTTCAATAAAACAGCGCCGATCCGAATCCATATCGCTGTTATCGCTGGGTCGGATGACGACATGAACATGAAGATCATGTTGCAATCGCGCAAGAGTGCCGTGAAGATCATCCCTCTTCCGGACGTCACGACGATGACGATCACGTACGGCGATGGCGGTCGCGTCATGCTCGCGAACGGATCGATCATTGAAGGGCCGCTTGCCGACACGATCAGCCAGGACGGGCAACGGGAGAGTAACACCTACACGTTCGAATTCGGGTCTTTCGCTGGTGCGCAATCCGCGAAGGAATTGATCTCCACAATTGCAAACATCGGGTTTTCTCTCCTCTAATGTCGATCCTTTCTAGCCTCTTCTCGAAGATCAATTTTTCGATTGCCCCGATGCCGTTGACGGGTCCGCAAGTGCCGATTGCTCCGAACCTTCAAATCAAATCGGTTCGGATTTCTCTGCGCTCGAACCTCCAGCGGCATCGTCGTGAAGATGGATCGACAATCGTCGATAGTCGGGTTACACGCGCAATCGAACTTCATGTCGAATGCTTCGCGCCCGACGTCGATACTCTCGACCGCGTTTTCCAACTTCTCGCAAACCGGGAAGATTTGTTCAGGATTACGACGAAAGGTCTTGTCCTGAACAACATGCGGTTGATCAACGACGTCAACAGCCAGAATCCGGAGGTCCTTTCCGCGACTCCGATAAAGCTGATCTTCCGACAACTTCTCGTTCAAACGGAGAATTCGAAGATTTTTCGACAGTCTGGTGACGCGTCCCTGATTGATCGCGGCATTACGATTTTGAACCGTTCAACTCAAGCCGTGACGGACGTCGTCGCGTCTGTGAAGCAAG
>JASLEG010000291.1 GCA_030151225.1 Burkholderia sp. | reverse complement strand
GAACCCTCGAATATCTGGGCCGCAACGACGATCAGGTGAAGATCCGGGGTTTCCGGGTGGAGCTGGGCGAGATCGAGGCGAGGCTGGGCACGTACGAGGGCATCCGGGAAGCGGCGGTGCTGGCGCGCGAGGACGAGGCCGGGGGCCGGCGGCTGGTGGCGTACTACACCGCTGGCGTGACCCGGGACGGCGCGGATGGCGAGATCGACCTGCCGGCGTTGAAGGCGCATCTGGCGGCGAGCCTGCCCGAGCACATGGTGCCGGCGGCGTACGTGCGACTGGCGGGGATGCCGCTCACGCCGAACGGCAAGCTGGACCGCAAGGCGCTGCCCGCGCCGGACGGCGAGGCGTATGCGCGGCAGGCGTACGAAGCGCCGCGCGAGGGCACGGAGGCGTCGCTGGCGCGGATCTGGGAGGCGGTGCTGCAGGTCGAGCGGGTCGGTCGTCACGACAACTTCTTCGAACTCGGCGGCCAATCCCTGCTGGCCATGAGTCTGATCTCGCGCATGCGGCAGCACTTCGGCGTCGAGGTGAGCCTGAGGGATTTCTTCACGGCCCCGACGCTGGATGGCGTGGCTCGCACGATCGAGGCGTCGTCGGTCAGTGCATGCGCGTCGATCGATCGGGTTTCGCGGGACGAACCGCTGGCGCTGTCATTTGCGCAGCAGCGCCTGTGGTTTCTGTGCCGGATGGGCGGGCAGGACGTCAGCCGCGCGTATCACATTCCCGCCGGCCTGACGATGGAGGGTGTGCTGGATCACGAGGCCCTGATCAAGGCACTGGATCGCATCGTCGAGCGGCACGAGGCATTGCGTACGACGTTCGTGGCCGTCGATGGCAAGCCGGTGCAGCGGATCGGCAGGCCGGACCTCGGTTTCAGCCTGCAGCAGGATGATCTCTCGGCGCACCACGACGCGGCGGCGGAACTCGAGCGGCTCGCCGAAGCGACCTTCATGCAGCCGTTCGATCTGCAGGACGGATCGCTGATCCGGGGGCGCCTGGTCAGGCTGGGCGAGACACGGCACGAACTGCTGGTGACGATGCATCACATCATGTCGGACGGCTGGTCGATCAACGTACTGGTCAAGGAACTCGGTGCGCTGTATGGGGCGTACGTGCGGGGGCAGGCCGATCCGCTGCCCCTGCCGAGCGTGCAGTACGCCGACTATGCGGCCTGGCAACGGCGCCGGGTCACGGGTGAGGTGCTGCAGGCACAGAGCGCGTACTGGAAGGCCCGTCTGGCGGGCGTGCCGACCTTGCTGGAACTGCCGACGGACCGCGCGCGGCCGGATCAGCAGGATTACGCGGGCGCGCACATCGCGCTGACGCTGGATGCGGCGCTGACCGCGCGCCTGAAGGCGCTGGCGCGTCGCAGCGGCACGACGCTGTTCATGGTGTTGCTGGCCGGCTGGGCCGTGGTGTTGGGCAAGCTGGCCAACCAGGACGACGTGGTGATCGGCACGCCGGTGGCCAACCGCACGAGAGCGGAAGTGGAAGCCCTGATCGGTTTCTTCGTGAATACCCAGGCGCTGCGCATCGATCTGTCGGATCGTCCGACGGTTGCCCAGCTGCTGTCACGGGTCAGGGAGAGCGTGCTGGGCGCGCAGCAGCATCAGGACCTGCCGTTCGAGCAGGTGGTGGAGCTCGTCAATCCGACGCGCAGCATGGCGCACAGTCCGCTGTTCCAGGTCATGTTCGCGTGGCAGAACACCGAGCAGAGCCCGCTGAGCCTGCCCGGGTTGACGCTCGGGGCGCGCGAGTCGGACGCGGCGATCGCCAAGTTCGACCTGAGCCTGAGCCTGCGCGAAAGCGGGAATGCGATACACGGTTCACTGGAATACGCCACGGCCCTGTTCGACCAGGAGACGGCACGGCGCATGGGCGGATATCTCGAGCGGGTGCTGCAGGAGATGGGCGAGAACCCTGCGCAACCGATCGGGACGCTGTCCCTGCTGTCGGCGCAGGAGCGTCGGCAGTTGCTCGCGTCGTGGGGTGAAGCGAGGCGCGCCCACCCGGTCGAAAGCTGTCTGCACGCGTCGTTCGAGGCGCAGGCGCTTCGCACGCCGGAGGCGGTGGCGGTGGTGTTCGAGGGCGAGTCGCTCGGTTACGGGGCATTGAACGCGCGGGCCAACCGGGTGGCGCGTTATCTGAGAAGACAGGGGATCGGTCCGGACCAGCGCGTGGCGATCTGCATGGAGCGCGGCCTGGAGATGATGGTGGGTCTGCTGGGCGTGCTCAAGGCGGGCGCGGCCTATGTGCCGATGGACCCGTCGTATCCGGCCGACCGGCTGGCGTACATGCTCGCGGACAGCACGCCTGCCGTGCTGGTCACGCAACGCTCGCTGCTCGACGCGATGCCGGCGCTCGCGCAGGCATGCGACACGCTGCTGCTCGACGCGTGCGACGACGAATCCGATGCCGATCTGCCGCCGCTCGCGACGCCCGATCATCTCGCGTACGTGATCTACACGTCGGGCTCGACCGGTCGGCCGAAGGGCGTGACGGTCACGCATCGCAACGTGGCGCGGCTGTTCGCGGCCACGCAAGCCGATTTCGGCTTCGGCGGCGACGATGTCTGGACGCTCTTCCACTCGTTTGCATTCGATTTCTCCGTGTGGGAGATGTGGGGCGCATGGCTCGCGGGTGGGCGTCTCGTGATCGTGCCGAAAGCGGTGGCGCAATCGGCCGAGGCGTTCTACACGCTGTTGTGCGATGCCGGCGTCACCGTGCTGAACCAGACGCCGGGCGCGTTCCGCCAGTTGATGGCGGCGCAACGCACGAGCCAGGCGAGCCACCGGCTCAGGCACGTCGTGTTCGGGGGCGAGGCGCTCAATCCCGCGATGCTCAAGCCGTGGTACGACGACAGCCGCAATGCGGGCACGCAACTGGTCAACATGTACGGCATCACGGAAACCACGGTGCACGTCAGCTACCGGCCGCTCGCCCCGGCGGATGCCCTGCGCGCGGGCAGCAGCCCGATCGGGCGCCCGCTCGACGATCTCGGCGCCTATCTGCTGGACGACGCATTCGAACCCGTGCCGCAAGGCGTGGTGGGCGAGCTTCATGTCGCCGGGGCGGGGCTCGCGCGCGGCTACCTGAATCGTGCCGACCTGACGGCCTCGCGTTTCGTGCCGGACCCGTTCGGCCCGCCGGGCGGCCGCCTGTACCGGACCGGCGATCTCGCCCGCCGCCTTGCCGACGGCAGCATCGAGTATCTCGGTCGTAACGACGAGCAGGTGAAGCTGCGCGGCTTCCGCATCGAGCTCGGCGAAATCGAGGCGAAGCTCGTTCAGCATCCCGCCATCGACGATGCCGTCGTGCTCGCGCGCGACGACGGCCACGATGGCAAGCGCCTGGTCGCGTACTACACGGTCCGCGCCGAGGACGCCGGCACCTCGCCATCGGGCGAAACGCTGCGCACCCATCTGCGCGCGGCGCTGCCCGACCACATGGTGCCGGCCGCCTACGTGAAGCTCGATGCCTGGCCGCTCACGGCGAATGGCAAGCTCGATCGCCGTGCGCTGCCCGCGCCCGACGGGGACGCATACGCACGACGCGCCCACGAGGCCCCGCAGGGCGAAACCGAGACGGTGCTGGCGCGTATCTGGAGCGACGTGCTCGGCGTCGAGCGGGTCGGCCGGCATGACAATTTCTTCGAGCTGGGCGGCCACTCGCTGCTCGCCCTTGCGCTGACCGAACGGATGCGCGAGGCGAATCTGCATGTCGACATCCGCCTGCTGTTCAGCACGCCGACGCTCGCGGCGCTGGCCGAAGAGGTGGGCGACACGCCCGAGCAGGCCGTCGTCGTGCCACCGAACCTGATTCGGTCCGCCCCGCCGGTCAAGGCGCCCACGGACGCCCCCCGGCGCACCGTGCAGTTGCGCATATGAGGCTCGGCGGCGTGGGGGGCGCTCGCGGATCAGGTGTGCCGGCCGGGTCGGGCCGGCCCCGGCCGGCGCGTCGCCGCGCCGGCAATGGGCAAGGATCAGAGGCTCATCGAGACGAGCACCTTGCGCTCGCCGGTGAACGGCGAGCGGCCGTGGCTCATCAGCATGTTGTCGATGACGAGGCAGTCGCCGCGTTGCCAGTCGAAACGCAGGGTGTGCCGTTCGACGACCTCGCGAACATGCGCCAGCGTCGCGTCGGGAATCGCGCTGCCGTCGCCGAAGCAGGCGTGCTGCGGAAACGCGAACGGGTCGTCGCCGAACACGTCGACGAGCGCTTCATGGACCTCGGCGCCGTTGGTGGACGGGTGGAACTGGTCGGCCTGGTTGAACCAGACCCGCCGTCCGGTCGCCGCATGCACCGCGCTGGCGGGACGTCGTGCGATCAGCCGCAGGGTGTCGTCCGCGCGCCACTCGAACTCGATCTGCTGACGCGCGCAGTAGGTTTCGACGGCGCTGCGCTCGACGGTCTCGAACGTGTCCTGCCACGACGGCCCGAGCTGCATGCCGCGGCCGCCGTGCAGATTGCGGATGTACAGCACGCCCTTCGATTCGAACTCCTCGCGCACCTGCGCGTCGAGCCCGTCGAGAATCTCGGCACTGTCGGCAAGCAGCGTATGGCCGCCTGTCCGTGCCGGCGTCACGCAGCAGAAGTACAGGCGGTTCGGCCAGCTGGCGCTGTACGACAGTTCGTTGTGCAGCGAGATGGTGGCTTCGGCGGGATGCTCGGTCGACGTATAGACCTCGCCGGCATCGAGCTTGGTGCGCGGGGAATTGCCCTCGACATACGGCATCGGCTTGCCGCCGAGGGCGGCGACCGCACGCGCCATCGCGGCGGTGGACGCCACGTCGTAGCCGCGCAGCAGGACCGCGCCGTGCCCGTCGAGCAGCGCGCGAAAGGCATCCAGCCCGGACGTCGAATTTGGCACGTCGCCGCCGTCGAGCGACGACAGCGGGCAGCGGCCCTTCTCCCACAGGATGGGCAGCGCAGGCGAAAGCATCATGAAATCTCCGCTTGATTGCGTCCTCGCCGCGTCGCGCGCACGACCGGCGGCGCAACGCGATCGCCGATCGACGAGACGCCTGCGCGGGCAAGACACGCGCGGGCGAGTTCGTCGAGCGCATCGACCACCGGCAGCGAGGCGAGGACAGGATGACGATAGGCGATCGACAGATCGGTACACGCGATCAGCAGCGCCTGCACGCCGGGTTGCGCGAGCAGGCGCTCCGACACGGCCGAGAGCTGCGCGAGCGTATCCGGGGCGAGTGGCGACGCGCAGGCCTTGATGCCGCGATGCGCGTCATAGATGGCCGCCGACACGATCGCCTGAGTGGCGGCATCGGGCGTGAGCACCTCGATATCGACGGCGGCCAGCGAGCGTTGATAGAGGCCGCTCGATGCCGTGCCCTCGGTCGCCAGCAGGGCAACGCGGCGCAGGCCGCCGCGCGAGAGCCGGCCCGCGACGCTCGCGATCATGTCGATGACCGGCAGCGAGGCGTGCACGCGGATCGCATCGAGAAAGACATGCGCGGTATTGCAGGCAATCGCCGCGAAATCCGCACCGCCGCGTGCCAGGAGGTCGAGCGACGCGACGATCTCCGGCACCGGGGACGGCCCGTGTCCGAGGATCGCATCGACCCGGTTCGGGATCTGGCTGTTGGAGTAGAGCAGTACCCGCGGATGATCCTGATCGCGGCGCGCGGCCTGATTCAACGCGGTCAGGCGTTCGACGAGCAGTGCGCCGGCATGCGGTCCCATGCCGCCCAGGATGCCGATCATGGCTCGCGCGATTCGCTGTCGAGAAGGGCGATCATGTCTCGAATCGGATCCGAGATCGACGAGATCGTGATTCGACGGCACGCGGTAAAAGCGGGGCGGCGGTGTCGAATGTCTTCGGCAAACGGTGTCGTATTGCGCAAGATTTTCCTTTGAACCTTATGCCAGGTGTTCCGAGCCGATGTTCAGAAAAACTGCTGCGTGCATGTGGCTTCGGCGATGTTCATCCACAGCCTTGCACGACGATGCCGGCAGGTCATTTTTACTAGGCGAAACCGAATCCCGGGACAAGTTTTCCGTGTGATGTCGCCTCGTCTTTCAGCCCGTCTGCTCGATTGATTTCGGGCAAATTGTAGTTCAAACTATTGCTCGCGATAAGAGAAATTGTTCAGTATTTCTATCGATGCTATCGGCGAATTCCCGATATCAAAATGCAATGCCAGGCGCTGTCATTTACCTTGCGCCATTCGGGTTTCATGCAGGTCGCAACACGACAGTCGAATGAAAGCGAACCTGCTCTGACGGTGTTCGCCGCGTTGAATGTGCGGCCGGTGCGGAATGCCCGGCACGACGGCGTTTCAGGCTTGCACGCTCGATGCACGTCGCATGGCGTGTCGATCTCCAGTGGTTCGCAGGGTTGGTTCGCACGGTGATTCGCCGTGCATCGTCAGGCGGCCTCCACCCAGGGCGTTCATGTTCGAGCCGGTCCCGTTCGCGCGGGGCAGGCCGACGTGCGGCCGGCGCATGCGCAATCCATTCAATACATCACGGGTGCCTCGATCGAAGCACCTTTGTACGACGGAGTTTTTCGACATGACATTGAGCGGGTTGTTGTCGAGGTTGGCCGAACATGCCGTGCAGCTGAAAAGTGACAGCGGCGACCTGGTGATCCATTGCGACGAGGATCTCCACGACGAGGCCTTGCTGAGCGCGTTGCGCCGCCACAAGCCGGCCCTGCTCACGCTTGCGCGGCGCAATGGCGACGACTGGTGGCAGCCGGCCGGCGCGATCACGCCCGACATGCTGCCGCTGGTCGAACTGGAGCAGGGGCATATCGCATCGATCGTCGGCAACGTGCCCGGCGGAGCCGCCAACGTTCAGGACATCTATCCGCTCGCGCCCTTGCAGGAGGGCATGCTGTTCCACTACCTGCTCGCTCGCGACGGCGATCCCTATCTGCGGGATGCGCTGTTCGGATTCGACAGCCGGGCACGGCTCGATGCGTTTCTCGCCGCGCTGGGGCACGTGATCGACCGACACGACATCCTGCGTACGGCAATCCAGTGGGAGGGCTTGCCGCAACCGGTGCAGGTAGTGTGGTACAGCGCGCCGTTGCCGGTCGAGGAAGTCGAACTCGACGCCGCGAACGGCGACGTCGCCCAGCAGTTGCAGGCCCGTTTCGATACGCGGCAAGTCAGGCTCGATCCGACTCGCGCGCCGCTCCTGCGGGCCATCGTCGCCTACGACGGCGCGCAGGACCGCTGGCTGATGCTGATGCTGTTCCATCATCTCGCGATCGATCACACGGCGCTCGCCGAAGTGGAGCGCGAAGTGCATGCGTATCTGGCCGACGCCGCCGAGCAGTTGCCCGAACCGGTGCCGTTCCGCAACTACGTCGCGCAGGCACGCCTGGGCGTGAGCCGAGAGGAGCACGAAGCCTTCTTCCGCGAGATGCTCGGCGACCTCGACGAGCCCACGCTGCCGTTCGGCCTGCGCGACGTGCATGGCGACGCTCACGACATCGCTGAATCGCACACGGTGCTCGACGCCACGCTTGCCCAGCGCCTGCGCGCGCAGGCGCGGCAGGCCGGCGTCGGCGTGGCGAGCCTGTTCCATCTGGCCTGGGCACACGTTCTCGCGCGCGCCTCGGGCCGCGAGGACGTGGTGTTCGGCACGGTGCTGTTCGGACGGATGCAGGGCGGCGCCGGCACGGGGCGCGCACTCGGCATGTTCATCAACACGCTGCCGGTGCGGGTCGATGCCGGGCGCACGGGCACGCGAGCGGCCGTGGCGAGCACGCACCGGCTGCTGAGCCGGCTGCTGCGGCACGAACACGCGTCGCTGTCGCTGGCGCAACGATGCAGCGGCATCGCGGCGCCGACGCCGTTGTTCAGCGCGCTGCTGAACTATCGCCATGGCGCGGCATCGACCGACACGGCGGCATGGCCCGGCATCGAATCGCTGGATTCCGGCGGACGCACCAACTATCCGCTGATGCTGTCGGTCGACGACCATGACGAGGGCTTTGCCCTGACCGTGCAGGTCACGGCGGAGCAGGACGCGGCGCGCATCGGCGCCTACATGACGGCCGCGCTGGAGAGTCTCACCGCCGCGCTGGAGTCGAACCCGGGGCGGCCGGTGCGGGACCTGCCGATCTTGCCGGCGGCCGAGCGCGAGCAGGTGCTGCACGGGTGGAATCGCACCGACGCGGACTATCCGCGCGATGCGTCGCTGCACACGCTGTTCGAGGCACAGGTCGAGCGCACGCCGGAGGCAACGGCACTGGTGCACGAAGGCGTCGCGTTGAGTTACGCGGCGCTGAACGCGCGGGCGAACCGGATCGCGCATGCGTTGATCGCACGCGGCGTCGGTCCGGATGCGCGGGTGGCGATCTGCGTGGAGCGCAGCGTCGGGATGATCGTGGGCTTGCTGGGCATTCTCAAGGCAGGTGCCGCGTATGTGCCGCTCGATCCGGCCTATCCGCCGCAGCGCCTAGTGTACATGCTCGAGGACTGCCGCCCGGCCGTGCTGCTGACGCAGTCGTTCGTGCGCGGAGCCTTGCCCGCACACGACATCGACACGCTGTGCCTGGACCACGACCGGGCCGTGTTCGACGCGATGCCCGAGCGCAATCCTCACCATCGAAGCCTGCCCGACCATCTCGCCTATGTGATCTACACGTCGGGCTCGACCGGGCTGCCCAAGGGCGTGCAGATCAGTCATGCCGGGATCGTCAACCGTCTGCACTGGATGCAGCACGCGTATCGGCTCCGCATGCAGGAACCGGTGCTGCAGAAGACGCCGTTCAGCTTCGACGTGTCCGTGTGGGAAATTTTCTGGCCGCTGCTCACCGGGGCCAGGCTGGTGCTGGCGCGTGACGGTGCGCACAAGGCCCCCGACTACCTTGCCCGGCTGATCGAGGAGCAGGGGATCACCACGCTGCATTTCGTACCGTCGATGCTGGGCCCGTTCATCGACTTCATCGAAGCGAACGGCGCGCAAGGCGTGTCGAGTCTGACGCGCATCGTCTGCAGCGGCGAGGCCTTGCCGGGCGCGATGGCGCGGCGCGCGCGCGAACAGTTGCCCCATGCGCTGCTGCACAACCTGTACGGTCCGACGGAAGCCTCGGTCGACGTGACTTACTGGCCATGCGATACCGCGACGCTGCCGGACAATATTCCGATCGGCCGGCCGCTGGCCAATACCCGGACCTACATCCTCGACGGATCGTTCGAACCGTTGCCGGCGGGGGTGGCCGGCGAACTGTATCTTGCCGGAACGGGGCTGGCGCGCGGCTATCTGAATCGCCCGGATCTGACGGCGGAGCGTTTCGTGCCGGACCCGTTCGGTGTCGCCGGTGCACGGATGTACCGCACCGGCGATCTTGCCCGCCATCTGCCTGACGGCAGCATCGAATACCTGGGACGCAACGACGATCAGGTGAAGCTGCGCGGGTTCCGCATCGAGCTGGGCGAAATCGGCGCGAGGCTGGCCCGCTGTCCGGGCGTGCGCGATGCCATCGTGATCGCGCGGGAAGATGGGGCGGGCGGCAAGCGCCTGGTCGCCTACTACACCGGCGAGGCCTGCGAGACCGAATCGTTGCGCGAGCATCTGCTTGCCGGGCTGCCGGAGTACATGGTTCCCGCCGCCTATGTGCATCTGGAGGCGCTGCCGCTGACCCCGAACGGCAAGCTCGACCGCAAGGCCTTGCCCGATCCGGCCTCGGATGCCTACGCGCGCGGCGGCTACGAAGCCCCGCAGGGCGAGATCGAAACGGCGATTGCCGAAGTCTGGGGCGAG
>JASLEG010000253.1 GCA_030151225.1 Burkholderia sp. | reverse complement strand
GGCCGTCGCGCGGCGGGCGGCCGTCACGGGGCGCTCGCTCGCCGCGCGGCGGCTGGCCGGACTGCGGCGTGGCGGACGACGGGGACGGGGAAGACGGCGTCGGTTGCCGTGACGCCGCGGCGGCCTGGCTGGCGTTCGCCTCCGAGTGCTTCGGTGCGGAGCTTTTGGGTACATTCGACATGGGGGCGCATTATAATCCCGGCCATGAATTCCCAAACCGACCTCCCCGCCGTCCCGGCGCCGTCGCCCGTCGAGGCGACCGCGATCAGCCACGCCCAGTTCGTCGACTGGATGCGGTCCGTCGCGCCCTATATTCACAAGTTCCGCAACAGCACCTTCGTCATCGGTTTCGGTGGCGAAGTGGTGCAGCAGGGCCTGCTGAACGCCCTGGTCGCCGACATCGCGCTGCTGCAGGCGATGGGCATCCAGATCGTGCTCGTGCACGGCTCGCGCCCGCAGCTCGAGGAGCAGTTGCGCCTGCACGGCGTGGAATCGGAGTTTTCGCACGGGCTGCGCGTGACCGACGCGCGCGCGCTGGAGTCGTCGAAGGAAGCGGCCGGCGAAGTGCGTCTGGACATCGAGGCCGCCGTCAGCCAGGGCTTGCCGAACTCGCCGATGGCGCACGCGCATATCAGCGTGGTGTCGGGCAACTTCGTGACGGCGCGGCCGGTGGGGATTCTCGACGGCGTGGATTTCCAGCACACCGGCGTGGTGCGCAAGATCGACGCGGAATCGATCCGCCATTCGCTCGCGAGCCGCAAGCTCGTGCTGCTCTCGCCGCTCGGCTTCTCGCCCACCGGCGAGGCGTTCAACCTGTCGATGGAAGACGTGGCCTCGGCCGCCGCGATCGCGCTGCGCGCCGACAAGCTGATCTTCCTGACCGAAACCCCGGGCCTGATGGACGGCGACGGCGAGCTGATCCCCGAAATGTCGCTCGACGCGGCCGCGGATCTGTTCGATTCCGGCAACGTGCAGGGCGACGAGGCGTTCTACCTCAAGCATGCGATCCGCGGCTGCCGCGGCGGCGTGGCGCGGGCCCACCTGGTGCCCTACCCGCTCGACGGCGGCGTGCTGCTCGAACTGTTCCTGCACGACGGCGTGGGCACCATGATCTCGTACGAGAACCTGGAAAGCCTGCGCGAGGCCACCCCCGACGACGTCGGCGGCATCCTCACGCTGATCGAGCCGCTGGAAAGCGACGGCACGCTGGTGCGGCGCGGCCGCCACCAGATCGAGCGCGACATCGACCACTTCTCGGTCATCGAGCACGATGGCGTGCTGTTCGGCTGCGCGGCGCTGTATCCGTACACGCAGGAGAAGATCGGCGAGATGGCCTGCCTGACCGTGGCGCCCGAGGCGCAGGGTTCGGGCGACGGCGAGCGCCTGCTCAAGCGCGTCGAGCAGCGTGCCCGCGCGCGCGGCCTCACGCGCATCTTCGTGCTCACCACGCGCACCGAGCACTGGTTCCTCAAGCGCGGCTTCGTCAAGATGAACGTGGACGATCTGCCCGAGGACCGCCGCAAGCTCTACAACTGGCAGCGCAAGTCGCTCGTGCTGATGAAGCAGCTCTGAGCGGCGCCGCGCGCCCCCCACCCAGTCGATTACCGGATTACAGGAGAAGTCAACGATGACCCGTATGGTTCAATGCGCGAAGCTCGGCAAGGAAGCCGAAGGCCTCGATTTTCCGCCGCTGCCGGGCGAACTCGGCAAGCGCATCTATGAAGGCGTCTCGAAGGAAGCGTGGCAGGGCTGGCTCAAGCAGCAGACCATGCTGATCAACGAGAACCGCCTGAACATGGCCGACCCGCGTGCGCGCCAGTACCTGGTCAAGCAGACCGAGAAGTACTTCTTCGGCGAAGGCGCCGATCAGGCGACCGGCTTCGTGCCGCCGACGCAGGGCTAAGGTCGGTCCCCGGCCAGCTGCGCGCCGGCGTGGGCATCAACCTGAAGGGAGCGACGAGATCGTCGCTCCCTTTTTCCTTTCCGGCAGGGGTTTCGACTCGCCCGTCGTGTGCCCCTCCCCCGCATCGAGGCTCGCGTCGGCGCGCTCGGCCGTCGACATCTCGCTCGCGCGGTGGCCGGTGCGCGCGAGCAGCGCCAGCATGCAGACCAGCGACACGGCCGCGTACGCCGCCGAGGCGATCGCCACGCCGGTGATGCCGCCGGTGGCGTTGAGGATCGCCTGCGCGAACACCGGCGTGCCGCCGCCCACCACCAGCGAGCAGAGCTGATAGGCCAGCGACAGCCCCGTGTAGCGCACCTGGGCCGGGAAGGCACGCGCCAGCACGCCGCCCACCGCGCCGTAGAACATCGCGGACGGAATCGTCGACAGGCACATCGCCAGGGTGGCGAGCGGCACCGAACGGGTTTCGAGCGCGAAGAACATCGCCGGCATCAGCACGAATTCGGGCAGCAGGATCGCGCACATGGCGCGCCGCATGTCGAAACGCGACACGATCCACGCGCCCACCGGCTGCATCGCGAACTGCACCACGAGCGACAGCGCGAGCATCGCGAGAAAGGTCGACTGGGCATAGCCGAGCGACCGGGTGGCCCACGACAGCGCGAAGGTGCTGCGCAAATAGGTGACGTGGATCAGCGGCAGCGCGCCGGCCGCGAGCAGCACCATGGTGCGATGCTCGCGCAGCACCTCGGCGATCGGCAGCTTCACCGTGCGGCGGCTCGCCAGCACGCGGCGCATGTCGGCCGATTCCTCGAGCTTGAGCCGCACCAGCATGCCCACCGCCACCAGCACGGCCGACAGCACGAAGGGAATGCGCCAGCCCCAGCCGAGGAAGGCCGGCACGGGCACCGCGCTCAGCGCGAAGAACGCGCCGGTGGCGAGCAGGTTGCCGGCGGGCGCGCCCTGCTGCGCGCAGGCCGCGTAGAGGATGCGCCGGTGGCGCGGCGCGCTCTCGGTCGCGATCAGCACCGCGCCCCCCCACTCGCCGCCCACCGCCACGCCCTGCACGATGCGCAGCAGCACCAGCGCCACGGGCGCCCACGCGCCGATCTGCGCGTAGGACGGCAGCAGGCCGATGCCGGTGGTGGCCACGCCCATCATCGTCAGCGTGACGACGAGCGCGCGCTTGCGGCCGATGCGGTCGCCCAGATGGCCGAACACGATGCCGCCGAGCGGGCGCGCCACGAAGCCGGCCCAGAAGGTCACGAACGCGAGCAGCGTGGCGACGGCCGGCGACATCTGCGGCGAGAAGAACACCTTGCCGAACACGAGCGCGGCGGCGGTGCCGTAGATATAGAAGTCGTACCACTCGATCGTGGTGCCGACGAACGCGGCCACCGCCGCGCGCACGGCCTGGCGGGGAGCCGCCGGGGCTGCGTTGCTGACTGTCATCGTCTGTCTCCGTTCCGCCGCCGGTCGATCGCCGGCGGGGTTTGTCGTGATGGGCTCCGAAACGCCGATACGCTGAAGCGTCAACCCGGGCTGCTACACCGTCTCCCTCAGCACGCCGGCCGCCGCGAGCAGTTGCTGCAGCTCGGGCGCGACGCCCAGCGCGTCGAGCACGGCCTGCGTGTCGCGGCCGAGCGTGGGCGGCGCCGTCCGATAGGTGGCCGGCGTGCGCGACAGCTTGATCGGCGAGGCAGTGCCGCGATAGCCGCCGATCTCGACGATCATCCGCCGATGCCGCGTATGCGCGGCCTCGACCACGGCGTCGACGGTCTGCACCGGCCCGCACGGCACGCCGAGCGCCATCAGCTCGCCGGCCAGCTGCGCGCCGTCGTGCGCGGCGAGCGCGGCTTCGAGCGCCGCCTTCAGCTCGGGGCGATGCGCGCAACGGCTGCGGTTGTCGGCGAAGCGCGCGTCGGCGGGCAGCTCGGCCAGGCCGAGCCGCTCGCAGAGCTTCGCGAACTGCCGGTCGTTGCCGACCGCGAGGAACAGCGGCCCGGTGCCGGTGGCATAGCTGTCGTAGGGCGCGATGTTCGGATGCGCGTTGCCGCTGCGCTCGGTCACGCGGCCCGAGCCGAAGAAGTTCGGCAGATGCGGATGCAGCAGCGACACCCCGCAGTCGTAGAGCGCGATGTCGATCGACTGGCCGCGCCCGCTCTTCTCGCGCTCGGCCAGCGCGAGCAGGATGCCGGCCACGGCGTTGAGCCCGGTCACCATGTCCACCACGGGCAGGCCGATGCGCAGCGGGCCGCCGTCGCGCTCGCCGTTCACGCTCATCAGGCCGGCCATCGCCTGGATCACCGCGTCGTAGCCGGGCAGGCCGCCGAGCGGGCCGTCCGGCCCGAAGCCCGTGATCGCGCAATGGATCAGGCGCGGCAGCCTCGGCTGCAGGTCGCGCGCGAAATCGAACCCCCAGCGCGCGAGCGTGCCGGGCTTGAAGTTCTCCACCAGCACGTCGGCATCGGCCAGCAACTGCCAGAGCACCTCGCGCCCTTCCGGCGCGCCGAGATCGAGCACGATGCCGGCCTTGTTGCGATTCACGCCCGCGAAGTACCACGCGTCGTCGTGATGGAACGGCGGGCCCCAGCCGCGCGTCTCGTCGCCGGCGGGCGGCTCCACCTTGACCACCCGCGCGCCGTGATCGGCCAGCACCTGCGTGCAGTACGGGCCGCCCAGCACGCGGCTCAGGTCGACGACCTTCAGGCCGTCGAGCGCACCGAGCCCGGCGCTCACGCCGCCACCCCGGCCAACCCGGTATCGGGCACGAGTCGCAGCGCGGCATCGAGCGTGATCGCGCGGTCGTTCAGCAGCGCGCCGACGATCGCGTCCTGCCCGTCGGCGCCATCGCGCCCGAGCGGATCGACCGGCATCAGCCGGTGGCGCAGCACGAGGTGGGCGAGCGCGAGGCGGCGGTAATCGGGCGCGAGCCGCATGCCGTCGACGGCCATCAGGATCGCGGTGGTGACGTTGTACAGCGCCGTGGCCGCATGGCGCATGTGTTCGTCGTCGCGTGCCTCCGCCACCGCGCCGGCCATCTCGCAGGTGCGCGCGAGCGTGGCCGACAGCGGGTGGCGACTGCGATCGGGCAGCCGCGCAGCGTCGAGCAGCCCCTGCAGCCACGCGCGCAGCGGCGCGAGCGCGTGATCGTGATGGATCGCGCGGCCCACGTCGAGCGCCACGATGTTGCTCGTGCCTTCCCAGATCGAGCCGAGATGCGCGTCGCGCACGAGCCGCGCATCGCTCCACTCCTCGATGTAGCCGGTGCCGCCGCGCACCTCCATCGCGTCGCCGGTCACGCGGCGCGCGTCGCGGCAGGCGCGGAACTTCACGAGCGGCGTGAGCACCCGCACGCAGGACGCGGCCTGCGCGTCGCCTGCCGCGGCGTCGCCCATGCGCATCGCCAGATGGATGAACATCGAGCGCGCCTGTTCGGCCGGCAGCAGCATCTTCAGCAACTGGCGGCGCATCAGGGGCATGTCGATCAGGCGGCGCCCGAACGCCTCGCGGTGGCGCGCGACGTGCAGCGCCTCGGTCAGCGCGCGCCGCATCAGGCCGGCCGCGCGCACGCCGTTCGACAGCCGCGACAGGTTGATCATCTCCGCCATCTGGTGGAAGCCGCGCCCGACCTCGCCGATCAGCCAGGCCTGCGCGCCCTCGAGCGCGATCTCGCCGCTCGCCATCGAACGGCTGCCGAGCTTGTCCTTCAGGCGCACGATGCGATAGGCGTTGCGGCTGCCGTCGGGCAGCGTCTTCGGCAGCAGGAACAGGCCGAGCCCGCGGATGCCGGGCGGCGCGTCGTCGGGGCGCGCGAGCACCATCGCGAGGTCCGCGTCGGGATTCGAGCAGAACCACTTGTCGCCGTACAGGCGCCAGACGGACTCGCCGTCCCTGCCGCCCTCGCGCACGGCGCGCGTGGCGATCGCGCCCACGTCGGAGCCGGCCGCCTGCTCGGTCATGAACATCGCCCCCTGGAACAGCGTGTCGAAGTCGCGCGAGGCGAGCCGCGGCAGGTAGCGTTCGACCAGCTCGCGCGAGCCGAAGCGGCGCAACGTGTGCGTGAGCGAATCGGTCATGCTGACCGGGCAGCACAGGCCGAACTCGGCCTGCACGAACAGGAAAGTCAGCGCGTACTTGACCAGCGGCGGCGGCGGATCGGCTTCGTGGTTCATCGCCGCGAGACCGAGTTCGGCATAGGCCACGCGCTCGAGCGCGACGTAGTCGGGGTGCTTGTCGATGCGCTGCAGCGGCTCGCCGCGCCGGG
The DNA here is from genome assembly GCA_030151225.1 of Burkholderia sp. Lineage (GTDB taxonomy): Bacteria > Pseudomonadota > Gammaproteobacteria > Burkholderiales > Burkholderiaceae > Burkholderia. Next base: position 2,968 of record JASLEG010000253.1, on the reverse strand, counting down.
TGCGCGCCTCGAGCACGGGCGGGTGCTTGTCGGCGCGCAGTGCCCAGCGGTCGAGTTCGTCGGAGGCGCGCTGGCCGAGCGAGCGCAGGGTGGGCTCGAGCGCCGCGTAATGGGCGTCACCGAGATGCAGGCGCAGCAGCGCCGCGTATTCGGGATCGCTGTCGAAGAAATTGATGCCGCGGCTGTCGGGGATATTGCCGGCCGCCGCGACGGGGGTATGACTGAGGTCGTTCATGGAATCGTCTCCTGTCGGCTTTTGTTCGACGAGCGTAGGTTCGCGATCGATAAACGTCCAATACAGGATTTGTCACGTACGATAGACGCTGCTTATCGTCGACGACGAGGATCGGATGGACCTCAAGCAATTGCGTTACTTCGCAGCGGTGGCCGAGGAACTGCATTTCGGTCGCGCGGCGAAGCGGCTGTTCATCTCGCAGCCCGCGCTGAGCTTCGACATCCGCAAGCTCGAGGGCGAGCTCGGCGTGCAGTTGCTCGAGCGCAGCAACAAGTCGGTGGCGCTGACCAATGCCGGCGCGGTGCTGCTCGGCGAGGCGCGGCGCCTGCTGCTGCAGGCCGACGAGGCGCGGCGGCTCACGATGCGCTCGGCCTCGGGCCTGGCCGGGCGGCTGCGCGTGGGTTTCGTCAACTCGATGCTGTATCGCGGGCTGCCCGAGGCGGTCGAGGAGTTCGAGCGCGACAACCCGAACGTCGAGATCGTGCTCAAGGAGATGAATACGCAGGACCAGGCCAGCGCGATCCGGCGCGGGCAGATCGACATCGGCTATGCGCACTGGGGTGCGTTTCCGCCCGACGTGGACGCGGCCACGATCTACACCGAACCGTTCGTGTGCTGCCTGCCGGCCGCGCACCCGCTCGCACGGCGTCGCCGCGTGGCGCTCGACGCGCTGGCGGCCGAGCCTTTCATCCTGTTCCCGCGCGACGCGGCGCCTCACTATCACGACCTGATCGTCGCGCAGTGCATCGCGGCCGGCTTCAGCCCGCTGATCCGCCACGAGGCGCGGCTGTGGCAAACGGTGCTGTCGATGGTCGGCTTCGGGATGGGCGTGGCGCTGGTGCCGCGCGCGCTGCACCGGGTGGGGGGCGAGCGGCTCGCGTTCCGGCCGCTGGCCGGCGACACGCTCGAATCACGCACGCTGCGGCTGCGCCGCGCGGGCGGCGAGGAGCCGGTGGCCACGCGTTTCGACGCCTGCCTCGACGCGGCGATCCGTCGTTCGGAGGCAGGCGGACATGCCGGTGAAAAATAATGCTGGAAAAAAGTGAACGATGCCGTTATAGTCACGCCTCGATTCGCGCAACGGCACCGCCACGGCACGAATCGCATCCCGCCGGATGGAATGAGACGAAAAAAGTGCTTGACGAAGTTACCAAGCCCCGTCATAATTCAAGGCTCTTTGGGCGGTTAGCTCAGCGGTAGAGCACTGCCTTCACACGGCAGGGGTCACTGGTTCGATCCCAGTACCGCCCACCAAAGAATTCCCGAAGAATCAGGGGTTTATCGATGCTCGTACAACTCGATATTCATGTCGAGTTAGAGTAAATTCTACCTCTGGTTGTCCCAAGAATGTCCCGTCAGTTGACGGGACATTTTCTTTTGTACTATCTTCTCCCACGTCGGCATTCATGACTGCCAGAATCATGGCCAGGAATGCTGGATTTGCGGCGACGTTCTGCGCTGCCGCGATGACGCTGGAGCGTCGAGCGAAGTCAGTGTATGGGATAGCTCGACACGAAACGCTGCGCCTTTGAACAACTAAGGCGTCGGGGGCAAAGACAGTAATGCACGAAGCGCAAACGTTCATTACAGTCCTGCTCGATGTCCGCCAGACACCCGCACGGGGCCCACACACGTGAGGACTGTTGACACCTACCCCTCACCGCGCTTTCGAGCCCGTGTGAGGTGTCATGTCCGCCCCGTTCCCCGTCCAGGGAGACGCGCCAGTACGCGTCTTATTCATCGAAGAACTCTCCCGACTGATCGGTAAAGCACCGACGACCATTCGTACTTGCGCGACGAACGCCAAGTACCTCCACCTGATCCCACGCCCTTTCAAGATGCCCAACAGCCGGCGGCTGTGCTGGTGGGAAAGTGACGTTCTTGCTTGGATCAACGCAAGTCGGGAACCACCGCCCCCTGCAGCCCGACGCCCCTGCGGCCGGCCAACAAAAGCGCAGCAAGCAGCCTGGCAGCGCCAAACGGTCGAATCTCGGTCGCCAGCCCAGGGGGCGCGATGAACATCGGCCCGCGGATTGATTCCGATGCTTGGCGGGCTGGCTTTGAGGCCGGCGAAACCGGCCGAGCCATGACGCCATGCCCCGCCAGTCTTGACGCCTTCTCTTACCTTTCCGGTTGGATCGAGGGCGACGCCAAGCGGCAAGGTTACGACTACAGCACGGGGGCCGAGCGATGAATGCTTCGCAAGGCAAAGATGCGCTCCGCTCGCAGAGGGCGCTCGAATCGCCGCAGCCTCCAAGCGTCCTAAGCACTGAGATGTGGTCGCGAATTCAAGAGCGTGCGGCACGCGAGCTCGCACGGCCTCGCCAAATGTTCCTGCCCGGCCTCGAGCCGACCATGCGGGCAATGCCAAATCACATTGCCCGAAGCAGCCTGTTCGCCCCTCTGTCGAAAACCCACCAGCGACGCTTTCTCAACGATCACATCTTGATCAGCCGCCGCGACGTGGTGATTAGGTTCACCGGCGTCCAACTCGACGAAAGCCAGGCCGACGTCTGGATGCAGCTCATGCATGTCGCGTCGGCCTCCCCAATAGGGGAGCCGTTCGATGTGCGCAGCGCATCGATACTTGAAGTGTAGAAGTCGCGACCCGATCTGACAGTTACCCGTTCCGACGGTGCATGACTGTCAGATCAGATTCAGGTGGCTCACTTTTTCACGCCATACCTCCTTGCCCGCGATAAGCGTTTGCAGAGGCGTGCGACCACAACACAT
>JASLEG010000153.1 GCA_030151225.1 Burkholderia sp. | reverse complement strand
GCCGCACGATGCCGCCCGTCACCAGCACCTCGCAATCCGGATAGCCGCTCATCATGCTGGCCACGTTCAGGTTGTTCGTGATCACGCGCAACCCGCGATGCCGGTTGAGCGCGCGTGCTACCTCCTCGGTGGTGGTGCCGAGGTTGATGAAGAGCGACGCCTGATCGGGGATATGCGAAGCGACGAGCGCGGCGATACGCCTTTTCTCGTCGTGGAACATGCGCTGGCGGGCCGTGTACGAGACGTTCTCGGAACTGGTCGGCAGGCTCGCACCGCCGTAATAGCGGCGCAGGAGGTTCATGTCCGAGAGCCAGTTCACGTCGCGCCGGATGGTTTGCGGCGTGACGTCGAAGCGGGTCGCAAGGTCGTCGATGGTCACGAAGCCGTCGCGCTGCACCCATTCGAGCAGTTCCTGCTGGCGGGCATTCAGCGTGAGGCGCGGGTCGCGGGTCGTCATGGTGCGTGGCTGGGCTCGGGGCGGAAACGGGCTCTCATTGTAAGCACTCTGCGCGAACGAACATTCCATTTTCGAAATCCGGCACGGCAGGTCGGCGCGATTCGCGGCATCATCGTGCCCTCCACCTCTTTCCGGGAGTCGCCGCATGACCCGCTTCAACTGGCAGAACCCCTATCCGTCGATCCGGCAGCCCGTGTTCGCGCGCAACGTGGTGTCCACCTCGCAGCCGCTCGCCGCGCAGGCCGGCCTGCGCATGCTCTGGAAGGGCGGCAACGCGGTGGACGCGGCGATCGCCGCGGCGGCCGCCATCACGGTGGTCGAGCCCGTGTCGTGCGGCCTTGGCGGCGACGCGTTCGCGCTGGTGTGGGACGGTGAAAGGCTGTCGGGCCTGAACGCCTCGGGCGTGGCGCCGGCGGCCTGGAATCCCGGGTTCTTCCGCGCGCGCCACGGCGAGGACGCCAACGGCCACGCGCGCCAGCCGCAGCGCGGCTGGGACACGGTCACCGTGCCCGGCGTGATCGCGGGCTGGGAAGCGCTGCATGCGCGCTTCGGCTCGCTGCCGTTCGCCGACCTGCTCGAGCCGGCGATCGAGCTGGCCGAGCGCGGCCATTCGGTGGCCTCGATCGTCGCGGCCAAGTGGGCCGCCGCCGTGCCCGCGCTGCACGCGCAGCCCGGCTTCGCGGCCGCCTTCATGCCGCACGGGCGGGCTCCCGAGGTGGGCGAGCGCGTGACCCTGCCGGGCCACGCCGCCACGCTGCGGATCCTGGCCCGCGACGGCGCGCGCGCGTTCTACGAGGGCGAGCCCGGCGCTGCGCTGGCCACGTTCGCCCGCGAGACCGGCGGCGCGCTGAGCGCCGAGGACCTGCGCGCCTACCGCCCCGAATGGGTCGAGCCGATCGGCAAGACCTTCCGCGGCCACACCGTGCACGAGATTCCGCCGAACGGGCAGGGTATCGCCGCGCTGATCGCGCTCGGCATCCTCGAGCGCTTCGATCTCGAATCGATGCCGGTGGATTCGCCCGAATCGCAGCATCTGCAGATCGAGGCGATGAAGCTTGCGTTCGCCGACGTGTACCGCTACGTGGCCGACCCGCGCACGATGGACGTCACGCCCGAGCAGATGCTCGACGAAGCCTACCTGGCCGAGCGCGCCAGACAGATCGATCCGGCGCGCGCCACCGCGTTCGCGCCCGGCATGCCGCGCTCGGGCGGCACGATCTATCTGTCCGCGGCCGACGAGCGCGGCATGATGGTCAGCTTCATCCAGTCGAACTACATGGGTTTCGGCTCGGGGCTGGTGGTGCCCGGCTACGGCATCTCGCTGCAGAACCGCGGCTGCGGCTTCTCGATGGATCCGGCCTCGGCGAACGTGGTGGCCGGCGGCAAGCGGCCGTTCCACACCATCATCCCGGCCTTCCTCACGCGCCAGCGCGACGGCCGCCAGGAAGCCGTGATGAGCTTCGGCGTGATGGGCGGCGACATGCAGCCGCAGGGCCACCTGCAGACCGTCGTGCGCATGCTCGCCTACGGGCAGCAGCCGCAGGCCGCGTGCTGCGCGCCGCGCTGGAAGGTCAACCGCGACTTCACGCTCGACGTCGAGCCCACGCTGGACCGCGCGACGGTGGCCGCGCTCGAGGCACGCGGCCACCGCCTGCAGTCGATCGACGACGCCTACATGGATTTCGGCTCCGGCCAGTTCATCTGGCGGCTCGACCCGGACGACGCCGAGCGCGGCTACGTGGCGGCCAGCGACAGCCGTCGCGACGGGCTGGCGGCCGGATTCTGAGCCGCTGGCGGGCGCGTCGCGAGCAGCCCGGCCGGGCGCTCGCGGATTTCGGCAGGATTGCAGAATGCTTTCGCGCGGATCGACGCGCGCTGGGCCCCGTGCTACAAGGAACCGCACAAATGTGCAACCGTCTGTGACTGGAGCGCACGTTCGGGAAGTTCCGGATAACATAAGCGATCCAGATCGAATAATTCACTGAATCCGCTTCCTCCGACGGGCCGTCAGCCGGATCGACTGCCGTACGACGCCGGCCGCGCCGACGGAGCGAAGCGCTTGGAGCGCAACGATGCTTGCCGAAACGAAGCATGTGATGCCTTGGCGCATCGAAGACATCGACCTATCGCGCGTGGACCGCGAGAAGGCCGCCGCCAACGAAGACCTGCTGCTGCTGCTGTGCGCGGCCTCGTTCATCGAAAGCGGCTCGGACCTCTACACGAGCAACCTGAGCCAGTTCTTCGGCGAGGATCCCGAGGTCGCCGACTGGCTCAACGAGCAGTGGGAACACGAGGAGCTGCAGCACGGCCGGGCGCTGAAGGCCTACATCGGCCACGTCTGGCCCGAGTTCGACTGGGATCTGGCGTTCAGCAACTTCTTCGACGAATACTCCAAGACCTGCTCGCTGGAGGCCTTCGAGAAGACGCGCGCGCTCGAGATGGTGGCGCGCTGCGTGGTGGAGACGGGCACGGCCACGCTCTACCGCGCGATCAGTGATTGCTCCGACGAGCCGGTGCTCAAGGAAATCACGAACAACATCCGCACCGACGAAGTGCGCCACTACAAGCACTTCCTCAAGTATTTCAAGAAGTACAACGCGGTGGAGGGCAATGGCCGCTTCGCCGTGCTCGGCGCGTTGCTGCGCCGCCTGCTCGAGATCCGCAACGAGGATTCCGAGATCGCGCTGCGCCACGTGTTCGCCGTGCGCTACCCGGAAAAGGTGCGCGACACGGCCTACAACCGCGAGCGCGCGACGCGCGTCAATCAGCTGGTGCGCCGCCACCTGTCGGCCGACATGTGCGTGAAGATGCTGCTCAAGCCGCTCGATCTGCCCTCGCGGATCCAGCCCGGCGTGCAGTATCCGCTCACCAAGCTGACCCAGCACGTGTTCTTCCGTTGATCGCGGCACCCGGCGCGCGGGCTCGCCGCGTGCCGTCCGCCAGGATTCCTCCGAGATGAGCACCGAACCCGCAGAACGCGCCGCGCTCGAGCGCTGGGCGTTCGAGGCGTGGTCGCCGGCCTGCCTCGCGCTGTTCGACGGCGAGGCGCTGGCCGACAAGCTGCGCTTCACGGCTTCGCTGGTGGTGGTCGATCGCGAGGTCGAGCCGCCCGATGCGCGCACCACCCTGCTCAGTGTGGGCGAGCTGTATGCGCCCGACGCGCGCTCGCTGATGCTGGCGCTGTGGCCGCGCTCGCGCGGCGCGCAGTTGCTGGCGCGCGAGCGCGCGGCCGTGTTGAGCTTCGTGGCCGACGGCGCCTTCCACCAGGCCCGGCTGCGCGTGGCGCCGGCCGGCGTGACCGACCGCCCGGCCGGCGACGGCACAGCGGTGGCGGGGCTTGCCTGCTTTCGCGCGACGCTGGTCGGTGGCGATGCGCAGCGCGTCGGCTATGCGCGGCTCACCTCGGGCATCAGCTTCGAACTCGACGACCAGCGCGACGCCGTGCTCACGCGCTGGACACGCCAGATCAAGCAGATCCGCCTGCTCGCCGCGGCGGCCGGGGCCGACTGAAGCGACCGCTTCACCCTGATCCGAATGCGAGAAGGGGCGCGACGCCGCAAGACGGCGCGCCCCGTCTCGGGGG
>JASLEG010000097.1 GCA_030151225.1 Burkholderia sp. | reverse complement strand
TTCGACCAGCGCCCATTCGTTATCCTTCAAATCGTCGAACAGCATCATGTCCTCACCTCAGCGAAGCTAACTCCGGTGCGCTGCCCTGCGCCGCGCACTCTTCAAGCACCCAATCCGCATCGGATGCCGGGTGGGGGTGCCGTCTCCCCCGAATCACGTCTCTTACCGCCTGTCGTGCATCCGAGGGCTCCCGCGCCCTGTACGGGACTTAATGCACGAACCGTGCCAAGCCTGCGGCAATCCCCCTGAAAGCCGCGTCGTACCGGGCTCACGGCCAAGTCAGCTAGGGGCGTATAAGACGCCAAAATGCCCCTGGGGCAAATCGGGACAATCACCAATCTTGTGCAATCTGGCCCGTACGGCGTGCGTGCGGGCATGTGCTGCACCGCACCGACTCATTGCGGGGCAGGCGTGCGCAATGGCCCTACAATTGCGCATCGACGGGCAGGATTGATGAGGACGAGCAATGAATGTGACCTTGCGCCAGCTGCGCGTGTTCATCGAGGTGGCGCGCCTGAGCAGCTTCAGCCGCGCCGGCGGCGAGATCGGTCTGACGCAGTCGGCGGTCAGCCGCTGCGTGCGCGAGCTCGAGGGCGAGATCGGCCTCAAGCTCATCGACCGCACCACGCGCGAGGTGCAGCTGACCGAGGCGGGCGGGAATCTGGTGGCCAGCGTGTCGCGGCTGCTCGGCGATCTCGACGACGCGCTGCGCGAGATCCGCGAAATCGGCGAGCAACGGCGCGGCCGCGTGGTGGTGGCCGCCAGCCCGACCATCGCCTGCCGGCTGATGCCGCGCGTGGTGGCCCAGGCCGAGCGGCAGTTTCCGTTCGTCACGCTGGGCCTGCGTGACGACGTGCAGAGCGACGTGCTGCGCAAGGTGAAGTCGGGCGAGGTGGATTTCGGCGTGGTGATCGGGCCGCTGCCGGCCGGCGATCTGGTGTGCGAGCCGCTGATGACCGATTCGTTCTGCCTCGTGATGCGCGCCGATCATCGGCTCGCCGGGCACGACGAGGTGCCGTGGTCCGTGCTCGACGGCGAGCGGCTGGTGCTGCTCGACTACGCGTCCGGCAGCCGGCCGCTGATCGATGCGGCGCTGAGCCTGCATCGCGTCGGCGCCTCGGTGGTGCAGGAGCTCGGCCATTCGGCCACGGTGTTCGGCCTGATCGAGGCCGGGGTGGGCGTGAGCGTGCTGCCGTGGCTGTCGCTGCCGCTGCCGGCCGGCTCGGCGCTGGTGGCGCGGCCGCTCACGCCGCGCGCCGAGCGCACCGTGGAGCTGGTGCGGCGGCGCGATCGCTCGCTGTCGCCGGCTGCCGACGCGATCTGGGGCCTCGTGCGCGAGATGCCGGCACGCGTCGAGGACCTGGGCTGAGCCGGCAGCACCTTGCTGGCGCAGGCGCCACGCCGTACCGGCGCGCGCGCCGCTACACTGTCGGCCACACACTGACGAGGAGGGCGCTTGGACGCTTTCGGCAACAACACGGGGTGCGCACCGGATGTGCGCATGGCGGTGGATGCGCTGCGTCCGTCGCTGATTCGCGAGGTGGCGAACGCCGGTTTCGGCGTGGAGGGCGTGCTGCCGTTCTGGTTCGGCGAGTCGGATCGCGTCACGCCGGCCTTCATCCGCGAGGCGGCCAGCGAGGCGCTCACGCGCGGCGACACGTTCTATTCCCACAATCTCGGCACGATGGCGCTGCGCGAGACGCTGGCCGGCTACGCGTCGGCGCGCCACGGCGAGACGCGTGCCGAGCACGTCGCCGTGACGAGCGCGGGCGTCAATGCGCTGATGCTCGCGGCGCAGCTGCTGGTGGGCGCCGGCGACCGCGTGGTGGCGATCACGCCGCTCTGGCCGAATCTCGTCGAAATCCCGAAGATCCTCGGCGCGCAGGTGGAATGCGTGTCGCTGGTGCACGACGCGGCCGGCTGGCGCCTCGATCTCGACCGGCTGCTGGCGGCGCTGACGCCCGACACCCGCATGCTGTTCGTCAATTCGCCGAACAACCCGACCGGCTGGACGATGTCGGCGGCCGAACAGGTGGCCGTGCTCGAACACTGTCGCCGTCACGGCATCTGGATCGTGGCCGACGAGGTATACGAGCGACTCGGCTTCGGGCCCGGCGGCGCGCCGTCCTTCCTCGATCTGGCCACGCGCGAGGAGCGCGTGATCGCGGTCAACTCCTTCTCGAAGGCCTGGGCGATGACGGGCTGGCGGCTCGGCTGGCTGGTGGCACCGACCCAGGCGATGGGCGCGCTCGCCAAGCTCGTCGAATACAACACCTCCTGCGCGCCGGGCTTCGTGCAGGCCGCCGGCGTGGCCGCGGTGCGCGACGGCGAGCCGTTCGTGGCCGAATTCACCGGCGCGCTGCGCCGCGCGCGCGATCACCTGGTGGCTGCGCTGAACGGCCTGCCCGACGTGCAGGTGGCCGCGCCCGACGGCGCCATGTACCTGTTCCTGCGCCTGCCCGGCGCCGACGACAGCCTCGCGTTTTGCAAGCGCCTGGTGCGCGAGGCGGGGCTCGGCCTCGCGCCGGGCCGCGCCTTCGGCGACGAGGGCGAGGGCTTCGTGCGCTGGTGCTATGCGTGCGACGTGGCGCGGCTCGACGCCGGCGTCGAGCGCCTGCAGGGGTTTCTGCGTCGGCCGGCCGGGGGAGGTGGTGGCTCGGGGCGGCGGGCATCGAGTAGCGATGCGGCGAAAATGGCGGACGGAGTCCGGCCGTATGCAAACGATAT
>JASLEG010000080.1 GCA_030151225.1 Burkholderia sp. | reverse complement strand
GGCGCCGTCGCCGATCCAGGCCGAGGCGATGCGCGTGTCGCCCTTGATGGCCGAGGCCATCGCCCAGCCCACCGCCTGGATGAACTGGGTGGCGAGATTGCCCGAGATGGTGAAGAAGCCGGCCGCGCGGTTCGAGTACATGACGGGCAGCTGGCGGCCCTTGAGCGGATCGCGCTCGTTCGACATCAGCTGGCACATCATCTCGACCAGCGGCACCTCGCGCGTGATCAGGATGCTTTGCTGGCGATAGGTGGGGAAGCACATGTCGCCGTTGTCGAGGGCGAAGGTGTGCGCCACGCCGATCGCTTCCTCGCCGAGGCTCTGCATGTAGAACGAGATCTTCTTCTGGCGCGCCGCGATCAGCATGCGTGAGTCGAACACGCGCGTCTTCAGCATCGCGTTCATGCCCGCGCGCAGGCGGTCGCGATCGAGATCGGGGGCCCAGGGGCCCACGGCGCGACCGTCGTCGTCGATCACACGCACCAGCCCGTAGGCGAGATCGGCCGTGTCGAGGGGCGCCACGTCGATCGGCGGCTTGCGCATCTCGCCGGCCGGCGAGAGTCGCAGGTAGGAAAAATCGGTGTTGCAGCCCGGCCGCCCGGTCGGCTCCGGCACATGCAGTTTCAATGGCCCGTATTGGCTCATTTCGTCGTCTCCACGTTTGATTTTGTCGCACGCTTCGACGCAGATCGTAGCAAGCCGCTCGATCGCCGGGTGAGGAATCTCGTCCCGGATTCGCCCCGATTTTCAAAAACCGGAGCCGGTGTTATTGATGAGCGGAATCCGGGGAAATACTGGTTTTTTCGATCGCGCGGCGTGGCCGGAAATGCGAGCCACGCCGCGCATTCGTGCGCTCGCGCTCAGGGTGCGAGCCCCTCCTCGCGCGCCCTGGTCTGCTCCGCTTCCGACAGGCTCGCGAACTGGCTGTGCAACTGCTGCATCGGCAGCGCGTGCAATTCCGCCGGCAGCGCCTGAATCGCCGCCCCCGTCGACAGATAGCGCTCGCCGCGCGCCTCCGGCGGCAGATCCCCCACCGCCAGCGACACGCATTGCAGCGTGACCGCCTGCGGCACGGCATCGAGCTTCGCGGCGGTCGCGCGCGCGGCGTCGAACGCGGCGGGCCGCTCGTGCGGCTCGAGCGCGGCCTTGGTCATGATCACGAGATTCATCAGCGCCTGCGTGTGGTCCTGGCTCGCGAGCGGGCGCACGGAAGCAAAACCGTCCGCCACGGCATTCGACTTCGCGGCCGGCGGCAGGAAGGCGATCTGCTGCGCGAGATTGTTCAGCGCGGGGCCACGCGCGGCCTCGCCGAGCGCCTGGGTGGCCGTCATCACCGTCGCGAACGCACCCGCTCGCGCGTCGACGTCCGGCAGATGATTCAGCGACGAGGCGAGCGCCGCGAGCGCCGGCCCGTTGGCGTCGCCGGCCGCCGGATCGAGGCGCGCGAACGCGCCGTCGTGCGCGCCCTGGCGCACCGACGGATCGAACTGATCGAGCCGGAAGCCGAGGCTGCGGATCGCCTCGCCGCGCGACTCGGCCGGCAGCGCGTCGAGATGGCCGAGCACGCGCGAGAGCGCGGCCTGCTGCGCCGGCGCGCCCTGCAGCCCCGGCACCGAATACGCCAGGCCGGCCAGGATCTGCGCGCGATCGGCGATGCGGGTGGCGGGGTCCTTCAGCGCGGCGTCGGCGCGCGAGAAGGTGGCCTCCATCGCGGCCCCGCGATCGGCCGCGGGCAGGTCGGCCACCTGGAAGCCGAGCCGCGCGAGCGGGCCGGCCTGCACGGCCGGCGGCAGCTTCGCCACGGCCTCGGACACGGCGCGGAACGCGTCGGCGCGGTCGCCCTCGGGCAACGTTTCGATGCGGTCGGCCAGCACGGTGAGCGGGCGCCTGCGCTGCCCGACATCGAGCGCGTCGAGCTGCGCGAGCGCGGCGTGCAGGGCGGGCCCGGTCTCGACGGACTTGGCGGTGTGGGTCAGGCGGTCGCTCGCGAGCGTGGTCTCGAGCGCCTTGTGGGTGGCGCGATCGGTCTGGCCGAGCGAGGCGCGGCTGCGATCGAACTGCGGCGGCAGGCTGGCGGCCACCCGCGTCTTCACGCGCGGCGGCAGGTTCTGCCAGCTCGCGGGGCCGGCCGGCCGCTGGTGGGCCTCGCCGGCCTGCGCATCGCGCTGCGCCGCGCGCGACGGCGAACGCGAAGGCAGCCCGGCAAGCTGCCCCGGCGCGTCATGACGCGACTGCGGCGCGGCGGGCGACGGGTTGTGGCCTGGCGCGGCGTCGTGGCTCGCGCCGCTCGCGTCCGGCGTGTTGGGGGCAGGCGACGGCGACGCCGAACGGATCGTGGTCATGCGCAATTCCTCGCAAAACCTCGATCACACCACCACACGCCGCGCGCCTGTCGGCAATCGCGAAGCGAGCGGCAGAAATGCGAACCGCCGGCACATGGCCGGCGGTTTCGTCACGTTACGTCACATCGCGATCACGCAGCGCGTGTTCAGGCGCTGGCGGTCTCGCGCGCGAGGCGCACCTCGTAGGCTTTCAGATGGTTGTACGCCACGCGCAGCAGCGACAGCTCGCCCTTGCCTTCCGGTGCACGCGCGAGCAGATCGCCGATCACGTGATCGGCCTCCACGCGCGAGCGATTCTCCACGTCGCGCAGCATCGAGGCGGTCATGCCCGACGGCGTGAACAGCATGCGCTGCGCGCGCACGTTCACGGCGTCGCCGGGCGGATAGCCGTTGTGCGCGGCGATCGCGCCGATCTCGGCGAACATCGCCTCGAGCAGCGCGCGGCCGTCCGGCGCGGCGAGGATGTCGCCCACCGAGCCGCGGAACAGCGAGGTGGAGGCCGCGAGCGTGGCGAGGAACATCCACTTGTCCCACATCCTCGCGATGATGTCGTCGCTCGCCTGCACGTCGAAGCCGGTACCCGAGAAGGTGTCGGCGATCGCCTGGGTGCGCGGCGAGATTCCGCCGGCCAGTTCGCCGAAGCTCACCGCCTGCGAGTCGTTCAGATGCACGATGCGCTGCTCGGCATCGAGCGTGGCCGCGATCAGGCACAGGCCGCCCAGCACGTTGGCGCGGCCGAAGCGCGCGGTCAGCACGTCGAGGTGGCGCATGCCGTTGAGCACCGGCAGGATGGCGGTGTCGGGGCCCACGAACGGCGCGAACGATTCGATCGCGCCATCGAGGCCGTAGGACTTGCAGCTCAGGAAGATCAGGTCGAACGCACCGGCCTGCGCGGCGTCGCCGGCCTGCACGGTCTTCACGTCGCGCAGCGTCAGGTCGCCGGCATGCGGGCTGTGGATCACCAGGCCGTCGCGCGCGAGCGCGCGGGCGCGGCCCTCGCGCACCAGAAACGTCACGTCACGCCCGGCCGCGGCCAGCCGCCCGCCGAAATAACCGCCGGTCGCTCCCGCGCCCACCACCAGAATCCGCATTGCCGTCTCCTTGCATCCGTCCGTCGAAAGGGGTCGCCGGCCCTGCTGCAAGGTCTGCAACGGGGCCGGGCCGATGACTGTAACGGAATTCGCAGCAACCTGCCGACGCATGCCGCGGCGCACGATGCGCGGGCACGCCGATCGCCGCTATCGCGAACGCGCGCCGGAATACGCAGCGGGAAGCAGGGGAGAACGCGCGTGCCGATCTCAGGCCGCGGCCCGGTCCGGGATCGCGTCGGTCTCCTTCAGGAAGGCCTTCAGATAACGGCCGCGAATGTAGCGGCATTCGTCGCGCAGCATGCCGTACAGGATCATGTCGGTGCCGTCGCTGGCCGCGCTGCGCATCACGCCCTCGCGCACGAAGCCGAGGTTCTCGTCGAGGCGCTGCGCGTCGAGGTTGTCGACGCGCACCAGCCCCGTCACGCGCAGGCACTTGCGCATCGCGAACGGATACAGGAACGCGGCGGCCACGAAGGCCGGCGTGATGACGTGGCGCGAGGCGTCCAGCGCGAAGTGCATCAGCATGTTGGGCGGGTTGCCCTGGAACACGACCCCCGCCACCAGCTTGCCGTCCTTCGCGAGGCCGATCGCGCGCGCGTCGTCGTAGCGTGCCTCGCCCGTGCGCTCCGCCACGAACTGCATGACTTCGTCGTGGTGATCGAGTAGCAGATGCCGCATCGCTCGCTCCGCCGCGTGGCCCGGTCAGCCCGCGATCACGACGGCAGCGGGATGCCGAACTGCTTGAGCGTCGGATCCACGTTGTCGCCGAACTTCTTCTGGTTTTCCTTCTTCTTCACGGCCTCGACGATCGCGAAGATGATGCCGGCCACGCCCACCACGGCCGCGCCCACCGCCATCACCGGAGCGGCTGCCGCCATGGCGCCGCCCACCGCGCCGAGCACGCCTTCGCCGGCCGCCGCGCCACCTTCCACGCCGGCTGCCGCACCTTCGGCCGCTTCGGCACCGGCTGCCGCGCCTTCGGCACCGCCTTCCGCGCCGCCCGCTGCTGCTGCGGCACCTTCGGCACCGGCCGCGTCGCCGCTCAGGCCCATCACGCCGTCACCCTTGGCGAGATCGCTCAGCGATTGCGCGACCGTTTTCGAGTCGCTCAGGCCACGGTGCACGTCGTCGATCGTCTGGCCCGCGTTCTGGCCGCTGCCGGTCGCGCCCGAGGTGCCGTCCGAGCCGCTGTCGCCCGAGCCGGCCGAGGTGACGCCGCCGGCGCCCTCGAACTGCCCCGACATCTGCTGCATTTCCGGCGGCACCGTCTTCTGCAGGTAGGCCGCCGTGTCCGGGTCGCTCGCCAGCTTCTGGATGTCGGTCTGCAGCGCGGCCACGGTCTTGTCGACGTTCTTGAGCTTGTCCGAGCCGCCGGCCTGCACGTCCACCAGCGTTTCCATCAGCTTCACCATCACCGCGGCCTTCTGCTGCGGCGAGTAGTTCTGCGGGTTCTGGATCACGTCGCCGTTGAGATTGCTGATGTCGGTGTTGCCGGTGATGTTCTCCAGGCTCGCGTCCTGCAGGAACTGTTGCGAGCCCGCCTGCGTGGTGGGCGCGTCGTCCGACAGGAAGTGATCGAGGTTCTTGGTCGAATAGACCTGATCGCGCTTGCTGGTGGCCTTGTCGTCACCGCTGCGGTCCAGATCGTCGAAGCCGCCGTCCGAGCCGAACGCCGAAGCCGCCGACTTCAGCGCGGAGCTGAAGCCCGCGTTCTTCTCGAGGTCCTCCACCTGCTTCTGGGTGGTCAGGCCGCCGCCGTTCTTGCCGCCGCTCGTGTAGTTGTTGCTGTTCTTGCCATGCGACTGATGGCCTTCCGATTCGCCCGCGATCGCGTTGTAGGCCTTCATCAGGCCGGCCGAGCGCTCCACGTTGACCGAATCCGCATCCGCGTCGGGATGCTTCTTCATGTAGTCCTTGATGTCCGAATCGGCCTGGTCCAGGTTCTTGCTGACCTGGCCCATGAAGCTGTCCATCTTCTTCGTGTCGATCGTGCCGTCCGACTTCAGCGCGCCGGTGTTCTGCAGTGCCGACTTCAGCGACGGGTTGTCGTTCACGAACTGCATCGCCGCCTGCTTCTCGGCCGCGCTCGGCGGGTTGCCGTTCGCGTCGGTCTTGCCGCTGAGGATCTGCATGGCCGCCAGCGGTCGCTCGAGCGACGCGCCCTGATCCGGCGAGGCCAGATCCGACCACTTCGAGAGGTCGGACTGATCGTTGGTCTGGCTGTACTGATCGAGCGCCGAGTACTTGGCGTCGTCGGCCGACGAGGAGGCCGTGCTGCCACCCGTCGCACCCGTCGCGCCCGCGCCGGCCGCATCGCCTGCGCCCACGCCCGCGGCACTCGCCATCATCGACGGATCCGTCTGCATCTGCGGCAGTTGCTGGCCGCTGCCCGAGCTCGACGAATCGCCGCCCGTGTCATCGGAGCCCTGCTGCTGTTGCTGAGCGGTCTGCATCAACTGCTTCACCATCTGCTGGAGTTGCGAGTTGAGGTTTTCCATCATTTCCAGGCCGGACTGAACCCCGCCCGAGGAGTCGGTCGTGCCCGACAGCGACGGATCGTTGGCCGTCGGAGAATACGAGATCGAAGAGAGCGAGGTCATGGAGCGCGGAAGGTATCTGTCTAGGTATGGAAACGCGGGGCGGCTCGCGCCACCCCGCTCGCGATGGTTCGCGTTGCGACGTGCCGAGGCCCGCACCTCGCGGTGCGGGCCTCGCCATGCTCAGGACTCGTCGTCGTCGTCCTGTGCCGTCGGCATCTTCATCTGGCCCTGACCGCTGACCGCGCTGAAGCTCTGCATCATCTGAATCATCATCTGCTGCATCATGGCGTCGTCGCTCGAGCCTGAGGTGCTCCCCGTCGAGCCGGTGGAGCTCGCGGTCGGGTCGGCGATCTCGCCTTGCGCGGCCTTGTCGAGGTTGGCGATCGAGGTCAGGCCGTCGGCGCCTGCCACGTCGTTGGTCTCGATGGCCTTGTAGGCGTCCGGGTTCTGCATCATGAACTTCGCCGCGTTCTTGACGTCGGACGGCACGTCGCTCGAATCGCTGGTGGCGAGCTTGTAGATCTCGTTCATGTCCATCGAGCCCATGCCCTGCTCGTGGCCGTAGGCGGCGAGCGCACCCGCTGCCGACTGCATCGTCATCGGCGAGCCCGAGCCGTCCGCAGCACCGCTGCCGTCGCCCGTGCTGGCCACGCCCGTGCCTGCGCCCGTACCCGTGTCGCCGCCGACGTCACCGGCACCGCTCGTGCCGGTACCCGCGCCCGCGCCGCCTGCACCGCCCGCGCCGCCCGAAGCGACGTTGTCGGCACCGCCCTCGGCGGCCCACTGCATGTCGCCGAGGCCGGCCTTGCCGTCCGCGCCTGCCACGTCGTGGGTTTCGATCGCCTTGTAGATGTCCGGGTTCGCCAGCATGAACTTCGCGGCGTTCTTCACGTCGGCCGGTGCGTCGCTGCTTTGCGAGAGCTTGTACAGCTCGTTCGGATCCATCGCGCCGATGCCGTTCTGCGACATGTACGAGGACAGCGCACCTGCGGCCGACTGCGTGGTCATGCCCGTGTCGCCAGCCGCACCGCCGCCGACGCCCGTCGAGCCACCCACGCCGCCTGCGCCCGTGTCGCCGCCGACGTCGCCCGCACCGCCGGCGCCGGTACCCGCGCCAGCGCCAGCGCCACCTGCGCCACCCGTGCCACCTGCGCCGCCGGCCTGGCTACCGCCGCCGAGCAGTTGTTCCAGTTGCTTCGCTTCCTTCATCGTCTGCTGGATCTGCGACATCATCTGCTGCAGCATCGAGCCGGCCAGCGAGTTCAGCATGTTGCTGCTCTGCTGCATGTACGGTTCGATCTGCGCTGCCAGGCTCGAAGCATCGCCTGCATCACCCGTCGACGA
Organism: Burkholderia sp.; assembly: GCA_030151225.1. Taxonomy (GTDB): domain Bacteria; phylum Pseudomonadota; class Gammaproteobacteria; order Burkholderiales; family Burkholderiaceae; genus Burkholderia. Next base: position 23,999 of record JASLEG010000080.1, on the reverse strand, counting down.
GGTATTGGGAAGGCTGACGCCAACTCCGCCAGCTATGTTCATGTGAGGCCTCCTTTGAAGGGTCCGTGATTGAGACGTTCCGGTTTACGTCACACGCCACCCCAGGCGAGGAGGCGCAATGCCGTCGTCAATACTAGTCAACGCCTGCTGCACGAAAACTCAACGATCCGAACGTCCTGCCCGAAATGCGAAGCACACGCGGCACTCCGGCTGCGATCGCGAACGCACGCGCGCGGCTCGCTGCGCGTCACCGCGCTTCGCTTCGTGTCGCCGCGCGCGTACGCGCCCCGCTTACGGTCTGATAGCGGTTTACCGACTCTCTGTTTCGCGGCCATGCACGTCATCCAGCTCGTCGACCGTCTTCGTGCGCAGCAGCCGCGCGCCCTTGCGCCCGCCGCACTCACCGTGCTGGCGGCCTCGCTCGCGCTGCTCGCCGGTTGCGCGAGCCCGCCGCCGCCGCCGCCCGAGGCGGCCGTGCCGGATTCGCTGCGCAGTGCGGCGGATACGCTGCAGGAAACGCTGACCGCCGCCGGCGACCAGGTATATAGATGTCATCGCGTGCCGGCGGCCGATACCGCCGTGCCGGGCGCGGCCGGCGCCACGGGCGCGACGGCGAGCCAAACCTTGCGCTGGCAGCCTTATGGCCCGGAAGCGACGCTGCGCGACGCGAGCGGCGAGAACGTGGGCTCGGTCGCGCCGGGCCGCTACTTCCTCGCCTACGACGGCAGCTTCGCGGTGGGCAAGATCGCGGCGGCCACGGTGATGGACGCGAACGCGCTGCCGTGGGTGCGCTACGCGATCCATGCGAGCACCCGGGCCGGCAACGGCGAAGGCGGCCGCATGACCGACGTGAGCGCGGTGATCCGCATCAAGACGCGCGGCGGCATGCCGGCCAGCGACGTGTGCCACACGGAAGGCACGCAGTTGTACGTGCCGTATTTCGCGACCTATCTGCTGTATCGCAGCACGCCGCCCGCGCAGACGCTGCCGGTGGTGCCCTCGCCACAGCTGCTGATGCCCACCCATTCGCGCCTGCCGCGGATTCCGGCCGCGCTGTCCACGGCGTCGGTCACGATGCCGGCGCGCCGGCTGCCGGCCTCGCTGCTGCCCACCCCGCCGCTGATGGCCGCGGCCGCGCGCTTCGCGGCCACCACCTCGGTGCCCCTGCCCGTCGCGGGCCTCTCCGCGCACGCCGCCACGGTCGAAACCGCCTCGGTCGACACTGTCCCGGCGTCCTCCCCGGTGCCGAGCGCACCGCTGCTGTTCCGCACCGTTCAATAACGGTTCTTTTTGATATCCGCATTAATCGCAGCACCCCGGACAGGCAGAAATAATTATTTCCCAAAATGCGAATTTCCCCGTGGTCGTTCACACCGGGAAATCCATTACTCACCAAATATCATTAAACATTACAGACTGAAAACTGTCTGGCGGGTCGGTTTTTCTACCTGATTCTAGGTATATTACAATCCGCCTTCAATTGTGACTGAAGTCACGCGGCCGAAGCTTTCAAATACATATCGAAACATTATGTTTATCCGAATGGCTAAACATTGCATTCCGTGATTTGAAAAAAGTGCGCTTTGCGCACCTGAAAGCTCTCAATATCTTTCCTTCGGTTAACAATAAGTTACATCCTTGGATTTTCTACGCCTGTACTTTCGCTCCGTGCCAGTAGCCTGCCGGCTCAATTCACTACGCGGGACAAGTAGAGGAGGTCAGGTTGAAGTTCGCCGTATTAACGCCCAACGTCAGCATGTTCGAACGACTGCGCCAGCATTTTCTCGATGCATCGGTCGAATGCATCCAATTCGAAGACGACGTCGCGCTGGCGCGCGGCCTGTACAGGGATGATTACCGTGTGATCCTGGTCGACGCCGCCACCGGCATCGACGGCACCCGGACCGTGTTCGCCCGCCGTGCCTTCTATGGTGGCCGCCGCGCGCCCTTGCTCGTGGTGGGTACGTTCACCGATCGCGACAGCCTGGAGCGCGCGTTCGACGCGGGCGCCGACGACGTCGTGCTCGCCCCGTTCGACCGCAACGAGCTCGCGGCGCGCGCGTTTCGCGCCATGCGCCGCGTGGAGGCCGAACCGGCCCCGCGAGACGAGCAACGCGTCACGCTCGGCGCGTATACGCTCGACCAGCAGGCCAGCACCGTGCAGATCGCGGGCCGCACCGTGCGCGTCACCACGCGCGAATTCGCGATCGCGTGGCTGCTGTTCTCGCGCGCCGGCGAGTACGTCACGCGCCGCCAGCTGGCCGGCGCGATCTGGGGCAGCACCGAGGACATCGTCGGCCGCCGGCTCGAGCAGCACATCTACAAGCTGCGCCGCAAGCTGGAGCTGACCGGTGAATCGGGAGTGGCGCTGCGCACGATGTATGCGCACGGCTACCGGATCGAGCAGACCGACGGCGCGATCGACGCCGGCAACGAGGCGGACGAGGCGATGATGCCGGCCGTGCTCGATGCCGCCGTGCTGGACGCGGTACTCGACGATCTGCCGCCCGCGCGCGCCGCGCAGGACGGCTCGCACGGCTGCTCGCCGCAATCGCGTTCGGTCTCGGCGCCGCTGCCGGCGGACCGCGCCAACGTGGTGGGCCCCACCGTGCATGGCCGCCACAGCGTGACGGCCTCGCTCGCGCAGCCCTGGGCCTCGTATGCGAACCCGTGGCACATCGGTGCCACGATGATCGCGAAATCGGTGCGCGACGACGGCACGCCGTCGGACCACATCCGCATGCCCACGCTCTCGACGCCGCGCAACGACGGCTGACGGAAGCGGTGCGCGACACGCGGCGGGCGCGCGAGGCGCCCCGCCGCAAACGAATGGCCGGCAGTGCGCCGGCCATTTTCGTTTGATGCCGAACTTGCGATCGCAGCGAGCGGCATCGAAAGACCGTTCGCATCGCCAAGCATCGCGCCTCGCCACACGGCGAGGCGCGGGCAGCAACGAACCGGTCTACAGCCCCTGGCTCGCGAACTGCTGCGCGTACTGATCGCGGTTCTGCATTTCCGGATCGGACGCCATCTCGAACTGCTGATCCCACACCTTCGCGGCCGCGCTCGGCGAACCGGCGTTGTTCAGCGCGTCGATCAGGCCCGGCTTCTCGCTGACTTCCTTGGCCAGATAGTCGAGCTGCACGCCGAGGTCGCTCGCCGGCTTGCCCTGCGAGGCCGCGAACTGCTCGAGGCCGACCTTGCGCGAGCCGCCCCACTGGGCGAGGCCGTAGCCGTTGGCGTTGTCGTCGGCATTGTTGGCCGACGGGCCGCCGCCGCCACCGCCCTGGTTGATGTCGGACTGCAGGCCGCTTTCCTGCTGCAGGTTGCCGAGCACGCCGGCCACCGCGTCCTTGTTCATGCCCATGTTCGACAAATACGTGCCGATCTTCTGCGCGTTGTCGCCGCCGAGGCTCGACACGTCGGTGCCCGAGCCGGTGCCCGTGGTCCCGGCCGACGACTGCACCGGCGTATCGCTGGTGGCCGCGGCCGGCACGTCGCCTCCGCCACCACCGCCACCACCGCCGCCGCCCGTGGCTGCCGCGGGCACACCGCCGCCGCCACCACCACCACCGCCCGCGCCGGCACCCGGCGAGGCTGCCGCCAGCGATTGCGGCGCGTAGCCGCCACCGCCGCCCCCACCACCGCCTCCGCCGCCGAGGCCCGACCCGTTCTGGTCGGACGCGGCCATCTTCAGCGCCTGGGTAATCTCCTGCATCATCTGGGCGATCTGCTGCAGGATCTGCATCAGCGACGCAGCCGCGTTCGACCCCGCGCCGCTGCTCGAATCGAGCGAGGTCGGGTCGACAGGCTGCGTCGACATGGAATTGACGGACAACGACATGAACGACTCCCCCAAGGAATGGCCGGCTGCAATGCCGGCCAGAGCACTATAGGCAAGCGTGCGCCGACGGCCGACGGTGGCACGAAGCCACCGACCGACATGCGAAGCACGCGGAAACGGGGAGAAAGCGGGGGAAAGACGGGGCAAGGACCGGACAAGAAGCCACCAGCGACGACCGGCCGCGCGCAAGCCCACGCGCGCGGCCGCATCGAGGCTTACGCGCCCGCGTCGATGACGCGCGGCGTGAGCAGGAACACGCGCTCGTTGTGCGAGTGATCGTCGCTGTGATAGCGGAACAGCGCGCCGAGCAGCGGGATGCGCGACAGGAACGGCACGCCGGTCACGCCGTTGGTCTGCGTGTCGGTGGTGTAGCCCGCGATCAGCAGGCTCTCGCCGAGGCCCACGAACGCCTGCGTGTTGATCTGGCTCGTGGTGATCACCGGGATGTTGTCCACCACCTGCTGCGTGAGCTGGCCGTCCTCGATGTGCACGTTGAGCTTGATGCGCGTCTTGTCGGTATCGTCCACGATCAGCGGCAGCACGCGCAGCGACACGCCGGTCGAGACGCTGTACAGATCCGCCGAGCTGTAGCCCGCCACCTTCACGAAGAAGCGCGTGGTGTTGTCCATCACCGCTTCCACGTTGTCGAGCGTCGCCACCATCGGCGAGGCGTCGATCTTGGTCTTGCTGGTGGACTGCAGCGCCGTGACGCGCGCCAGCAGGTAGCGGCCCGCGCCGCCCACCACCGCCGAGATCGCCGCGCCGCCCGGCGTGGCGTTGACCAGCGAGCCGGAGCTGCTGGTCGAGCTGCTGGTGGAGGTGCTCGTCTGCGACACCGTGCCGAAGATCGGATTGAGCTGGCCGTCGTAGGTGTTCTGCGCCTGCTGCGCGTTGCCGGTCTGGAAATCCACGTGGCTGTTGTGCGCGCGCCAGTCCACCCCGATCTGCTGCAACGTGTCGTCGTCGATCTCGATGATGTGCGCCTGGATCTCCACGATCTTCGGGCGCACGTCGAGCTGACGGATCAGGTCGCCGTACTGCCCGACGCGGTCCGGCGTGTCGCGGATCAGCACCGAGTTGGTGATCGGATCGGGCTGGATCACCGGCAGGCCGTCGCTGCCGTCGGTCACGCGCACGTCGCCGTTCGAACCGCCGCCGCCACCACCGCCACCACCGCGACGCGAATAGCCACCGTTGCCGCCGCCGTCGTACGCGCCGCCGAAGGCCTGACCGGCGGTGCCGACCGACTGCGAGCCCATCATCGAGGGCGGCAGCGGCGGCGGCTGCACGCTGCTGCCACCGCTGCTGGCCATCATGCCGGTGGACGAACCGGACACGTCGTTGAGCGACTGCACGCGCTGCATGTTCGGCGTCGAGCTCGGCTGGCCGCCGCTCGAACCCGACTTCACGCTGTACATGTTGCCGAGGATCGTGGCCACGCCGGGCACGGTCACGTTGGCGCCGTCCACCTGCACGGTGTGATCGGTCGCCCAGGCATTCTTGAGCTTGTAGATGCGGATCACCGAGCCGTTGCGGTGGCCGGTGCTCGCATCGAGCCGGCTCGCCACGTCGGCGATCATCTGCACGTACTGCGCGGGGCCGCTCGCGAGCACGGTGCCCGACACCGGATCGTAGGTGAGCGGGAAGCGCGGATCGTCGAGGCCGATCTGCTTGAGCGTGGAGCGCAGCTGGCCGATCTCGCTGTGGTCGAGCTGCAGCACCTGGCGCGTCACGTCGTTCGAACTGCTGATCGACAGCACGTTGCCGTCATAGAACCACACGAAGCCGAAGGTCGACGACAGCGTGTCGAGGAACCGTTGCGGCGACAGGTCGAAACGGCCCGTGACGGTACCCGTCACGTTGGGCGCGATCGAGGCGGCGATCCCCTGGCTGGCGGCAAAGTCGCGCAGCACGTCCTTCAGGTCCTTGCCGTCGAGTTGCACGTGCACCGTCGCGCTGCGCCAGCGCACGGGTGCCGCGAGCGCGGCATCGGACAGACAGGCAGACAGCACCGCCGCGAGGCACGCGGCGGCTACAAGCTTCTTCACTCTCATGGATGTCGATTCGGGAGGTGGGAGAGGGATGGCCGGACGTCAGCGTTCGAGCGTTTCGGACGGCGCTTCGCGGAACTGCTTGCGATACCCGGTCACGAGCGTGGACCGGCTTTGCACGCCCCAGCGGCGGGCGGTTTCTAGGACGCGCTGGTCGCCCGCGTCGGCGTGATCGATCAGCGCCTCGCGGATGCGCTCCATGCGGCGCGTACGGATCAGTTCGCTCGGCGACAGGCCGAGGCAGCTCTTGAACGCGCTCTGCAGCGCGCGCTCGGTCACGCCGATCTGCGTGGCGATCTCGCGCACCGAGAGGTCGGCGCGCTCGAGGTTGTCGAGCACGTAGCGATAGGCGCGGCGGTATTTGGCGGGCAGGCGCGCGCTGACGTCGTCGGGCGCGGCCTTCGGCTGGCGGTCCAGCGCCGGCGTGCGCACGTGCGAATCCTCGCGCAGGCACTGCATCGCGACCAGCGCGTAGCGGCTGTACCACTGCAACGACTCCTGCGCGCGGCCCTGGGTCTCGCGCAGCTTGGCCGCGCAGTAGAGATATTCGAGCTGGCGGTGGCCGGTGTCGGAGCCACGCACGCCCTGATGCAGCGGCTCCACGATGGTCTGCGCGATGTGCGGCGCGTCGCCCACGAAGGTGGCCAGCGCGATCTCCAGACGCACGGCACGCTGATAGTCGGCGAAGCCCTGCTCGCGCACCCGCTCCAGATAGGCGCACACGCTGGCGATCGCATCCCGGTCGCCGGTGGTGACATCGCGCAGGTCGCGCAGATAGGCCACGCGCGCGGCCAGCAGCGGTGCGCGCACGCCGGCCGCCACCTGCAGCGCCTCGGCGAAGCCGGCACGCGGCGCGGCCGCGTAGGTGGCCGGGCTCGCGAGCGCGGCCGAGCGCCAGTACACGTGATCCTGCAGCGCATTCGCGGCGCGCAGCTCGTGCTGGGCGATCAGGTCGAAGCGCAGCACCGTGACGAGCTCGCGCCAGCGCGGCTGGGTGACCACGATGTCATCGAGCGCCTCGAGCGCCTCACGGGTGCGGCCCAGTTCGTGCAGCGCGCAGGCGATGCCCACGCGTGCCTCGATGCGGCGCGACGGATGCGCGTCGGCCTCGTCCGCGGCGCGGGCGAAGCAGGCGAGCGCGGTGCCGATGCGATGGCGGAACAGCGCCTGCCAGGCGGCATTGCGACAGGTGGCGACGCGAATCTCGGCCTTCGAGGCGCGCATGCGGCGCTGGGCGCGGCGGTAGGCATCCTCGGCCTCGGCATCGAAGCCGAGCACGAGTTGCAGATCGGCGTGCCACTGCAGGTCCTGCGCGGACGCGGCTGCGGCGGAATCGTCGAGACGGCGGCCGGACTGCTGCACGGCGGCGGCGAATTCACCTTCGAGGATCGAATCGACGGCGCGGGCCGCGATACCGCTGCCGTCGTCCTCATCGAGGGCGGCAAGCGCGGACACCACCGGGAAATAGAGCATCGAAAACATGAAGCGACTCTCCTTGCATGTGCAGGGCACCGGACATGCGGCGCCATGCGAGCAATGTAGTCGTCACGCCTCTTTGCAACCCTCACTTTGCCTGAGCAATCTTCAGCAATGATTTCGATTTGAGAATCGGGCTCGATTCCACGCGGGCCGACCCGACTCTCACGTTTGCTCAGGCGGTCCGGCGCATTCCGCGCCAACGTTTGTCGGGAATGTCTCACCAAACGTCGCCAGCGCGTACATCACTTCGCGCTCGGATCGACCGGATGCGCCACGGGGTGGGCGTCGCTCGCGTGCGCGGCATCGGCCCACGCGCGGAACTGCGAGGTGAAGGACGAGAGCGTGAGCTGATCGCGCACCTGGTCCACGAACACGCCCACGAACAGTGCCAGCAGCAGTACCGCCACCGCGCCCTTCACCGGCTGGCTCAGGCCCATCAGTTCGAGCTTGCTGGCCGATTTCGCGGCGAACGCGAAGGCCACGTCGATCAGCAGCAGGATCATCACGGCCGGCGCGGCGAGCTTGGCCACCTGCTGCATCAGCGTGTCGGTCTCCTGCAGCGCGAAGGCCTCGAGCACGGCGGACACGTCCACGCTGTGCGCGGTGAGCGGCCACCACCGATACGACTCGTACAGCGTGCCGAGCAGGAAGCTCATGCCACCGAGGCTCCAGAACGCCACGGTGGCGACCTGCTGCAGCAGCGTGGCGGTGGGCGTGGCCTGCTCGTTGCGCAGCGGGTTCTGCACCTGCGCGCTGTTGTAGCCGGTCAGATCGTCGATGTAGTAGCCCGCGCATTCGGCCACCCAGAACACCGACGAGGCCGCGAAGCCCAGCACCAGGCCGATCATGCCCTCGCGCAGGCCCAGCTCCACCAGCGCGGCGCCGTGCAGCTGCTCGCCGAACGAGAGCGGCTGGCCATAGGCCACGAAGGTGCTGAACAGGATCACGATGGCGTTGCGCACCGGGCCCTGCAGCACACCGTCGGCCGACGGCGGGAAGATCGTCATGATCACGAACAGGCGGATCGACGACACGCCGATCAGCGTCAGATAACCCATCACCAGATGGGTCATGTCCGGCAGCATGTTCAGCGTCGAATTCATGCGGCGGCCGAATCTGCCTTGTCGCGGGCGCGGCGCGCGAGCACGCCGTCCTCGGCCTCGTCGTCGGCCGCGTCGTCCTCGGCGCGCTGGTAGTTGCGCCGCATCAGGCCGATGCGCTGTTCGCAGGCCTCGACGCTGCCGTTGTTGCGTGCGATCGCGCGATTGCTCTCCAAGATCGCCTGTTCGGCCTCGCGCACCGCCTGCAGCGCCTCCTCGACCTGCTCCTCGCTGGCCTGCAGGCGCTCCACGGCGATCCCGCGCACGATCTTGCAGGCCTGGTAGTCGTCCACCACGAACGGCATCGCGCCCGTCATCATCGCGTCGATCTGGTCGTCGATCGCCTGCACCGCGGCGCGATCCTGCTCGACGCGCTCGATCGCGGCGGCATGCTCGGCCTCGCGCTCGGCCAGCGCCGCGCGCTGCCCCACCAGTTGCACGCGCAACTGCTCGTTCTGCTTGCGGCGGCGGTCGCTCGCGCGGGTCAGCGCGATCGCGCGGCGGTCGCGCTTCAGGCGGGCGTCCACGCTCATGCGGGCACCCCGGACAGCTGGTGCAGATAGCCGGTGGTTTCGTCGTAGGCCGCGTAGTCGCTGGTGCGCTGGCACAGGAAGGCGCGGATCGCGTCGGCCTTCTCGATCGCCTCGTCGGCCAGCGGGTTCTGGCCCGGCTGGTATTCGCCCACCTGCAGCAGCACCTCCACGTCGCGGTGCTTGGCCATCAGCTCGCGCACCCGCGAGGCGGCCCGCGAATGGGCTTCGGGCACCACCAGCGACATCACGCGCGACAGGCTGCCGAGCACGTCGATCGCCGGGTACTGGTTCTTCGCCGCGATCTCGCGCGACAGGATCATGTGGCCGTCCAGAATGCCTCGCACTTCTTCCGCCACCGGGTCGCCGCCGGTTTCGTCCTCGGCCAGCACCGTATACAAGGCGGTGATCGAGCCGGTGGCGCCCATGCCGGTGCGCTCGAGCAGGCGCGGCAGCTCGGCGAACACCGAGGGCGGGAAGCCGCGCCGCGCCGGCGGTTCGCCGGCGGCCAGGCCGATCTCGCGGCCGGCCCGCGCGAAGCGCGTCAGCGAATCCATCATCAGCAGCACGCGCAGCCCGCGGTCGCGGAAATACTCGGCGATCGCGGTGGCCGTGTGCGCGGCCTTGGCGCGCTCCATCGACGAGCGGTCCGAGGTGGCGCACACCACCACCGAGCGGGCCATGCCGTCGGGGCCGAGGATCAGCTCGATGAATTCGCGCACTTCGCGGCCCCGCTCGCCGATCAGCGCGATCACGTTGATGTCGCAGGCGGCACCGCGCGCGAACATGCCCATCAGCGTGGACTTGCCCACGCCGGCCGGCGCGAAGATGCCCATCCGCTGGCCTTCGCCGAGCGTCATCATGGCGTCCACCACGCGCACGCCGGTGGGCATCGGGGTGTCCACCATGCGCCGCTTCATCGGGTCGGGCGGCTGCACGATCACCGGGCGCCAGTCGTCGGTGTCGAGCGGCGGCCCGTCGTCGATCGGCTCGCCGAGGCCGTCGAGCACGCGCCCGAGCAGCTGGTCGCCCACCTGGATCGACAGCGGCCGGCCCAGGCCGATCACCTGGGTGGCGCGCGATACGTTCTCGAGCCGCGCGAACGGCGAGAGCAGCGCCACGTCGCGCGTGAAGCCCACCACCTCGGCACGCTGCAGCAGCTCGCCCTCGGGCGAGCGCAATTCGCAGAGCTCGCCGAGCGTGACGTCGAGGCCGGACACCTTGATCACGGTGCCCACCACTTCCATCACCTTGCCGGTGCGCGCCACGGCGGGCACGGCCAGGATCTCGCGCTCGATCGCGTCGGTCAGGCGCTCGAAATCGTTGGTACGTTCCAGCCAGGAAACGCTTCTCATCGTGCGGCTCCGTGGTCGGCGCGATCGGTGTGCTCGCCTTCGCGGGCGGGCGCTTCGGCATCGGCTTCGGCGTCAGCCTGCTGCGCGTACGGATCGGCATACGGCGGCGCGCCGCTTGGCGCATGGGCGTCGTAGGCCGGCTGCGCCGCGTACGGATCGGGATAGGCATCGTAGCCACCGGCGGCCGCGCCGCCGTCGTCGGTGGCCGGCACTTCGGTCGGCTGCCCGACCGGAAACGCCTCGTGCGCGGCCAGCTCCGCTTCCTGCGCGTAGCTGGCGGCCACCTCGCCGTGCGCGGCGGCGGCCTCGGCCGCGTCGCGCGCCATGTCCTGCTCGGCTTCCGCCATGGTGCGCTTCAGCGCGCGCGACACCGCGCCGTGCATCGCGCGCAGCTGGGTGTCGAGGCTCGCGTCCACCACGCCGAAATCGGATTCGCAGACGCAGGCGCCGAGCGCGAGCCGCTTGTCGCCGATCACCGACATCGGGATCGGCCGGCCCAGCTCGCGCCAGCGCGTGGCGAGGCGGTCGAAGGTGTCCTTGGCGCTGTCCAGATCGTCGGGGTTCACGGCCACCCGCAGATAGGTGGCGCCGTCCACGATGCGCTCGACCGAGGACAGCGCGCGGTCGAACAGCGCGCCGCGATTCTCGGTGCGCACGATCTGCTCGACCGCCGACACCACGATGTCGGCCAGCCGCTCGCGCATGCGCACCTGCAGCTGGTTCTGCGCGTTCGCCACCTCGGCAAGGCGCTCCATCCAGTCGCCGAGCGCACGGTCGTAGCCGTCGCGATAGCCGAGCCGCGCGGCCTCCTCGCGCTCGCGGCGCGCGGCGGCCAGGATCGCGTCGGCCTCGGCGTGGCCGGCGTCCACGATCGCGGCGGCCTCGGCACGCGCGGCCTCGAGCAGCGCGGCGCGGTCGTCGGCGAGCGCGGCATAGGCGTCGTCGAGCGACACCAGCGAGCCGAACAGCTCGCGCGGCAGCACGTCGGCGGCCGCGCCCAGCCGCGCGTAGGCGGCGTGGTCGTCGGGCAGATGCCGGGCGTCGCCGGGACGGCTCAACCAAATAGCCATGCAACCTCCGGCAGCAATTCGGGCATGCGGGCGAACAGGCGGATCGAACCCGCCGCGTCCAGCCCGCTCGCGGCCGGCAGCGCGGCCGGCGGAGCAAACGCGCGCGGCAGCGCGAGCCGCGTGAGCGACGGCGCCCGCAGATCGGCGGGGCCGCCCACGCCGGGCCCGCCGCCCGCGTCGCGCGCGAGCAGCAGCCAGCCTTCGGCGGCCATGTCGGTGGCGTCCAGCCGCGCGAGCGGCGGCAGCCCCGTCTTCATCGTCAGGTGGGCCACGTCGGGCGCGTCGGCCGCGTGCGCGTCCTGCGCGATCGCGTCCGGGTGCGCGCCGGTCCAGTCGGCCAGGCGCGAGCGCGTCTGCTTGTCGATCAGGCGGCGCACTTCCACGCGGCGGAACGACAGCGAGCGCATGCGCAGCACGGCCAGCGCCTGGGTGACGGGCAGCGCGTCGAGCAGGGCGAGATTCGGTTTCGGGCTGATGCCCGGCGCGGCCGCGGCGCCGGTGCCGAGCACGGCGGGCGTGGCGAACGCGCCGAACAGCGGCTCGCGCACGCCGGCCGCGCGCGCCAGCGCGTGCGAGCAGGCGCGCCGCGCGGCACCCGAGGTGCGCAGCAGCGCGTCGCGCCAGCCGGTGTCGGGCAGCGCGCACCACGACGTGTCCGCCCACAGGGCGGCGCTGTCGAGGTTGTCGCGATAGCCGTTCAGGGCGGCCGCGACGCGCTGCGGGGGATAGAACGCGGGGGACGTCATGCGTTCGCGCGTGCCGCTCAGTTGGCCGGGCGCGGACGCAGGCGCGCGCTCAGCGCGCCGAGCCGGCCACGCAGGCCGGTGGCGGCCGCATCGTCGGGCGAACCGCCGGCACCGCCGCCGTTGTTCGAGCCGTCCTGGCCGTGCGGCAGCTTGCGACGCAGCACCACCAGCAGGCCGGCGGCCACGATCAGCACGGCGCCGCCGATGCCGGTGAGGATCCACACCAGCGGCGCGCCGTCACGCTGCTGCTGCGGGATGCGCGCGAGATCGGACGGATCGGCCTGCACCGCGGTCACGCTGACCTGGTCGTAGGTCAGGCCTTCCACGCTGTGCATCACCAGCGTCTTGATCTGCGGCACCAGCGCGCCGACGTCGGAATTCGGGCGGTACTTGATGAACACGGCGGCCGAGGAGGGCTTGATGGTCTGCGCGAGCGGGTCGTTGTTCGGCAGCACGATCTGCACGCGCGCCACCAGCACGCCGTCGATCTTCGACAGCGTGGACGAGAGCTCCTGCGACATGCCGTAGATGAAGCGCACGCGCTCCTCGGTCGGCGTGGACACCAGGCCGTCCTTCTTGAACAGGTCGCCGAGGTTGTCGAAGCGGCTCTTGGGCAGGCCGCGCGAGCGCAGCGCTTCCATCGCGCGCACCAGCTGGTCCTCGTCCACTTCGAGGGTCCAGGTCTTGCCGCCGTCGGGCGTGTCCTTGGAAGCGTTGACGCCGTTCTCGAGCAGCGCCACGACCATCTCGTTGACGTCCTGCTCGGACAGGTTTCCGTACAGTTCCTTCTTGCAACCGGCGAGCAGCGCGCAGAGCGCGAACGCGCCGACAACGGTGGCGCGCCGCCATCCGGACCGGGTCTGTAGCATGAGGTAAGTCTCGCGGCGGACCGCACGGCGCTCGCGCGCCGCGCGTCACTGGTTCTTCATCAGCGTTTCGATCGACGACTTCGACGAGTTGACGACACCCATCTTCGCTTCCATGTCGAGCTGCGTGGCCGCGAGCTCGTAGGTCAGGCGGATCGAACCGGCATTCATTTCGTTCAGGTTCATCTCGGGCGCGCGCTGCATGAAATCGGCGGCGTCCGTGACGCTGCGCTGCAACTCGGCATCCTGCGCGGCCACCAGCTTCGAGGCGACGTCCATCGACGAGCTCTGCGCCTCGTGGGGCGGCGCCATCGAGGGCTTTTCCATCATCGCCTTGAACTTGTCGGCGGCGGCCGGCGAGGCGGCGGAACCGCCCGCCTCCGGCTTCGACATCGCCTCGAGCGACGCGCGCAGCGCCGCGGAAGAATCGATTGCAGTCATCGTCGTGCTCCCTCGGGTCAGCGAGTGCTCGGCGGCGCCGGGGCGCTTACGCGCGCAGCGCCATGCCGAACGGCATGGATTCGATGCCGGCCACGGGCGCGGCGGCCGGGGCGGCGGTGTCGGGCTTGTCGCCGCGACTCTCGAGTTCCTCGTTGAGTTCCTCGAGCGACGCGGGCGGAATGAAGGCGCTGCCGTTGCGGCTCGCGTGCACGGCGTTGACCAGCTCCTCGCGGGCATGCAGGGCCTTCACCAGCGCGACCGTGTCGCGCGTCGGGTTGGTGGCCAGCACCTCGTTGGCGATCAGCTTCCAGTCGCCGTCGCCCTTGGTGGACAGGCAGAACGCCAGCAGCGCCTTGGCGTAGGCGAAGCGCGGCGCGCTTTCGCTCACCTCGCGCAGCACCAGGATCGCGTCGTCCCAGTGGTTGCGCACCATGTGCAGGATGCCGTCCAGCATCTGGATCTCGGGCACCTTCGGGCGCAGCACGCGCAGCGCGTCCAGCATCAGCTCGATGTCGTACGGGTCCACCGACACCTTCGGGAAGGTCTGCAGCAGCGCGTCGGACGCCGTCTCGATCAGTCCTCCGACGATCTCCGGGCTGCAGTTCAGGTAATCGGGTGTGGCGTTGGTCATCGCGCATTCTCCTGGCGGAATGTTTCGCGCCACGCTCGGGTTCGATCGGACGCACCATCGAACCTTAGCAACGGCCCGTGGCGCGCGCGCCCGGCGATGCGAAGCCAGCGCACCGAAAGCGAAGCCGCCCGGCGGGGCGCCGGCGGCCGGCCCGGGCGGCGCCTGGCGGGGCGTCACGGCGGCGTCACGAAATGGATCGCCGGCGATACGACCCTTTCCAGATTCCCCAACCGGCGAGGCTTTCGGCGCGATCGCATTCTGGGCGAACCGAGCCATCCGCGCCGCCCGCCGCGCCGAACTTCGCGTGCGCAGCGCCCGATTCGCGTCGCGCGGCCTGCCCTGGCCGCCGCACGCTATCTTCGTCCGACGGCATCGTGCGCGCGCCATTCGCCTTGCGGCCCGCGCGCCGCTGCCCTGCCAGCCTGGCAACCCGACCACCCCGTCCGCCGCTCCGGCGGACGCTTGCGCCGCCCGCGGCGACGAGCGAGCGATGAGCGACGAAAAGACCGAAGAGCCAACAGACAAGAAACTGCGCGACGCCCGCAAGGACGGCCAGGTTTCGAAGAGCACGGACCTCTCCGACGCGATCTCGATGACGGTCGCGATCGGCTTCGTGATGGCGGCCGGCTCGCATCTGCGCGACTCGATGCGCCAGCTGATGGTCAGCGCGCTCGACTTCGTCACCACCGATCACTCGCTGCCCGACATGTTCGACCGGCTCTACCGCTTCGGCGGCATCGCGCTGCTGGCGGTGGTGCCGCTCGCGCTGGCCGCGGCCTTCGCGGGGCTGATGGGCTCGGGCATGCAGGTGGGCCTGCAGATCGCGCTGAAGCCGGTGATGCCGAACATCAACGCGCTGAACCCCGGCGAGGGCCTGAAGAAGATCTTCTCGATGAAGACGGTGATCGAGACGGCCAAGATGATCGTCAAGGCCGCGCTGATCTTCGCGGTGATGTGGGTGGTGGTGCGCGGCCTGATTCCGCTGGTGTCGGGCGCGATCTACCAGCCGCTGCCCGAGCTCTCGCAGATGTACTGGGGCATCCTGCTCAAGCTGATGATGATCGCCGCGGTGATCTTCATCGTGGTGGGCGCGGCCGACGTGAAGCTGCAGAAGATGCTGTTCCTGAAGCAGATGAAGATGTCGAAGGACGAGGTCAAGCGCGAGCACAAGAACGACGAGGGCGACCCGATGATCAAGGGCGAGCGCAAGCGGATCGCCCGCGAGATGGCCAACGCCCCGCCGCCGCGCATGGCGCGCGCCAACGTGGTGGTGGTCAACCCCACCCACTACGCCGTGGCGCTGCGCTACGCGCCCGACGAGCATCCGCTGCCGGTGGTGATCGCCAAGGGCATGGACGAGGCCGCCGCCGCGATCCGCCGCGCGGCCGCCGAGGCCGACGTGCCGATCGTGGGCAACCCGCCGGTGGCGCGCGCGCTGTACAAGGTCGGCGTGGACGAGCCGATCCCCGACGCGCTGTTCGAGACGATCGCCGCGATCCTGCGCTGGGTGGACTCGATCGGCGCGAGCCGCGAGGCGCAACAGCAGCACCAGGCGCAGCAGATCCACTGAGCGCCGACCCGGAGCCACGATGCTGAAGTCCATGAAACTCCCCGCCGGCGGCGAAATCGGGATCGTCGCGCTGGTGGTGGCGATCATCTCGCTGATGATCCTGCCGCTGCCGCCGCTGATGATCGACGGGCTGCTGGCCCTGAACATCACCATCAGCGTGACGCTGCTGATGATCACCATGTACGTGCCGGACATCTCGGCGCTGTCGGCCTTCCCCTCGCTGCTGCTGTTCACCACGCTGTTCCGGCTCTCGCTGAACATCGCCTCCACCAAGTCGATCCTGCTGCACGCCGAGGCCGGCACCATCATCGAGAGCTTCGGCAAGCTGGTGGTGGGCGGCAACCTGGTGGTGGGCCTGGTGGTGTTCGCGATCATCACCACGGTGCAGTTCATCGTGATCGCCAAGGGCTCGGAGCGGGTGGCCGAGGTGGGCGCGCGCTTCACGCTGGACGCGCTGCCCGGCAAGCAGATGAGCATCGACGCCGACCTGCGCGCCAACCTGCTCACGCCCGAGGAAGCCAAGCGCAAGCGCGCCACGCTGGCGGTGGAGAGCCAGCTGCACGGCGGCATGGACGGCGCGATGAAGTTCGTGAAGGGCGACGCGATCGCCGGCCTGATCATCACGCTGATCAACATCCTGGCCGGCATCGCGGTGGGCGTGGCCTACCACGGCATGTCGGCCGGCGACGCGGCCAACCGCTTCTCGGTGCTGTCGGTGGGTGACGCGATGGTCTCGCAGATCCCCTCGCTGCTGCTGTCGGTGGCCGCCGGCGTGATGATCACGCGGGTGGCCGACGAGCGCCAGACCAAGCAGCGCTCGCTGGGCGACGAGATCGGCCACCAGCTCGGCTCCAGCAGCCGCGCGCTGTTCTTCGCCGCGGTGCTGCTGCTGGGCTTCGCGATCGTGCCGGGCTTCCCCTCGCTGCTGTTCGTGCTGCTGGCCGGCCTGCTGTCCTTCGCCGGCTACAAGCTGGCGAAGAAGCCCGCGTCCTCGCGCGACAGCGAGCACGGCGGCGCCGAGACGCTGGCCTCGATGCAGCGCTCGGGCGCCAAGACGGAAGTGCCGCCGATCCTGCCGCGCGCGCCGCAGTTCGCCTGCGCGGTGGGCGTGCGCATCGCCCCGGACCTGGCCGCGCGGCTCTCGCTGCCGACCCTCGACATCGCCTTCGAGACCGAGCGCGCGGCCCTGCAGGAGATGCTCGGCCTGCCCTTCCCCGGCATCACGATGTGGATCCACGCGCCGCTGCCGGCCAACAGCTTCGAGATCCTGGTGCACGACGTGCCCCACCTCACCGTGACGCTGCCGGCGAGCAAGGTGCTGATTCCCGATCCCGCCCTGCTCGCGCCCGAGGTGGCCGCGGCGGCCGCCGAGAAGCTGCAGTCGGTGGCCGAGCGCACCGAGGCCGGCCCGGCGATCGTGGCCGACGGCACGCCCACGCGCTGGCTCGACGACAAGACCATCCCGCCCAAGATGCCGGTGTGGCGCGCCGAGCAGATCATCCCGCATGCCTGCGTGGCGGCGATGCGTCGGCACGCCACGCTGTTCCTCGGCATCCAGGAGGTGCAGTGGATCCTCGACCAGCTCGGCCATGACGCGCCGGGGCTGGTGGCGGAAGTGCAGAAGGTGCTGCCGCCGCAGCGGATCGCCGACGTGCTGCGCCGGCTGCTGGAGGAGCAGGTCTCGATCCGCAACGTGCGCACCATCATGGAGAGCCTGATCGCCTGGGGCGCCAAGGAAAAGGACATGCTGATGCTGACCGAGTACGTGCGCGGCGACCTCTCGCGCTTCCTCGCGCATCGCGCCGCCAAGGGCGAGCGCACGCTGTCGGCGGTGCTGTTCGACATGCAGGCCGAGCAGCATATCCGCGCCGCCATCAAGCAGACGCCCACCGGCAACTTCCTGGCGCTGCCGCCCAACGACGCCGCGTTCCTGATCGACCGCATCCAGTCCTTCGTGGGCGCGGCGCCCCGCGAGGGCGTGGTGCTGGTGACCTCGATGGATATCCGCCGCTACGTGCGGCGCATGATCGAGGCGCGGCTGGGCTGGCTGGCGGTGTACTCGTACCAGGAGCTCGGCGAGCACGTCGAACTCAAACCCGTGGGCCGCGTGACGCTGACCGCATGACCACCATCGACTCGCGCAATGCGCGCATCATCCCCGGCGCCGCGCCCGCCGAGCCGAACCGGCCGCGCGAGCGCCGCTTCGACTACGCCTCGCTGGCCTCGCGCCGCGCCCCGCACCGGCTGCCCGCGCGCGAGCAGCCGCAATCGGGCGGCGGCGGGCAGGACAGCCCCGAGGATGCGGCGCCGCAGGCCGAGATCGCGCTGTATTTCGATCCGCGCTACGCGCCGGGCGCCGGCGAGGAGGCGCTGCCCGAGCCGGCCGCGGCCCTGCCGCTGGCGGCGGGCGCGGCGGCCGAGGATCTCGATACCTTGTCGGCCCGCGTGGAGCGCGCCGCCGTGCCGGTGGTGTCGGCCGTCTACATGCAGCAGCAGCAGTACCTGCAGGTGCTGGGCGTGCTGACGCGCGAGATCGCCGCCTTCTGTGGCGATCCTGCGATCGCAAATGCCGGCAACTGGGAGGCGCAGATGACGCTGGATCCCGCGCTGCTGCCGCATACCAGGCTGTCTCTGTCGCTTTCGCGTTTCAGTCTCCTGCTTCGGTTCGATGCGCAGGACCCAGCCGCCCGGGACTTACTCTTGACGCACAGCACGATGCTCCAGCGCGAACTCGCCGATACGCTGCGCGCCTGGGGCGAAGTCCGCGACATCGAACTCACCGTCTGGTAACCCTTTCCCCCGCATGGCCGACATCCTTCTCAGCGCGACGGACAGCGACGACGACGCGAGCGATCCTTCCGCTCGCGCGGCGGGCGCGCCCGTGCCCGCCGCGTTCGGGACGGCGGGGGCGCAGGTCGAGGCTTCGTGGCAGCGGCAACAGCCCGATGATCAAGCGGCGGGCGGCGAAGCGCCTGCCGAGGTCGATGCCGTGCCTCCCGCCGCGCCGATCGCGCGCGCCGTGCCGCGCCGCATCGACACCAGCCTCGCGCGCCTCTCGCAGACCGTGCACGACACGCGCCTGGGCCCCGCCGTGCAGGCCGCCACCGGCGCCGCGCTGCTGCGCGCCGAGCCGCTGGCCGGCTTGCCCGCGCGAAGCGGCGCGCGCGATCCGGCCGTGATCGAGTTGTCGGTGGCCGCGCCCGGCGGCGCGCCGCGGCCGGTATTCGTCGAACTCGACCTCGATGCCCATCCGGCGCTGGCGATCGTCGCCTGGCCCGATCGCGCGGCTTCGTCCCTTTCCCCCGGCGCACCGGCCATGCTCGCGCCCGGCGGCGCCGAGCTGGCGCTGCGCCAGGCCGTGGCCGGCGTGCTGCTCGATCCGCTGGCCGGCGCGCTGGCCCAGCTCGGTTTCGACGCGCCGCGCATCGTCTCGGTGACGCGCCGGCCGCTGGCCGACTGCGTGGCCGACGCGCGGCGCGAGCCGCGCCCCGATTCTCGACACGACTCACGACACGACCCACGAGCCGACGCGCGTTTCGACGTGCCGCCCGTGGCGCTGTCGGTCGCCTTCGGCGACACCCGCATCGATTGCACCGTGGCCCTCGGCACCGCCGTGCTCGCGACGCTCGACGCGCTGATCGCGCGCACGGCGAGCGAGCCCTGGCGCACGGCGTTCCCCGCGCTGACCCTACCGGGCAGCGCGATCGTCGGCACGCGAAGCTACGCGGTCGACACGCTCGCCGCGCTCGAACCCGGAGACGTGCTGCTGCGCTGCCTGTTCCCGACCTTCGACGCCGCCGCGTTGCAAGGCGCCGCGCCCGATGGCGCCGCGCCGCGCGTGGTGGCCGCCTGGGGCGCCCGCGGCCATGCGCGCGTGCATGCCGGCGCGGCGCTCGACGGCCGGTCGCTTACCCTTACTCAGGAGTGGTACATGTCCGACGAACTCGATTCGACACGCGCCGATATCGGCCTGGCGACGGATCGCCCCGACGAACCGATCGTGGTCGGCGCCATCGAGCTGCCCGTGCAGTTCGAGATCGATACCGTCGCGCTGCCGCTCGACCAGCTTTCCGCGCTCGGGCCGGGTTACGTCGTCGAGCTGCCGGTGCCCGCCGCCGACGCGCAGCTGCGCCTGGTGGTGCACGGCCAGACGGTTGGTTTCGGCGAGCTCGTGACGGTGGGCGAGCATCTCGGGGTCCGCATCATTCGCATGGCGCATCGGCATGGTTCAATTCAGTGACATTACCGGGCTGCTGCTGGTCGTCATCGCGATCAGCCTGCTGCCCTTCGTGGCGATGGTGGTCACCTCCTACGCGAAGATCGTGGTGGTGCTGGGCCTGCTGCGCAACGCGCTGGGCGTGCAGCAGGTGCCGCCCAACATGGTGCTGAACGGCATCGCGATCCTGGTGTCGATCTACGTGATGGCGCCGATCGGGATGCAGGCCTCGAAGGCGCTGGAAGGGCAGCAACTCGCCTCGCAGCCGTCGCAGGCCTTGATACAGGCGTTCGGCGCGGCGAAGGAGCCGTTTCGGGCGTTTCTCGTGAAGCACACGGCGGAGCGGGAGAAGCGCTTCTTCCTGCGCTCGGCGGCGGTGGTCTGGCCCAAGGAGCAGGCGCAGCAGTTGAGCGAGAACGACCTGATCGTGCTGGCGCCCTCGTTCACGCTCTCCGAGCTGACCGATGCATTCAAGATCGGCTTCCTGCTGTATATCGCCTTCATCGTGGTGGACCTGATCATCGCCAACGTGCTGCTCGCGCTGGGCCTGAACCAGGTCACGCCGACCAACGTCGCGATTCCGTTCAAGCTGCTGCTGTTCGTGGTGATGGACGGCTGGTCGACGCTGATCCACGGTCTCGTGATGACCTACAAGTAAGGAGTCTCGGACATGGATGTCGATTCGCTGATCCGGTTTACCACGCAGGGCATGCTGCTGTGTCTCACGGTTTCGCTGCCGCCGGTGATCGTGGCGGCCGTGGTTGGGCTGGGGGTGTCGTTCGTGCAGGCGATCACGTCGCTGCAGGACCAGACCTTGCCGCAGGTGATCAAGCTGATCGCGGTGACCATCACCATCATCGTGGCGGCGCCGGTTTGTTGTGCGGCGGTGCTGCATTTTGCCAACCAGATGATGCGCACGGCCGTGCCGCTTTGATCGGGAGACGTGTTTCATGGCTTTGAATCGAACTCCCACCATTCGCTCGCAGACCACGGCGGCGGCGGATCAGCTGCGTCGCGCGGGGGATGCGCAGCAGAATGCGTCGGCGAAGGAAGGAGCCCGGCAGGCGCAGCGGGCGACCACCTATAACGGCACCTTGTTCACCAATACCAACCAGGCGCAGAACAACAACCAGGGTTCGAGGAAGTTCGCGAGCCTGCAGCGCAACAAGCGGCGCGCGAATGAACGGGCGCGGCGGAATTCGGCTCGGGGTGCCGGCGGCGACGATGAGGGTGGCGGGGACGTCAAGAACAACGACATGGATGCGCTGAACGGCGGCCGGGGCGGTGGCGGCGGCCGTGGAAGGGAA
The DNA here is from genome assembly GCA_030151225.1 of Burkholderia sp. Lineage (GTDB taxonomy): Bacteria > Pseudomonadota > Gammaproteobacteria > Burkholderiales > Burkholderiaceae > Burkholderia. Next base: position 2,793 of record JASLEG010000080.1, on the reverse strand, counting down.
CAGGAACAGCAGGACGATACGCAGATCGAGGCGGCGGGCGGCAACGGTGGCGCTGACGCCCAGGCGAGCGGCGGCGCGCGGCCGGCTTCGGCGCAGGCGGCGCCCACCAGCCATCTGGATGCGATTGCGGCGAAGTTCGAGACCGGGCATGAAATGCAGCGCGCGGAAGCGGTGCGCAATGCCTGGCATGAGTCGATTCGGCAGTTGTTCGAGACGGCGGGGAATAGCGAGGCCGGGCCCTGGAATGCGAGGTTGAGTGCGCTGATCGTCAATCTGCTGCAGATCGAGATGAAGATCGGATCGGTTGGCGCGGGGGGAATTTCGGCGTTGAAGGACTTGGCTCAGCATGCCGGGAAAGGGATGGGGAGTGAGTCGTTTCACCATATCCTGCCATTGGCCATGCTCAGGGCTTCTTATCAGGCCGGGAAGGCTCGGCGCGAACGTGGCGGGGCGATTCAGCAGAGCGTTGGCGCGGGGATTGTGGCTCGGTCGAGGAAGAAGGCTTCGGGCGGGGATGGGGAGAAGTAAGTAGGTGGTAGTGCTTGAGGGGCGCCATTGCCGGGGGGGATATGCCCGCCTGGCTTGGCGCCCCTTTCCAGTTGGATCGGCGTGGTGACCAGCCGGCCCATCGCACTGGCCAGTGCAACTGATAGGCCGTCACTGGTCTCCTCGACCACCATGCGCTCATGGTTGATGTAACGCAGCCTCTTGGGCGCCAGAACCGGCATGCTCATCCACGGCGACAGCACACAGAACCCTGGCCAGGCATCTAGCGGCTGCATCGTCCAGAATCAACAAATTCGTCGTCGCATCTGGACTAGTGGAGATCGCACCTTGCAGGTAATCCCATGAAAACCCTTCTTCTCATCGCCGCGTGGATTCCGGCTGTCGCCTTGGCGGCTCCGCCGAGATGCGAGAGTTGGCCGATCAACATGGGATTGGTACATCTAAAAAATGCCGGGATGACAGACCCGACCAAGCTCGACGAGTCCAGGACCAAGGCCAAACTGATCGCATCGGAAAAGGTCGGCAAGGATTTGTACCGACAGGTTTACGACATCACGTATCGGGAACGCACCGGTAATACGATCGAAATCATCACGTCCAGCGAAGCCTCGTCTGAAGAGTGCTCGATGAGCGGTGTCGACGTCTACGTCGTCTCCAGGAAGATCATCGGGCAGTAGCCGCAATTCATCCGGGAGCGTTCACCTCTCCCGGAGGCGATCTCCCCACCTGACGATCCGCCCCACTCGGCCCCAATAGCCGAAGCTCGGTGACTCGCCCAGCCAGGCTGAACGACATCCATCCGCCCCGTTCTCGGCTATCGGCGCCTTGCCCATCTCCCCATTAGGGCAGATATATAATCAGCCACCAATTCAAGCGCTTAAGAGCAGTCCATGGACCCACGCTGGCAGGAGTTGACGCCCGACGAACAGAGCGACACCCCGCTCTATCTCCAGTTGGCATCGCGAATCGAAGCCGCCATTCACGCCGGCAGTTGGTCCGCGGGGGAAGCACTGCCGTCCGAACGCAGCTTGTCCGAATACGTCGGCGTATCGCGCATCACCGCGCGCAAGGCCATCGCGGTGCTGGCCGAGCAGGGTTTGATCCGGCGCGTTCGCGGCTCGGGCAGTTTCATCACGCCGCGCGCCAGCGGCCCGCTTTCTCGTGTGATCGGCTGGAGCGAAATGCTGGAGCAGCGTGGTTTCAAGCCGGAATCCGTCTGGCTGGATCGAGTCCTGCGCGTGGCGAATCGCGATGAATCCATGCGACTAGGCTTGATGCCCGGTGCGTCTGTCGCTTGCTTGCGCAGACTGCGACGCGCGGATGGCGCCGTGATGGCACTGGAGCAGTCGGCGCTGCCCGTCGCGATCGTCCCGGATCCGTTGGCGATCGACAACTCGCTCTATCGCTATCTGGATGCGCGCGGGCAAACGGTGGTCTGTACCTCGCAGCATTTCCGCGCGGTGAACGCGGACGAGGAAGTCGCCAGCTTGATGGGCGTTGCGCCGCAAACCGCGTTGTTGGTGATCACGCGAATCGGATACTCGGCGGACCAGCGCGCGATCGAACTGACCGATACTTATTGTCGGGAGGATTACTACGACTTTGTGGCGGATCTAAAGGAGGTCTGATTCAGAATCGGCGATTCATTGCTTCACACGCAACGCTCAATACGACACCAGTCACTGTCGCCTGACGAGCCGGATAACAAGCCGATTGATCGCCCACATCACGACACCGCCCCCGGCAATGCTCGCGAACAAGAAGAGAAAGAAACCGATCGGCTCGACATCGTCCGCGTGCGCGATCACATCCATCCCGAGCATGTCCATCGCTGACTCGATCCACCAGGCTATCGGCGTCTCGATCGGCAACTGCATGAACCATTTCGTGAACAGCAGGCCAATCGCGACCGCACCGATCACGTTCAGCGCGTATCGTCCGAACTTCATCATTTCACCTCAATGAAACCGTACGCTTTCGTGTCACTGCCAGGAATCGGCACTGTCGCTCCCTGCACCCGAATATAGGCTGAGATCCGATCGAAGTCGTTCTGATCCTGTATTGCTATACACCCTTGGCTACGGCCGAAACAACCATTCGGGTGGAGGCGAAACGCACCGCGACGAGCACCGTTGAAGACTGTCGTGTCGTCGACTCTACCGTCATCCCGATAAAGCGCGAACCATTTATTTCGATCGGTACCGTAGAAATTTGCACGTGCAAAGTCGTAAAGCCAACCCAGCCGCCCACCTGATTGCCTATCGACGATGTAGTAACGCCCTGGCG
>JASLEG010000041.1 GCA_030151225.1 Burkholderia sp. | reverse complement strand
CTTCAAGGTCTGGGGCATCTTCACCGCGACCGCCGTGGCGATCGTCGCCACCCTGCTGCAGGTGGGCTGGTCCGCCTGGCGCCACAAGAAGGTCGACGCCATGCTGTGGGTCAGCCTGGTGGTGATCGTGGTGTTCGGCGGCGCCACGCTCGTGCTGCACAACGAGAAGTTCATCCAGTGGAAGCCCACCGTGCTGTACTGGCTGTTCGCCGTGATCCTGATCGGCGCGCGCTACATCACGGGCAAGAACCTGATCGAGAAGATGATGGGCAAGCAGCTCACGCTGCCGCACGCGATCTGGGACAAGCTGAACCTGGCCTGGGGCCTGTTCTTCGCGGCGCTGGGCGTGGCCAACCTGTACGTGGTCAATCACTACACCGCGTCGCAGTGGGTCAACTTCAAGCTGTTCGGCACCACCGGCGCCATGATCGTGTTCATCATCCTGCAGAGCCTGTGGCTCGCGAAATATCTGAAAGAAGACGAATAAACGATGTCCGACGATTTCCTCAACGCGACGCCCGACGGGCGCATCGCGCGGATCGAGGCCCGGCTCACGGCCGCCCTCGCCCCCATGTCGCTGCAGATCAGCGACGACAGCGCGCAGCACGCCGGTCACGCCGGTGCCTCGGCCGGCGGGCACTATACGGTCACGATCGTGGCCGCCGCCTTCGCCGGCAAGTCCCGCGTGGCGCGCCACCGGCTGGTGTATGATGCGCTCGCTGATGCGATGCAGCGCGGCATTCATGCGCTCGCGATCGTGGCTTACACGCCCGATGAATTCAACGTGTCTTCACAATAAGTCGTTTCCTTAGGAATTCCTCCCGATGATCCTGAAATCTCCCCGCCTGTGGGTCGCGGCTGCCGCATTCGTCGCCGCTCCGGCATTCGCCCAGAACGTCGCCGTCGTGAACGGCTCGCCGATTCCGAAAGCGCGCGTCGACGCGATGGTTGCGCAACTCGTTCAGCAAGGTCAGCAGGATTCCGACCAGCTGCGCAAGATGGTGAGCCAGGAGCTGATCAACCGCGAAATCCTGATGCAGGAAGCGCTGAAGGAAGGCCTGCCGAGCCGCCCGGACGTCAAGCAGCAAGTGGCGATCGCGCAGCAGACCGTGGTGCTGCGCGCGCTGATCGAGGATTTCGTCGCGAAGAACAAGCCGAGCGACGACGAAGTGAAGGCGAAGTACGACGAGCTGGCCAAGAGCGCGGCCGGCAGCGAATACCACCTGCACCACATCCTCGTGGACAACGAGCAGCAGGCGAAGGACCTGATCGCGAAGATCAAGGGCGGCGCCAGCTTCGAGGACCTGGCCAAGCAGTATTCGAAGGATCCGGGTTCGGCCAAGAACGGTGGCGACCTCGACTGGGCCGACCCGAAGTCGTTCGTGCCGGAATTCGCGACGGCCGCCACGCATCTGCAGAAGGGCCAGATGACCGACACGCCGGTCAAGACCCAGTTCGGCTGGCACATCATCCGCGTCGACGACATCCGCCCGATCGCCCCCCCGCCGCTCGAGCAGGTCAAGACGCAGATCGCCCAGCAGATCGTGCAGCAGAAGCTGCAGGCATTCGAAGAGAAGCTGCGCGCGCAGGCGAAGATTCAGTAAATCTTGCCGAGCCCCACGGCTGCATGGAAAAACCGCCCCGCTGGGGCGGTTTTTTTTACCATTTTTGACAATTTTGCTCACGAGACGAGCAAACGTTTGCCGATTGCCGAATCAGGCCGTTTTCTCCCACATAGCGAGCAAACCGCGCAATAACCGGCACGATTCGCCCCGCCACACGTGCCTCGCCCCCGTTTCCGGGCCGCGCCGCCGCTCAAGTCATGCGCTTTTCATGCCGATATGCGGGGTATACAGCGGCGTTGCACCGACTGATGCGGCAGTTCGACGAGACCCGGCGATCCACCCAGTATCGAACGAACCTCGCGCCCCCGAGGCGCACGGGCCAGTCAGACACGCACACCGCCATGACCTTCATTTGGCGACACGACATGCGTTGCAGATTCACAGCCTGGCCGCGCACGTCCGCGGCACTTGCTGCCCTCGTGCTTCACTCCCCCGCGACGCTCGCAGACGAGCCGGTCGCGACGGGCGCCCCGCTCGCGACCGGCCAGCTGCGTCCCCGCCTCACCGACGACACCCCGCCCCCGCCCGACGTGCCGCGTACCGGCGGCAAGCTGCTGCTGACCGGCGGCGTGTCGCAGATCGAAGGCGCGGCGGGCGGCGGCCTCACGCCGTGGGCCGTGATCGCCGGCTACGGCACCGCCAACCAGCTCGGCGCCAACGTGCACGCCACCTACTTGCACACCCAGGATTTCGCGCTGACCACCTACGGCGCCGCGATCGGCATCGGCAACCGCGTGGAGTTCTCGGTGGCGCGCCAGGAGTTCGACACGCGCAGCGCCGGCGCGGCGCTCGGGCTCGGGGCCGGCTACAAGTTCCGGATGGAAACGATCGGCATGAAGGTGCGCCTGTTCGGCGACGCGATCCTCGATCAGGACACGTGGATCCCGCAGGTGTCGGCCGGCGTGCAGTACAAGCACAACGAGCAGGGCGCCGTGGTGAAGGCCGTGGGCGCCACGAGCGATTCCGGCATGGATTTCTATCTGTCGGCCACCAAGCTGCTGCTCGCCCAGAGCCTGCTGCTGAACGGCACGCTGCGCCTCACCAAGGCCAACCAGTTCGGCCTGCTCGGCTTCGGCGGCGACAAGTCGAACAACTATCACGCCGAGTTCGAGGCGTCGGCCGCCTATCTGCTGTCGCGCCACGTGGCCGTGGGCGCCGAGTACCGCACCAAGCCGAACAACCTCGGCTTCGCCCGCGAGCAGGACGCGTACGACGCGTTCATCGCCTGGGCGCCGGCCAGGTACGTGTCGCTGACGCTCGCCTACACGATGCTCGGCGACATCGCCACGTTCCGCGATCAGCACGGCGCCTACGCGTCCGTGCAGCTGGGGTTCTGACATGAAGACGACGCTCACGCACCGCCTCGCCGCCTGCCTGGCCGGCACCGCCGCCGTGCTCGCGCTGCTGGCCGCGCCCGCCGCCCACGCGGACGACGACACGCTCTACAAGACCTTCGGCGAGACCGCCGGGATCGCGAAGATCGTGGACGACATGTACGACATCCTGCTGGTGGATCCACGCACCAAGCCGTATTTCGACGGCGCGCCGATCAAGCGCATCAAGCAGAAGCTGACCGAACAGTTCTGCGTGCTGCTGGGCGGCCCGTGCACCTACACCGGCCGCACCATGAAGCGCTCGCACGAAGGCCAGAACATCGATCGCGCCGCGTTCGACGCGCTGGTGGAAGACCTGCAGACGGCGATGGACAGGAACGGCGTGCCGTTCCGCGCGCAGAACAAGCTGCTCGCCAAGCTCGCGCCGATGTACCGCGACGTGCAGGACCGCGAATGAACGCCCTGCCTGCCTCACTGCCACGGAAGCCCATGCCGATGCTCGCGACCCTTTCCAACCTGGCCCGACGCGCCGTGCCGAGCACCCTGCTCGCGGCCGCCGCCGGCTGGATCGCGCTGCACGCCGCGGCCGCCGCCGCGGCCGGCATTCAGGTCAGCGTGACCGACCAGAGCGGCGCGCCCGTGGCCGACGCCGTGGTGTACGCCACGCCCACCGGCGGCAAGGGGCCCGCGCTCACGCGACCGACCTCGGCCATCGTCGACCAGATCAGGCGCCAGTTCGTGCCAATGGTGTCGGTGATCCAGACCGGCACCTTCGTCACGTTCCCGAACAAGGACAACTTCGAGCACGATGTCTATTCGTTCTCGCCGGCCAAGCGCTTCGAGCTGCACCTGTATCACGGCATGGCCGCGAGCCCGGTGGTGTTCGACAAGCCCGGCCTCGTGGTGCTCGGCTGCAACATCCACGATTCCATGGTGGCCTACGTGATGGTGGTGGACACGCCGTGGTTCGCGAAGACCGACGCGAGCGGCCACGCCACGCTCGACCGGCTGCCCCCGGACGGCTACACCGTGACGGCCTGGCATTACCGCCTCGCCGACGCCAACGCCCTGCCGGCGCAGAAACTGGCGGCCGGCGCCACCGCAGCCGCGTTCAAGCTGAATCTGTCGGCCCAATAGGCGAGTCATGCGATTCCACAGCCTGCGCACGCAAATCACGTTCATCGTCGTCCTGCTGATGCTGGTGGCGCAGTTGGCTGCGTTCACGGTGATCAGCTCGGCGATCCGGTCGAACGCGCGCAGCAACGCGAATCAGGAGCTCGTGGTGGCCGCGCGCGTGTTCCGGCAGGTGCTGCGCTCGAACGGCGAAAAGCTGATGCAGGGCGCGGCCGTGGTGGCCTCCGATTTCGGTTTCCGCGAGGCCGTGGCCACCCACGACGAGAACACCGTCGTGTCCGCGCTGCGCAATCATGGCGAGCGCATCAAGGCCGACGTCATGATGCTGGCCGACCTGCAGGGCACGCTGATGGCCGACAGCCGCGGCGACATGCAGGCCGGCGCCGCGTTTCCGCTGGTCAGCCTGATCCAGGCCGCCGAGCAGCAGCGCGACACTTCGTCGATCGTGGCCGTGGGCGGCAGGCTGTATCAGGTCGTGGTCGCGCCCGTGAAAGCCCCGCTCACGATCGGGTGGATCGTGATGGGCTTCGCGATCGACAACGGCGAGGCCACCGAGATCGCCTCGCTGACCTCGGTGGACGTGTCCTTCCTCGAGCGGCGCAGCGACAGGGGCTGGACCGTGCTGGCCTCCTCCCTGCCGGACCACACGCACCTGCCCTCGGGCATGGCCAACGTGGCGGACGAGAACTTCGCCACGCGCGTGGTGCCGCTGCAGTCGAGCGGCGCGGCCACCGCCGTGATGCTGCAGCGCTCGCTGCGCGATGCGATGGAGCCGTATCTGAAGCTGCAGACCACGCTGCTGGTGATCACCGTGCTGGGCGTGTTGCTGTCGGTGGTCGGCAGCGTGCTCACCGCACGCAGCCTGACGCGCCCCATGGACGCGCTCGCACGCTTCTCGCGCCGCGTGGCGCAGGGCGAATACAGCGAGCAGATCGAGGTCCGGCGACAGGACGAGCTCGGCGAGCTCGCGCGCGCGTTCAACCAGATGCAGACCGCGATTTCCGAGCGCGAAGGCCGCATCGTGGAGCTCGCCTACACGGATCAGCTGACGGGGCTGGCGAACCGCGCGCGCTTCAACGACCGGCTGCAGGCCGCCATCAACGTGGCCGACCCGCATCGTCACAACGCCGCGAGCACGTTCTGCGTGATGACGATGGACCTGGACCGCTTCAAGCTCGTGAACGACACGCTGGGCCACCCGATCGGCGACCTGCTGCTGGGCGAGGTCGCCTCGCGGCTGCGCGCCGTGCTGCGCGTGACCGACCTCGTGGCGCGGCTCGGCGGCGACGAATTCGCGGTGCTGCTGCCCGGCCACACAAGCGACGACGCGCAGCGCGTGGCCGCGCAGCTGACCAAGGCGCTCGAGCAGCCGATCACGATCGAGGGGCAGCTGGTGGACGTGGGCGCGAGCATCGGCATCGTGGCGTTTCCGCAGCACGGCACCGAGATGAGCGTGCTGATCAGCCGCGCCGACATCGCGATGTACGCGGCCAAGCGCGCGAGCGTGGGCTACATGCTGTACAGCGAGAAGCACGATCAGCACAACGCCGAGCGGTTGTCGCTGATGAGCGAGCTGCGTCAGGCCGTGGAGCAGGACGAGCTCACGCTGTTCTATCAGCCGAAGCTCGACCTCGCCTCCGGCAGCGTGAAGTACGTGGAGGCGCTGGTGCGCTGGGAGCATCCCACGCGCGGCTTCGTGGCGCCCGACCAGTTCATCCCGTTCGCCGAGCAGACCGGCTACATCAAGGTGATTTCGCAGTGGGTGGCCGACAAGGCGATCCGGCAGGTGGCGACCTGGCACGAGGCCGGGATCGATCTGGCCGTGTCGGTGAACGTGTCGGCGCGCGATTTGATGCAGTCCACGCTGCCGGAGACGTTCCGCTCGCTGCTGGTGCGCTATTCGGTGCCTCCGGAGATGCTGTGGATCGAGATCACCGAGAGCGCGATCATGGACGATCCGAATCACGCGATCGAGACGCTGAACCGGCTGCATGCGCTGGGGATCCGGCTCGCGGTGGACGACTTCGGCACCGGCTATTCGTCGCTCGCGTACCTGAAGCGGATGCCAGTGGACGAGCTGAAGATCGACAAGTCGTTCGTGATGGGCATGACCGAGCACAAGGACGACGAGACCATCGTGCGCTCCACCATCGATCTCGCGCACAACATGGGCATGAAGGTGGTGGCCGAGGGCGTGGAGAACGAGGCGGTGCTGTCGCGGCTGAAGGAGCTGCGCTGCGACCTGGTGCAGGGGTATTACCTCACGCGGCCGCTGCCGCCGGTGAAGCTGGAGACCTGGTTGCTGGACTGGATGGTGGCGCAGGCGGAGTGAGGGGGATGGGGCCGGTGGGCCCCACATCAGTGCTCTCCAATACCACGAGAGCAAAAAACCCGACAACCCGACCAAGCGCCGCAAGCGCACTGCCCCCCCTACTCCAGCTCCTGCAGCCGCTGATGCAGCACCTCCACCCGCTGCAGATGCGCGCTCCCCTTCTCGCGCAGCCGCTCCGCCACGAGCGAGCAGATCAGGTTCACGATCGACGCCACGCCCACCACGCTGTCGAACATCATCATGCCGTCGGTCTGGCAGCGAATCACCCAGCGCGCATGCCGCGCCGGCTTCCCCGCGATCACGTCGGAGACATAGAGCGTCTCCACCCCCGCCTCGGCCAGCGCGGCCATCGCCAGCTCCACCGCGGGCACGCGCCGCCGCAGCCCGATCACGATCGCCACGTCCTTCGCGTCGAGCTCGCCGATGTACTCGGCCAGCGTGTCGCCGGGCGCCGGCAGCACGGTCACCTCGCCGCGCACCTGCACGAGCTCGCGGCGGATCATGCTGGCGATCGTGTGGCTGTGCCGATAACCGATGATCACCACGCGCCGCGCACCGGCAATGCCGCTCACGGCCTCGGCCAGCATCGCGCGGTCGAGCGAGCGATAGGTGTTCGCCAGATTCGTCACCTCGTGGTTCAGATACGCCTCGATCACCTCGTCGAGCCCGCCGCCCGCCTCCTTCCTGCCGCGCTCCTGCAAATAGAGCGGCGAACCGCCCATCAGCGCGTTGCGCGCGGTCTCGCGCGCGTCCTCGTACGACGCGTAGCCGAGCTTCTGGAAAAACCGCGTGGCGGTGGCCTTCGACACCCTGGCGCTCGCCGCGAGCTCGGTGGCCGTCTGCATGGCGAGTTGCCCCGGCGCGCTCAGGATCACGTCGGCGAGGCGCTGGTCGATCTCCGACAACTGCTCGTAACGCTCCGCGATGCGGCTCTCGATGGAGGTCGGGCGCTTGCCCTTTCTTGCTGATGATGAAGCCATGTCGATTCGTGGATGACGGGAAACGGGGACGTCTTGCGACGGTGCGAGCGGCCCCACATCGGTGCAAAACGCCGGCCCTGCACACAGGCCGTGCAAGCCCTCTCGGCGGCTCGCGCGCCCATTCTGTCACAGCCCTCACCCGCGCTGGAACCCGTGTTTCTTAAATTTCCTTTGAGAATCATATGTTTCTAAATTAATTTCACAGAAACGCCGATTTCACAGCGCCGCTGGTACGGATCCTGCCTTGATGAAGCGGTCGCCCAGTCAACCGCCCCATCCTTCGGAGCCCGATCCATGTCTTCGCCGCGCCTTGCCCGCTTCGCCCTCGCCGCCCTGATTCCGGCGGCCGCGCTGTTCCACGCCGCCGCCTCGCACGCCGACACGCTCGACGACATCAAGCGCCACGGCAAGATGGTGGTGGGCATCGATCCCACCTTCGCGCCCTACGAATACACCGACGCGAACAACGCGATCACCGGCTACGACCCGGCCATCCTGGCGGCGGTGGCCAAGCGCCTGGGCGTGACGATCGAGTACCAGCGCATGGCGTTCAGCGGCATCATCCCGGGCCTGCTCTCGCATTCGTTCGACCTGGAGGGCTCGGCGCTGAACGTCACGGCCGAGCGCGCGAAGCGCATCGCCTACGTGGTGCCCACGGCGAAGACGGTGAACGGCGCGCTGGTGCGGGCCGACTTCGCGAAGCTCCCCGCCAGGCCCACGCCGGAATCGCTCGCCGGCATGACGGCCGCGGTGAAGACCGGCAGCGCGCCCGAGCAGATCCTCAAGCAGTTCAACGACACGCTGAAGAGCAGGAACCTCGCGCCGATCACCATCGTGAGCGTGGACAGCGTGGATCAGACGGTGGCCGCGCTGATGACGCGCCGCGCCGATTTCGTGTTCGACGACCTCACCGTGCTCGCGGGCGTGATCAGGCAGAACCCCGGCAAGATGAAGCTGACCGGCGAGCTGGGCCCATCGCAATGGATCGCGCTGGCCACCCGCCCCGACGACACGCGCCTGAACAAGGCGATCAGCGACGAAATCCTCGCCATGAAGCAGAGCGGCGAACTCGCGCGCCTGCAGAAGCAGTATCTGGGCGTGACGTTCGACACGCCGTCGGCCGATTTCGTCCCCGCACAGTGAGGCCGCCCGCGATGCATCCGACCGAACCCGTTCGCACGCTGACCGTCCCGGCCGGCCACGGCCGCGCCTTCGAGGTGAAGGCCGGCCAGTTCCTCACCATCACGGACGTGGAAGGCCAGCAGGCCGCGGACTTCGTGGCGGTGGCCGCCGCCGACAAGACCGAAAAGCTCTCGCCCACCCACACGCGCCGCGCGCTGCGCTCGCTGTTCTTCGAGGTGGGCGACGCGCTGGTGTCCTCGCTCGGCCGCCCGCTGCTGCGCGTGGTGGCGGACACGGTGGGCGTGCACGACGCGAACGTGCCGGCCTGCGACGACACCCGCTTCACCGTGGACTTCAACGTGACGGGCCATCGCAACTGCCTCGACAACATGCATTCGGGCCTCGCGCTGCACGGCCTCTCGCCGTTCGACGTGCCCGAGCCGTTCAACCTGTTCCAGAACGGCCCGGTCACGCCCGACCGCCGCATGCAGGTGACCGACCCGACCAGCCGCGCCGGCGATCACATCACCTTCGAGGTGCTCGAGGATCTGCTGTGTGCGGTGTCATCGTGCCCGCAGGACATCATTCCCGGCAACGGCCTGCGCGTGACCGACATCGCCATCGCGATCCACGCGACGCAGGCCGGCGCTGCCGCCTGCGCCGCCTCAGCCTCTTCCGCCACGTAAGCGCATCCCACTCATGCTGCTACTCAAAGACTCCCCCCAACGCACGCCGCTGCCGCCCACGCGCGTCGCGGTGCCGGCCGGCGAAAGCCGCGCGATCGACGTGAAGGCCGGCCAGATCCTGCGCATCGAGGCGAAGCAGGCCGGCGCGAGCGCGGCGATGTTCGCGTTCAGCCGCGAAAATTCGGACATCTACCTGTCGGTGCATCACACGCGCGTGTTCAGCAATTCGTACGTGCTGCAGGCCGGCATGCGCCTGGTGAGCAACCGGCGCCGCGCGCTGATGGTGCTCGGCAAGGACAGCATCGGCCGCCACGACCTGCTGCTGCCCGCCTCCACCACGGCGTTTCTCGAACAGCACGGCTACGCGGGGCAAACCGGCTGCGTGGAATCGGTGGCCGCGCTGGTGGCCGAGCTCGGCCTCGCGCCGCCGAAACTGCCCGATCCGGTGAACCTGTTCATGCACGTGGACCTGCATCAGGACGGCAGCCTGCACCCGCAGCCGAACGCCACGCGCGCCGGCGACTTCGTGGCCTGCCGGGTGACGGCCGATCTGACCTTCATCGTGTCGGCGTGCTGCACCGGCATCGAGGGCAACGACCGCCCCGGCGCGCTGGAGCTGGCCGCCGCCGAAGAGCTGATCGAGCTGTAGGCGCGGAGGCGACGGCATGTGGCTCGATCCCCAGGTGATGCAAGGCGTGCCGTCGCTGCTGGACGGCTGGGTGACGACGGTGGAGCTCACGCTGCTCGGCGCCGCCGGCAGCCTGCTGTGGGGCCATCTCGCGCTCGCGATGCAGCTCGTGCGCATCGCGCCGCTGCGATGGTTCGCACGCCTGTACATCAGCTTCATGCGCGGCACGCCCTCGCTCGTGCAGTTGTTCATGGTGTTCTTCTCGTTGCCGCTGATCGGCCTGGGCGGCCGCCCGATGCTGGCCGCCGCGCTCACGCTGGGCCTGAACAGCGGCGCGTACACGGCCGAGATCCTGCGCGGCAACCTGCGCGTGGTCACGCGCGGCCAGCTCGAGGCCGCCACCGCGATCGGCATGGCACCGTGGCGCATCGCGCTGCGCATCGCCCTGCCGCAAATCCTGAAGGCCAGCGTGCCCGCGCTCGTCAACGAATTCACGATCCTGCTGAAGACCACGCCGCTCGCCTCCGTGGTGGCCGTGACCGAGCTGACCTACGCGGGGCAGATGGTGATCGCGCGCATCTACACGTCCACGCAGATCATGATGCTGGTGAGCGTGGGCTACCTGGCCGTGGTGCTGCCCGTGATCTGGCTCGGGCGTCGCCTGCAACGCGCGCCCGCGCCGCCCGGAGGGGCCTGAAATGCAGTTCGACCCGAGCATCCTCGTCCGCTACGTTCCCGCGCTGCTGGCCGGCTTCGGCGACACGCTGTGGCTGTGCGCGGCCAGCGCCCTGTGCGCCGCCGTGCTGGGCGTGGCGCTGACGGCCGGGCTGCGACGCGGCCCGCGCGCGCTCGTGCTGCTGCTGGAGGGCTACGTGGCGCTCACGCTCGCGCTGCCGCTGCTGGTGCTGCTGTACGTGAGCTTCTACGTGCTGCCCGATTTCGGCCTGCTGCTGCCCGCGCCCGTGGTGGGCGTGCTCACGCTGGCCATCTACTACGCGCCCTACGTGGCGCAGGTGATCCAGGCCGCCATCGACGCCGTGCCGGCCGGCGCCGTCGAGGCCAGCGTGGCGATCGGCATGTCGCCGCTACGCATCGCGCGCCGCATCGTGGCGCCGCAGGCGCTGCCGCTGCTGCTGCCCACGCTCACCGGGCTCGCGATCGGGCTGGTGAAGGATTCCGCGCTGCTGTCGGTGATCTCGGTGCACGAATTCATGTTCGCGGCGAAGGGCGTGGTGTCCGACACCTACGCGCCGCTCGAAGTCTATTGCGTGGTGGCGCTCGCCTACTGGGCGGCCACCGCCGCGCTCACGCACGCGACCCGGCGGTGGGAACGCCGGATCGCGCGCCATCACGGCATCGCGCCGCAACGGTAACCGACGATGAACCTGCCCCCTGCTCCCGCCCTGCGCGCCCGCGACATCGTGAAGTCGTTCGGGGCGCAACGCGTGCTCGACGGCGTGAGCCTCGACGTGGCGCGCGGCGAAGTGCTGTGCCTGCTGGGCCCGTCCGGCTCCGGCAAATCCACGCTGCTGCGCTGCCTGAACTGGCTCGCCCCGCCCGATTCGGGCGAGGTGTGGATGGGCGGCGAGCGCATCGGCCAGCGCGAGAACGGCGCGCCGCGCCCCGAGCGCGAGATTCGCGCGCAGCGCAGCCGCATCGGCATGGTGTTCCAGAGCTTCAACCTGTGGCCGCACCTGAGCGTGCTGGAGAACGTGATGGAAGGCCTGATCTCCGTGAAGCGCATGTCGCGGCTCGCCGCCAGCGACGTGGCCGTGGAGGCGCTGCGGCAGGTGGGCCTGGCCGCCAGGCACACCGCCATGCCGGCCCAGTTGTCGGGCGGCCAGCAGCAGCGCGTGGGCATTGCGCGCACGCTCGCGATGGCGCCCGAAGTGATCCTGTTCGACGAACCCACCAGCGCGCTCGACCCCGAACTGGTGGGCGAGGTGCTGGCCGTGATGCGCGGGCTGGCCGGCGGCGACACCACCATGATCGTGGTGACGCACGAGATCGGCTTCGCGCGCGAGGTGGCCGACCGCGTGGTGTTCATGGACGGCGGCCGCATCGTGGAGATGGGGCCGCCCGCGCAGGTCATCGATCACCCTTCCTCGGCACGCCTGTGCCAGTTCCTTCACCGTTTCACACCGCCAGAGTCCCGCTCATGACCGCAACCCGCTCCCCTCTCACCGTGCCCGCCGGACACGGCAAGGCAATCCGTCTCGAAGCCGGCCAGGCCGTGCGCGTGGTGAACACCCACGGCACGCAGGTGGTGGATTGCTGGGCCTGGAATGCCTACGACCTGACCGAGTACATGTGCATGGAAACCACGCGCGTGTGGAACCAGCGGCTGAACCCGGTGGTGGGCGACAGCTTCGTGACGAACCAGCGGCATCCGATCCTGACGGTGGTGGAAGATACGACGCCCGGCGTGCACGACACGTTCATGGCCGCGTGCGACCGCAAGCGCTATGAACTGCTGGGCGTGCGCGGCTATCACCGCAACTGCTGCGACAACATGTTCGAAGGCATGTTCGAGCTGGGCGTGACGCCGCCGCGGCCTAACCTCGCCTCGTTCAACATCTTCATGAACATTCGCGTGCAGCCGGACGGGATCACGCTGCATACGCTGCCCACCGTGACGAAGCCGGGCGAGTACATCACGCTGCGCGCGGAGATGGATTGCTTCGTGGCGTTTTCGGCGTGCCCGCAGGACATCGTGAAGATTCAGGGGCAAGGCGACAACACGCCGAAGCCGGTGGAGATCGTGGTGCTGGAGGCGTTTCAGTCGGAGCTGCCGGGGACGCGGGCTTGGGTGCCGGAGGGGTGAACGGCGCCACCGCGGTGCGGGGGGCAACTCGCTGCGCCAGTCCCACCTCCCCTATGCCTAATGGCCAGTGTCGCCCCGATTCCACTCTGCCGCGCTACAGTGGTCACACGTTCACGCGCGCGCTGTACCGTTCCGTCAGGCAAGACATGTCGGGCAGATCAAGGTGGAACGCGGCGTAAACGAGCGCGACCCGCAGGTGCTAGAACACCATGCGGGCCGCTGACCACGATCAACTCACACCAGGAGTTCACCATGGCTGACGCCGATCATAAACCAAGGAAGCGCTTCGCCGATCACTCGGCGACCATCTGGGAGCATTACCGCAGCGGTGGCAGCAACATCGTTGGTAGCGCGATACCGCACATTCGCCTGTCGGGAAAGTGGATCGAGCAAGCGGGTTTTATCCCGGCGCACTGCATCAAGATTGAAGTGTGGGAGGGGATGTTGATCATCACGCCGATCGACGAATCCAAGCTGGACCGTGCCATTTTCGGCGCGCCGGCGCGGGTGAAGGAGACAGGGCTGCGTCGCCGGGTCAGGTTGCCGGATGATATGGTGCATCCGAAGTGCCGGGTTACTCATAAGTAAAACCTGGCATCCACTGGGATACGCCTTGAAAACCACATCGTGCGCGGGGCCGTTCAGGTCGCGCGCACGATGCAGCGGTGTTGGGAGCAATGCGCGATCGGCCATCCGGGGCTACCGTTTGAGGCTACCGCGGTGCATGTTGGGAACTGATTTGACGGGTTGCTTTCGACCCAATGCAGGAGTATCAAAATTTGGGCGTCGAGGCGAGTGGGAGTGTCAGAATTTCCGTGTTCGAGGCGAGTTGAACATCACCCGAATGGCCGGTCGAAACGTTCTTCGTAGAGGAGAACGACTTGGTCCATTGCCGTCTTTCAGTCATGCGCTGCGTGTCCGCAACCAGCGGTGGCATCACGCAAGGCAAATCAGATGACTTTGGTGGCCGCTTCGTCATGGGGAAAATGGCCACGCGTTTCAATGATCTTGGGATCCGTCAGATGTTGTCGATGTGTTTCCAATCTGAGAGCATCTTGCCTTCCTCAGCCTTTCACAGATGTTCGCGTCCCTGCCAGAAGCAGCCAGTCAACGTAACCAACTAGATTTTCGGCGGCCGAATTGATGTCTATTACTCGATATACGACATCAGCCGAAATTTTTCATAGCAGGCACCAAGCATCCTCTTCTTTGCAATACGACTCGACCTCGTAAATTCACAAGGTCGATTTGTAATGTGGAGGGCCACTCAAATCATTGGCCTTAATAGCCACCAGGTCACTAACACGCGAATTATCCTCCGTTGGCCAGATATGCCTCGACAAAATTCAAATCGTGTCGCATCGGCAAGAGTGCCAAGCGGGATTGAGCTGCCATGCACACACCTCGTATATAGCCCTTCCCATATCGATTTTTTTTCAGGAGACCATCGATATATCGTGGATTTTCATCGCGTGATGCAAGGGCTTCAGCATAAGTGGAGATAGCCTTCATCAAATCTTCATCATTAACAAAATTCGTGATTTGGCAAAGCTTACCCAATAGATTTGCCTTTGTCAGCTTTGCATTAATGGATACCTTCCTATCGTGCTCCACGATCCCCTTCTCACAAAACTCCACCGCAGCCCGCAGTTCAACTTCATCATTAGAAATATAATAGACACTCTTCGCCCTCTGAAGCCAATAATCCGGCTCTTGCGATATCACAGACGCGAGCTTTTCATAAACAAGCTTAATAACCTTGTTTCGCCAATCCGCCTTGTGCACTACATTTTGCTCATAGATAGAATTTAAATTGTCAAACAAAATTAACTGAAATGCCTCGCCATCGATCTTTTTCGCACTCGAAAATAAATCGACAATAGTTGATGCCGACTCCTCGACACCAATCGATTCGGAAATGTTACGAATTGCGTATTGTATCCAAGCATACGAATTGCAAATTAAAACCCAATGCGAATTTTCTTCACGCCGAGATATCGAATCAGCCTCTTCAAATTCCAAAAAAGGCGCCCACTGCTTTGCAAACCCTCCAAGATGCGAGTCGGAAATGTAATTTAGACCATAATCTTTTGAAATCGCTCGATAAGTCTTAGAGAAAATCCTTTGCCGTATGGCAAGATAAAATAAAACCGCAAACTCAAGCTTGCTCTTCTTATTCTCCCTCCACGTTGCGCAACTTTCATTCACTCGAATGCGCAGACTAGATTCACCTTTTAAGATCGTTTCAATAATCGGAGAAGCTGAAATTGAAAAAATATTGTCGAGGATACGATCCTTTATCTTCCAACGCTGGAACCCGAGCGGCCCTATCAACTTATCGATGTCATCCGCTTCAATTTTAAAAAATTGCGCAGACAACTGTATTGCCTCATCCACGAAATCCAGCCCAAACGCATTGAGGTCGCTTTTTGCAACCGCCACCAAGACCGTTGTATTATTCTCACTTAGACGGTCAGCGCTTCGAAGTAGCAAACGTAAGTGTTCGTATCGAACAGCCTCCGTATCAATTGCCACTATCGCGTCTTGCAAACGCAAAATCGCATTCATTAGCTGATCGTCGACGGAAATTGATGACGGCAGGAAGAAACGCTTTCTTGTAGTATTTTCGTGCAGAGCACGATATAGCAATGTCGTTTTCCCGGAAAAACGACGTCCCCAAACAACTACGAGAGGATTCTTTTCCAATTTCTGCTTGACAGATTTCTCAGCGAACCTGCGGATCGAAACATCGTAAGGATCATCTGAATGCCTCCACCCCTGCTGAATCAGATAGCGAATAAGCGTTTGATTGGAGCGCGGGATACGTTGTCCATCAAATATAAACTTTTCAACAAGTGAGTCACCAGCACTGAGTTCCCCCACAACCTTCGTCGCAAATCCATAGAAAGCACTATAATCGCAAACTATAATATCAGTTATTCCATAATCTTGAAGCCTAGTCCTTTCCTTAAACGTAGCAGGCGGCTTCGATGTGATATAAAGACGTGCATTTTTAACCCGCCTCCCCTCCGAACTTCCGTCGACGAGTGAAAATGCAATATCAATTTCATCCGCAAGACTGCACCCAATGAAAAGTATGTGCTTCTCAGAAAAGTCCGTTGCCAAATCATTAAGAAGATGATGATTTGTTTTTAAGCTTTTAATGTAATCAGCCTTTCCGAATATCACCTTCAAATCTTCGCGACTATGCGCGGTCAGAGCGTCTTCTGCATCTCCATGCAGCTTGTAAACAAATCGCCGAGTTTCGTGACGTGCAAAAGCAACGTTCGGCAAAACCTTGACCGCGTCAATTTCCCGCTCAAGCCCATCGTCGATGTTCAACGTATAAAGATATGGCCATGGAATACTAAGAAATTCTTTTTTGGCTGGATCTAAAATGTCAGTCTTGGTGAAATATTTGTTTAACGTCTCTTTTATCAATTTAAGTGGTACGATTTCCTTCCTAAAATAAGCATCGGACAATTCCTGGAACGAGTACTCGCCGATCTCTTCTCGGCCAGGTTTATCTTCAGCTTCTGCGGCAAGAATTTGTTCCCGCATTGTTTCCATCCACTGCGATCCGAACGGTACTGTTGCACCTCGGGTCTTTTCCCCTGCAGTAAACCCCGTTCCGATAAACGGAACGCATTGTTCCGTGCGTAAAATTCCGCGAAGAAATTCTTGCGTTGCCACATCGTCGAAATCTCTAACTGTAAATCCCCAAGTTGTCGCCATTTTTTCTCTACCTTCTTGTGTCATTTTCTGAATTCTAGTCATTCCAATTGAGGCTGAACTAGATTGTACACGGAGGATTTCGGGCGTTCAGTACGAAGGGCAAGCTTCCGAATTCCTGAATTTCCGCTCAGCGGAAAGGCGTAAGGCCGCTAGGGTCGATTACGGTTATCCCAAATCCATACATTCGATGCGGTCTGCCACAACAAGCCATCTATACCAATCAATCAACTCCACCTTGATCGAAGCCTATCTACCCTTTCCCGCCTAAAATACTCCTACGTTCACGCGTCATCCCCTCCGCAATCCTTCGGGCGCCCCCCATCAACCAACCGAGCTATCCGCGTAACGTAACGCGGCCCGCAGGCGCTGCAACATCAACGGACCACTAACCCTTATCAACTCACGCAAGGAGTTAGCAATACCTGATCAAGATAATAGCGTACCGCAGCAATATTCCGAGCGCTCCGTCACCATCAGGGAATTCCTACGTTGCGCCAGCGTCACGCCGATGCGCGGCGACGTTCCCTTCCGCTACAACCTGAACCCGTTCCCGTGGATGCGCATCGCCGGTAAATGGCAGGAAGAAGCCAGTTTCGAGCCCGCCCAACGTGCCCGCACCCAGGTGTTCCACGGCCGTTTCGTCATTACCTCAATCGACGAATTCGAAAATGACCACGTGGGTCGTCATAGTTTTCCAATACTCAACCCGGAAACCGGGCTACGACATCACATACGCATGCCGAGAAAATACCGCAAAAACCGCAAAACAAAATAACGCGGACGAAAAAAAAAGCGCCATTCCGAAGAATGGCGCATATTCGAAACAGGCGGTGACGAAGTAACGTCAAACCCGCCCATCAAACCAAACTACCAACCAACCTCAATCCTCGAGCTGCGACAGATCCCGCACCGCGCCCTTGTCCGCCGACATCACCAGCTTCGCATAAGCCTTCAGCGCCGCCGACACCTTGCGCGGACGCGGTTGCGCCGGCTTCCAGCCCTTCGCATCCTGCTCGGCACGGCGCTTGGCCAGCTCTTCGTCGCTCACCAGCACGTCGATCGTGCGGTTCGGGATATCGATGCGGATCTTGTCGCCGTTGCGCACCAGCCCGATCGCGCCGCCTGCCGCCGCTTCCGGCGAGCAATGCCCGATCGACAGCCCCGACGTACCGCCCGAGAAGCGGCCATCCGTCAGCAGCGCGCATTGCTTGCCCAGGCCCTTCGACTTGATGTAGCTGGTCGGATAGAGCATTTCCTGCATGCCCGGGCCGCCCTTCGGGCCTTCATAGCGCACGATCACCACGTCGCCGGCCTTCACTTCGTCGGCCAGGATGTGCTCCACCGCCTCGTCCTGCGATTCCACCACGTGCGCCGGGCCTTCGAACACCAGGATCGATTCGTCCACGCCCGCAGTCTTCACCACGCAGCCGTCCTTGGCCACGTTGCCGGTCAGCACCGCCAGCCCGCCTTCCTTGCTGAACGCGTGCTCGTACGAGCGGATGCAGCCCTCGGCACGGTCCAGATCCAGGCTCGGCCAGCGCGAATCCTGGCTGAACGCCACCTGCGTGGGCACCCCGCCCGGGCCGGCCATGTAGAACTTCTTCACGGCCGCGTCGTCGGTCAGCGTGATGTCCCACTGCTTCAGCGCATCGCCCAGCGTCCTGGCGTGCACGGTCGGCACGTCGGTGTGCAGCTTGCCCGCGCGCTCCAGCTCGCCCAGGATCGCCATGATGCCGCCGGCGCGGTGCACGTCCTCGATGTGGTACTTGTTCGTGTTCGGCGCGACCTTGCAGAGCTGCGGCACGATACGCGACAGACGATCGATGTCGCGCATCGAGAAGTCGATCTCGGCTTCCTGCGCGATCGCCAGCAGGTGAAGAATCGTGTTGGTGGAGCCACCCATCGCGATGTCCAGCGTCATGGCGTTCTCGAACGCCTTGAAGCCCACCGAGCGCGGCAGCACCTTCTCGTCTTCCTGCTCGTAGTACTGGCGCGCCAGTTCCACGATGCGGCTGCCCGCGCGCTTGAACAGTTGCTCGCGGTCCGCGTGCGTGGCCACCACGGTGCCGTTGCCCGGCAGCGACAGGCCCAGCGCCTCGGTCAGGCAGTTCATCGAGTTGGCCGTGAACATGCCCGAGCACGAACCGCAGGTCGGGCAGGCCGAACGCTCGACCGCCGCCACGTCCTCGTCGCTCACCTTGCTGTCGGCCGCCATCACCATGGCGTCCACCAGGTCGAGCTTCTTGATCTGGATCGTGCTGGTGCCCGGCACGGCCAGCTTCACCTTGCCGGCTTCCATCGGGCCGCCCGACACGAAGATCACGGGGATGTTCAGGCGCATCGCGGCCATCAGCATGCCCGGGGTGATCTTGTCGCAGTTCGAGATGCAGACCATCGCGTCGGCGCAGTGCGCGTTCACCATGTACTCGACGGAGTCGGCAATGATGTCGCGGCTCGGCAGCGAATACAGCATGCCGTCGTGGCCCATGGCGATGCCGTCGTCCACGGCGATCGTGTTGAATTCCTTGGCCACGCCGCCGGCGGCCTCGATCTCGCGCGCCACGAGCTGGCCCAGATCCTTCAGGTGCACGTGGCCCGGCACGAACTGCGTGAACGAGTTCACCACCGCGATGATGGGCTTGGAGAAATCTTCGTCCTTCATGCCGGTGGCGCGCCAGAGCGAACGCGCGCCTGCCATGTTGCGGCCGGCCGTGGAAGTTTTGGAACGGTATGCGGGCATTGTGGTGGGAGCTATGAAAATGGATCGGAAAGCGGCGCTCGCGCCGTCACTCGGCCTTTGGGCCTCGTCGCAAGCTGCCGATACGCACCACAACCGGCGCCTCTTGAGCGCCCGCCGATGCAAACGTGTCGATTATGCCGCAGCGTGCACAGGGTTGCGCGCACGCCGCGGCGGATTACGAACCGAAAGCCGCGTCAGCCGCGAAAGCGTTTCGGCCCCGGCGCGCTCGACGCGCGCGCCGGTGTCATGTCTGCTGCCAGCGGACCGGGGCCGGAACCCCGATCCTTCGGGATCACGTCACGATCCCGTCGGGATCAGCCGATCCAGCGGCGCGCGTTGCGGAACACGCGCATCCACGGGCTCGCCTCGCCCCAGCCTTCCGGCGACCAGCTCATCTGCACGGTGCGGTGCACCCGCTCGGTGTGCGGCATCAGCACCGTGAAGCGGCCGTCGGCCGTGGTGACCGAGGTGATGCCGGCCGGCGAGCCGTTCGGGTTGAACGGGTAGCGCTCGGTGGCCTGGCCACGGTGGTCCACGTAGCGCATTGCCACGGCCACGCGGCTCGCGTCGCCCTGCTGCGAGAAGTCGGCGAAGCCTTCGCCGTGCGCCACGGCCACCGGAATGCGCGAGCCTTCCATGCCGGCGAAGAAGATCGACGGCGAGGCCTGCACTTCCACCAGCGAGAAACGCGCCTCGAACTGCTCGGACTTGTTGCGCGTGAACTTCGGCCAGGCCTCGGCGCCCGGGATCATCGAGGCGATGCTCGACAGCATCTGGCAGCCGTTGCAGATCCCCAGCGCGAAGGTGTCGGGGCGCGCGAAGAAGGTGCTGAACATCTCGGCCAGGCCTTCGTTGAAGCGGATCGTCTTGGCCCAGCCCTCGCCGGCACCCAGCACATCGCCGTACGAGAAGCCGCCGCAGGCCACGGCGCCGGCGAAGTCCGCCAGGTTGGCGCGGCCGGCCAGCAGGTCGCTCATGTGCACGTCGTGCGCGTCGAAGCCGGCGCGGTCGAACGCGTAGGCGGTTTCGAGGTGCGAGTTCACGCCCTGCTCGCGCAGGATGGCGACGCGCGGGCGCGCGCCGGTGGCGATGAACGGCGCGGCGACGTCCTCGGCCGCGTCGAAGCTCAGCACCGGCTGCATGCCGGCGTCGGCCGCGTCCAGCAGCGTGTCGTATTCGGCATCGGCGCAGGCCGGATTGTCGCGCAGGCGCGCGATACGCCAGCTCACTTCGGTCCACGCGCGTTGCAGCTCGGCGCGCGGCGCGCCGTAGATCTTCCTGGCGTCGCGGAACACTTCCACGGTGTCGCGCTCGTTCACCGAGCCGATCACGTGCGAGCAGGTGGACAGACCGTGCTCGCGCAGCGCGGCCAGCACAGCGTCGCGATCGCTCGCGCGCACCTGCACCACGGCGCCCAGCTCCTCGCTGAACAGCGCGCGGATCGTGCGGTCCTCGCGGCGGCCGCTGGTCTGCTTCGCCCAGTCCTTGGCGTCGCCGTAATCGGATTCGTGGTTCGGGTCGAGCGTGAGCATGTCCACGTTCACCGACACGCCGGCGTGGCCCGCGAAGGCCATTTCGCACACGGTGGCCCACAGGCCGCCGTCCGAACGGTCGTGGTAGGCCAGCAGCTTGCCGTCGGCGTTCAGCGCCTGGATCGCCGTGAAGAAGCGCTTCAGGTCTTCGGGGTCGTCCACGTCCGGCGTGGCGTCGCCCACCTGCTGCGTGACCTGCGCGAGGATGCTGCCGCCCATGCGGTTCTTGCCGCGGCCCAGGTCGATCGCGATCAGCACGCTGTCGCCCACCTCGGCCACGCGGCGCAGCTGCGGCGTGAGGTGGCGGCGCACGTCGTCCACCGGCGCGAACGCGGAGATGATCAGCGACACCGGCGACACCACTTCCTTGGCCACGCCGGCATCGTTCCACTTGGTCTTCATCGACAGCGAATCCTTGCCCACCGGAATGCCGATGCCGAGCGCCGGGCACAGCTCCATGCCGATCGCCTTGACCGTGTCGTACAGCGCGGCGTCCTCGCCGGCGGTGCCGCACGAGGCCATCCAGTTGGCCGACAGCTTGAGCTTGTCGAGCGACGCGATCGGCGCGGAGGCGATGTTGGTGATCGCCTCGCCCACGGCCATGCGGCCCGAAGCGGGCGCGTCGATCACGGCCAGCGGCGTGCGCTCGGCCATCGTCATCGCCTCGCCGGCGAACCCGGCGTAGTCGAGCGCGGTCACGGCGCAGTCGGCCACCGGCACCTGCCACGGGCCCACCATCTGGTCACGCACCGTGGTGCCGCCCACCGAGCGGTCGCCGATCGTGATCAGGAACGACTTGCTGCCCACCGTGGGGTGCTTCAGCACGCTCACGGCGGCATCGGCCAGCGCGAGGCCGGTGACGTCCACTGCCTCGCGTTCCACGCTCACGCGCGTCACGTCGCGGTGCATCTTCGGCGGCTTGCCGAGCAGCACGTCCATCGGCATGTCCACCGGCGAGGCATCGCTGCCTTCGGCCAGATCGTCCACCAGCTTCAGCTCGCGGGCCTCGGTGGCCACGCCGATCACGGCGAACGGGCAGCGCTCGCGCACGCAGATCGCCTCGAAGCGCGGCAGGTCGGCCGGCGCGATCGCCAGCACGTAGCGCTCCTGCGATTCGTTCGACCAGATTTCACGCGGCGACAGGCCGCTTTCCTCGAGCTGGATCTTGCGCAGCTCGAAGCGCGCGCCCTTGTTGGCGCCGTCCACGAGCTCGGGGAAGGCGTTCGACAGACCGCCCGCGCCCACGTCGTGGATCGACAGGATCGGGTTCTCGCCGCCGAGCTGCCAGCAGCCGTTGATCACTTCCTGCGCACGGCGCTCGATTTCGGGATTGCCGCGCTGCACGGAGTCGAAGTCGAGTTCGGCCGTGTTCGCGCCGGTGGCCATCGAGCTGGCCGCGCCGCCGCCCATGCCGATGCGCATGCCGGGGCCGCCGATCTGGATCAGCAGCGTGCCGGCCGGCAGGTCGTGCTTGTGGGTGTGCTGGTCGGACACGTTGCCGATGCCGCCGGCGATCATGATCGGCTTGTGATAGCCGCGCACGGTGCCGCCCACGTTCTGTTCGTACACGCGGAAGTAGCCGCCGAGGTTCGGGCGGCCGAATTCGTTGTTGAACGCGGCGCCGCCCAGCGGGCCGTCGATCATGATCTGCAGCGGCGAGGCGATGCGGTCCGGGCGGCCGTAAGGCGCGGATTCGTCGGCCGGGTTGCGTTCACCCACGGCCTGGGCGGCGTCGCGGGCGTTTTCCCAGGCTTCGCGCGCGCCGGGCAAATCGAGGTTCGACACGGTGAAGCCGGCCAGGCCGGCCTTCGGACGCGCGCCGCGGCCGGTCGCTCCCTCGTCGCGGATTTCGCCGCCGGCGCCGGTGGCCGCACCCGCGAACGGCGAGATCGCCGTGGGGTGATTGTGCGTTTCCACCTTCATCAGCGTGTGCGTGAGCTCGACGTGGCGGCCGTAGTGCTCGGCCGGCTTGCCGTCGGCGCCCGCGCCGCGCGGGAACCAGCGCTCGGCCTGCGCGCCGCGCATGATCGAGGAATTGTCCGAATAGGCCACGATCGTGCCTTGCGGGCTCAGCTTCTCGGTGTTGCGGATCATCGCGAACAGCGACATGTCCTGCTTCGCGCCGTCGATCGTCCAGTCGGCGTTGAAGATCTTGTGGCGGCAGTGCTCGCTGTTGGCCTGCGCGAACATCATCAGCTCGACGTCGGTGGGGTTGCGCTGCAGCTTCGTGAACGCGTCCACCAGGTAGTCGATTTCGTCCTCGGCCAGCGCCAGGCCCAGTTCCACGTTGGCCGTTTCCAGCGCCACGCGGCCCTGGCCCTGCACGTCCACGCGGCCGAGCGGCCTGGCCGGCAGTTCGTCGAACAGATGGTGCGCGTCCTCGCGCGCGGCCACCACGCTTTCGGTCATGCGGTCGTGCAGCGCGCCGGCCACGGCGGCGCGCGCCTCGGCGGACAGCGCCTTCTTGCCGCCCATGCCCAGCAGGCCGGCCTTCAGCGTGACCGTGAATTCCACGCCGCGCTCGATGCGGCGGACCTTGTCCAGGCCGCAGTGCAGCGCGATGTCGGTGGCCTTGCTGGCCCACGGCGACACGGTGCCGAGGCGCGGCAGCACCACGAAGGTTTCGGTGGCGCCCTTCTCGGCGGCCGCCTCGAACGGCGCGCCGTAGTGCATCAGCGCATCGATGCGGGCCGCGTCTTCAGCGGACAGCGCGTCGGAGGCGTTGACGAAATGCAGGTACTGACCGCGCACGGCGACGATATCGCCATCGATCTGCCTGAGCGTGTCGAGCAGGCGGGCTTGGCGGAAATCGGACAGGGCGGCGGCGCCGGGAAAACACGAGAAGTGAGCCATGGGCTGGACGGACATCGATGAGTCGCGCGAAACGGCGACATTGGGGCGAAAGGAAGGCCGTAATTATACCCGCAAGTCAGGCACGCGAAGGCGCTTCGGGCTCGGTCGGCGCCGCCGTGAGGCCGGCGCGCCACGCTCGGGCGGCCGGTGTGCGCGGCCGTCGGGGACACCTCGGGGCGGCATCGCGCCCGCCCGGAGCCCGCGCCGGGCCCGAATCGAGCCAGGCTCGCGCGCATGCCCGAATCCGCCCGCGCCCGGTTTGGCGCTATCATTCGCGGTTCACCGGGTTCCACACGGCCCCCAAAGGAAGACCAGACCCCCGGGTCGCGAGCGCAGCTCGTCATCGAATCACATCATGGATGTCATCGTCATCGGCGGCGGGATCGGCGGCGTCGCCACCGCCTACCAGTTGCGCGCCGCCGGCCATCGGGTCTGCGTCGTCGAACGCCACGCCACGGTCGCCCAGGGGGCGACCTACGGGCACGGCGGCATCGTGCTGCCCACCCCGCTCGACGTCTGGTTCGGCCCCACCTTCATGCATCAGCGCCGCGACCAGAAGAGCGGCGTGGTGTATCGGCCGGGCCTGAACGGCGCGCTGCGCCGCTTCACCAAGGCGCTCGCCGCGCTGCGCGACCCGGAAGCCTTTACCGCCCAGTTCGCCAGGCTCAAGCCGCTGGTGGACCTGTCGCGCGACGCGATCGCCGACGTGGAGCGCCGCTTCGGCCTGGAATTCGAGCAGCGCCCCGGCGTGCTGCACGTGATCCGCGACGCGCAGGAATGGGCCGCGGCCCAGCCCGCGCTGGACCTGCTGCGTGCCAACGAGGTGCCGCACCAGATCCTCACCGCCGAGGAATGCACGGCGCTCGAGCACTCGGTGCCGGCCGATCCGCCCTTCGCCGGCGGCGTGCTGCTCGAATTCGAGCGCACCGGCAACTGCCCCCTCTTCTCGAAGCTGATCAAGCAGGTGCTGGACGAGCACGACGTGCAGTTCCGCTTCGGCCGCGCCGTGACGGCGATCCGCGTGGAGTCGAACCGCGCCGCGGTGGATCTCGCGCCGGAGCCGGGCGACCGCGCCGGCGCGCGCGGCAGGGAAGTGGACGTGATCTCGGCCGACGCGGTGGTGGTGTGCGCCGGCACCGGCAGCGCGCCGCTGCTCGAGCGGCTCGGCGTGACGCTGCCGCTGCATCCGGTGCGCGTGAACGCGCTCACGGCGCCGGTCGCCTACGAGGAGCACGCGCCGCACCTCACCGTGGTCGATTCGATCAAGCGGATTTCCATGACGCGCATGCATCAGCGCGTGCGCATCAGCGGCGCGCCGGTGCTGCAGAGCGAGAAGGACACGGCCAGGCCGATGCCCGAGGCGCTCAATGACGAGGCGCTCGCGCTGCTCGGCCAGGCCACCCACGACTGGATTCCGGGCGCGGCGAAGATCTCGGCCGCGCTGCCGTGGCAGGGCACGCGGCTGATCTCGCCGGACGGCCTGCCGGTGGTGGGCCCGACCCGCCACCCGCGCGTGTTCGTGAACGTGGGCCACGGCCCGGCCGGCTGGGGCCTCGCCTGCGGCTCTGCTAAAGTGGTGAGCGATTATCTCGGCGGCACCGGGCATCACGTGCCGGCCGACACGCTCGCCGCGCTGCGCGTCGATCGCTTTCCCACCTGACGCCGCCCGTGGGCGGCGCATCGCTCTCCGACATGATGCCGCTCACTCCCCCCTCCCCGCTGTCCATCGCCGCGTCGCCATCGCCGAACGGCGCGCCGGCCGATCCGTTCGCCGCCCCGCTGCCCCACACGCCGCAAGCCCTGGGCACGGTCGACGACCTGCGCGCGGCCGAAGCCGTGGCCGCCGCGGCGCTGCCCCCGCACACGCTGATGGCGCGCGCCGGCGCGGCCGCCGCGAAGTGGCTGGCCGCCCGCGCCGAACGCGACACGCGCCCGGTGTGGCTCGCGGCCGGCCCCAGCAACAACGGCGGCGACGCGCTGGTGATGGCCGCGGAGCTGCTGCGGCTCGGCATGCAGGTGGAGCTGTGCCTGCCGGTCGAGCCGAAACCCGAGGACGCGCGCTGGGCGCTGGCGCTGGCCCGCGAGGCCGGCGTGCCGATCTCGGGCGAGCCACCCGCCTCGCTCGACGGCTACGGCTGGTGCGTGGACGGGCTGTTCGGCATCGGGCTCGCACGGCCGATCGGCGCGCCGTTCGCGGCGCTGGTCGAACTGCTGTCGGCGCGTGCGGGCACCCACGGCAACGTGCTCGCGCTCGACGTGCCGAGCGGCATCGATGCCGACAGCGGCCTGCGCGTCGGCGACGGCCCGGCCGTCACGGCCAGCCACACGCTGAGCTTCATCGCGGCCAAGCCCGGCCTGTATCTCGGCGACGGGCGCGATCACGCGGGCACCATCGAGATCAACACGATCGACGCGGCGCCGGCCGAGCCCTCGGCCGTGCTGAACGCGGCGGCGCTGTTCGCCGCGCGGTTCCCGGCGCGCGGCGCGAGCACCCACAAGGGCAGCTTCGGCAGCGTGGCGATCGTGGGCGGCGACACCGGCATGTGCGGCGCCGCGGTGCTGGCCGCGCGCGCCGCGCTGCACGCCGGCGCGGGCAAGGTGCACATCGGCTTCATCGGCGACGACGCGCCGCCCTACGATCCGCCCTTCCCCGAGCTGATGCTGCATCCCGCGAGCACGCTCGACCCCTCCGGGCTCACCGCGATCGGCATCGGCTGCGGGCTCGGCGCGCGCGAGCGCGGCATCGAGGCGGTGAAGGCGGCGCTTGCGCTCGACATCGCAGTGGTGGTGGACGCCGACGCGCTGAACCTGATCGCCACGCACACTGAGCTGGCCGAGGCGCTCAAGGCGCGCCACGCGCGCGGCGCGGCGTCGATCCTGACCCCGCACCCGCTCGAGGCCGCGCGCCTGCTCGGCGCCGACACGGCCACGGTGCAGCGCGACCGGCTGGCCGCCGCGCGCACGCTCGCGCAGCGCTTCCAGGCCGTGGCCGTGCTGAAGGGCTCGGGCACGGTGATTGCCGAGCCGGCCGGCCGCGTGGCCGTGAATCCCACCGGCAATGCGGCGCTCGCGACCGGTGGCACCGGCGACGTGCTCGGCGGCCTGATCGCCGCGTTCGCCGCGCAGCGCATGCCGGCCTGGGAAGCCGCGCTGGCCGGCACCTACCTGCACGGCCTCGCCGCGGACTGCCTGACCGCGCTCGGCGACGGCCCGAGCGGCCTCGCCGCCGGCGAGCTGGCCATCGCGGTGCGCCGGCTCGTGAACCGGCACTTTTATTCGCGCGTCGTGCAGGCCGCGCGGTGACGCCGCTATACTGATTGACCTCGCGCGCGCCTGAGAGACACGTGCGCGCGGCTTTCCGTAGTCCGCCGGCACGCGGTGCCCCGTGCGCCCCGCCCGCCATCCGAATCACGACTGTGACGCCAGAACCGACATGACGCTGAATTCGCTCCCCGCTTGGCCTGCCCTCCAATCGCACTACGACGAGATCCGCGACGCGCAGTTGCGCGACTGGTTCGCCCCCGCCAATGATCCGGCGCCGACGCGCGCCGAACGCTTCACCTACGCCGGTGGCGGCCTCGCCATCGACTTCTCGAAGAACCGCATCACCGACGCCACGCTGAAGCTGCTGGTGCAGCTCGCGCGCGAAGCCGGCGTGGAGAAGCGCCGCGACGCGATGTTCGCCGGCGAGGTGGTGAACCCCACCGAAGGCCGTGCCGCACTGCACACGGCGCTGCGCGCGAGCGCCGCGGATGCGCCGTTCCACGCGCAGGTGCGGGCCGAGAAGCAGAAGATGGCCGCCTTCGCCGAGGAAGTGCGCGAAGGCCGCTGGACCGGCTACACCGGCAAGCGCATCCGCCACGTGATCAACATCGGCATCGGCGGCTCGGATCTGGGCCCGAAGATGGTGGTGCACGCGCTCGACCACCTCGCCACGCGCGAGCTCGCCACGGCCTTCGTGTCGAACGTGGACGGCGCGGATCTGTCGCGCGCACTCGAGGGCTGCAATCCCGAGGAAACGCTCGTGATCGTGGTGTCGAAGACCTTCACGACGCTCGAGACGATGACCAACGCGCGCTCGGCACGCGACTGGCTCACCGCGCACGGCTGCCCCGAGAACGCGCTCGCGAAGCACTTCGTGGGTGTGTCGGCGAACCCGGAGGAAGTGGTCAAGTTCGGCATCGACGCGAAGAACGTGTTCGAGATGTGGGACTGGGTGGGCGGCCGCTATTCGCTGTGGTCGGCGGTGGGCCTGGCCATCATGATCGCGATCGGGCCGAAGCAGTTCGACGAGCTGCTGGCCGGCGCCGACGAGATGGACCAGCACTTCCGCACCGCCCCGCTCGAGTCGAACCTGCCGGTGCTGCTCGGCCTGATCGGCATCTGGTATCGCAACTTCTTCGGCTCGCAGAGCTACCTGGTGGCGCCGTATTCGGAAGCGCTGCACTTCCTGCCCTCGTACCTGCAGCAGCTCGAGATGGAGAGCAACGGCAAGTCGGCGCGGCTCGACGGCGCGTTCGTCGACTACCCCACCGCCGCCGTGACCTGGGGCGAGCCCGGCACGAACGGCCAGCACGCGTTCTTCCAGATGCTGCATCAGGGCCCGACGATCGTGCCGATCGACTTCATCGCCGTGCTCACGCCCGAGCACCCGCTCGCCAGCCATCATCCGAAGCTGCTCGCGAACTGCTTCGCGCAGAGCGAGGCGCTGATGCTCGGCCGCACGCTCGAGGAAGCAAAGAAGATCGCCGGCCCGGACAAGCCCGAACTCGCGCCGCACCTGACCTTCCCCGGCAACCGCCCGACCTCGACGATCCTGGTGGACGCGCTGACCGCCCGTTCGCTCGGCGCGCTGATCGCGCTGTACGAGCACAAGGTGCTGGTGCAGGCCTCGGTGTGGAACATCAACCCGTTCGATCAGTGGGGCGTCGAGCTCGGCAAGATCCTTGGCAAGGTGGTGGAGGCGGATCTGACCGCGGCCAGCGTGGATCCGGCCAGGCACGATTCGTCCACCTCGGCGCTGATCGCGCGGGCACGCAAGGCGCTGAAGGGCTGAGCGCACTGACGTGAAAACGGCCGGGATGCAGGTGCTCCCGGCCGTTTTTTCTTGTGGGTGCAGTCAGGTGGAGCTGGGTGCGGTGGCGGCGGCGGGGTCGGTCGTGTCCGTGCGGTCGTTCTGGCCAGCCACGATCCGGCCGCCGTCGAGCGTGATGGTGGTGTCGCAGCGGCGCGCGAGCGCGATGTCGTGGGTGACGAGCACCAGCGTCGCGCCCTGCGCGCGGTTCAGTTCGAACATCAGGTCGATCACGGCGTGGCCGGTGGCCGCGTCGAGGCTGCCGGTGGGCTCGTCGGCGAACAGGATCGCCGGCTCCGTCACGAACGCGCGCGCGAGCGCCACGCGCTGCTGCTCGCCGCCCGACAGCAGCTTCGGATAATGGCCGGTGCGCTGGCCCAGGCCCACCCGTTCGAGCAACTGGCGCGCCCGGGCGGCTGCCTCGCGGGTGGTCACGCCGCCGCGCAATTCCAGCGGCAGCATCACGTTTTCGAGGGCGGTGAGATGGGGCATCAGCTGGAAGGACTGGAACACGAAGCCCACCGCGCCGCTGCGCAGCGCCGCGCGCGCATCCTCGCCGAGTCCGCCCAGTTCGCGGCCGAGCAGCCGAACCGTGCCCTCGGTCGCGCTGTCCAACCCGGCGAGCAGGCCCAGCAGCGTGGACTTGCCCGAGCCGGACGCGCCGACGATCGCCACGCTGCTGCCGGGCTGCACCGTCAGGTCGATGCCGTCGAGGATCGTCAGCTCGCCGGCCGCGTCGGCCACGCGCTTCGATACCTGTCGCACTTCAATGATCGGTTCCGTCATCTTGAGTTGAGCATGAAGCACACACGTTTCTGGAAAGGCGCGCCGCGCGCCGCATCGATCGCGGTCACCCTGGCACTGACGCTCGGCGCGGCACCGCCCGTCGCGCTCGCGGCCACGCAGGCCACGGCCGCCGTGCAGGCCGCCCCCGCCACGCAGGGCAAGCCGACCATCGTGGTGCTCGGCGACAGCCTGTCGGCCGAATACGGCCTGCCGCGCGACACGGGCTGGGTGGCGCTGATGCGCGAGCGCATCGCACAACAGCGGCTCGATTATAGCGTTGCGAACGCAAGCGTCAGCGGCGACACCACGAGCGGCGGCCTCGCCCGCCTGCCCGCGCTGATCTCGCGGCTGAAGCCCGCGATCGTGGTGGTGGAGCTCGGCGCGAACGACGCGCTGCGCGGCGTGCCGCTCGCCACCACCGAGCAGAACCTGCGTGGGATCGTGGCGATGGCGCAGCGCGCGAAGGCGCGCGTGGTGCTGGTGGGCATGTACGTGCCGCCGAACTACGGGCTCGACTACACGCAGAAATTCCAGGCGATGTACGCGACGCTGGCCAAACAGGAGCATCTGCCGCTCGTGCCGTTCCTGCTCGCCGGCATCGAGAATCGCCGCGACCAGTTCCAGGACGATCAGATGCACCCGAACCAGGGCGCGCAGCCGGCCCTGCTCGACAACGTGTGGCCGGTCATGAAGCCGCTGCTCGGCGCGCGCTCGTAAGCCGGCAGCGCAAAAGCCAGCAGCCCCGCGCGTTGCCGGGCGGGGCTGCTGATGTCGACTGGCGGGCGAACCGGGATCAGTTGCCGTCGTCGTTGCTGTTCGGGCTGTTGTCGGTGATCGAGCCGTACAGCTTCACCTTCGAGCGCTCGCGCAAGCCCTTCATGTAGGCCTCGGCCTCGCTCTGCGCGTAAGCCTGCTGCGCCAGCTGATCCTGCGCCGTCTTCAGTTGCTGCGGGTCGAGCGGCGGCGGCGGCAGTACGGCATTCACGCGGAAGATCACGTAGCCACCGTCGGCGCCGAGATCGAAGCCGGTGTAACCCGGCAGCGCCTTCTCGTCCACCTTGAAGATCGCAGCCACGGCCTCGGGCGGCAGGCCTTGAGTCTGCGTGCGCGAGAGCTTCTCGGCCGGCAGGAAACCGTCGGCCGACTTCGACTTCTGCAGCGCGGCCAGCTTGTCCTTGCCGTCCTGCTTGGCGAGCTTCGCGCTCTCGTCGGCCACGTACTTCTGGCGCACCGCATCCTTGACGGCGTCGTACGCGGGCACCGTGGCCGGCTTGTCGGCCGTCACGTGCGCGGCGATCAGCGTGTTGTTGCCGACGTCGATCGCCTGCGTGTTGTTGCCGCTCTTGAGCGCGTCCGGCGCGAACACGGCCGCGAGGAACTTCGGATTGTTCAGCGGGCTGTCGGCCGGCAGCTGCGGGTTCGGCTGCGGCGTGACCGTGGCCGTCTGCAGCGTGAGCTTGTACTTGTCGGCGGCCGGCTGCAGGCTCTTCGCCTTCTCGTAGACGAGCGAGGTGAAGCCTTCCGAGTTGTCCGTGTACGCCTTGGATGCGAACTGCTGCTTGAGCTCGGTGGCGATCGTGTCCTTGACCTGATCGAACGGCTGCAGCGTGGCCGGCTTGACGTCGGTCGCCTTCAGGATGTGGAAGCCGAGATCCGATTCCACCACCTTGCTGATCTCGTCCTTCTTCAGCGCGAACGCGGCGTCGTCGAATGCCGCGCCGCCCGCGGTCGAGCCGCGCGTGACGTAGCCGAGATCGCCGCCCTTCGCGGCCGACGGCGCATCCTGCGAGTTCTTCTCGGCAATCTGCGCGAACTGATCCGGGTGCGCCTGCACCTGGGCCAGCAGCGCGTCGGCCCTGGCCTTCGCGGCGGCCTTGTCGGCCGCGCTGGCGCCGCGCGGCGCCTCGATGAAGATGTGGCTCACGCGCACCTGCGGCGCGCTCGTGAAGCGCGCGGCGTTGTCTTCATAGAACTTGTGGAGGTCGGCATCCGACGGCTGCGCGTTCGCGCCGGCGGTGGCCGGCGAGAACACCAGGTACTGGATGGTGGCCGTCTCGGACGTGGCGAACGCCTGCTTGTGCGCGTCGTAGTAGGCGCTCAGCTGCGCGTCGGTGGGCTGCACCTTCGCGGCGTAGTCGGCCGGCTTCAGCACCAGCGCCTGCACTTCGCGCTGCTGCTGCGACAGGTTGATCAGGCGCTCGGCCACGCTCTTCGGCGTGAACGCGCTCGAGATCAGGTTGTCGGGCAGCTGGCTCTGCGAGATCTGATAGCGCATCGACTCCTGGAACTGCTCCGGCGTCATGCCCTGCATCGCGAGGAACTGCGTGTAGCGCTCGGCGTCGATCGAGCCGTCGGGCTTGCGCAGCGCGGACACGATCGGGTTGGCCATCAGCGCGGTGCGCACGGCGGCGTCGGACGCGGTGAGGTGCAGGCGACGCACTTCGTCGGTCAGCGCGCGCTGCTCGATCATGCCGTCGAGCAGTTGCTGGCGGCGCTCGGCCGTATCGAAGGTCTTGGAGTCGAACTTGGCGCCGAGCTGCTGGCGGGCCTGATCGACCTGCTGACGGTAGGCGCTGTCGAACTCGGCGCGCGTGATCTTCTGTCCGTCGACCGAAGCCACGTTCGCACTGTCGTCGAAGAAGTCGCGGAAACCTTGAACCCCGACGAACCCCAGCCCCGGCAACACGATCAGGAGCAGGAGGAACATCATCAGGCGCTGATGATTGCGGAAGAAATCGAGCATGCGTGGGCGGAGTGGCTGGACAAAACAGCCGATATTACATCAGCGGCAAGAAGAAAAGGCGAAAACGGGCCACCGACGGCCCCGCGCCCTCGCCTGGACGGCGCGGCGGCGACCGGGCTCGTCGCCGGCCCGGATCACGTCGGCATCGACGCGATCCGCACGATGAGACGCCGACGAACGCGCCACCTTGGCTCGCGAAAAAAGAAACCATGGATTGGCCGCGGCGGCGCTTCAATCAGCAACACCTGTGAATTCTAGGAATTTCACTTAATCCACTCATCACATATATCCGATATATCCGATATATGTATGCAAAAATGACGCACCTGAAATAAATAACAGTCACTCGAGTCGAACCGCGCCGGTATGATTCAGCCCTCAATAAATCAAAACCGGCGAATGCATCAGACCCAAAGCTCTTCACGGCAAATCCGATTCGATCGAATGTCCGGAATGCCGTTCGAATCCACGCGATCGAATCGTTTACTCGATTCACATGCCATTGATTCCATGGCCTCTCGCACGGAACCCGGCCATCGGCGCACGAGGCCGATTTCGCAGGCGAGCCGTTCGACGAAACCACGAGGATCCTTCCGCGCATGAGCGAGCCCATCGAGCACCCGCGCGCGCCACGCTGCGCCGACGATGTCGTCGTGATCGCCGCCGCGCACGGCACGCCGAACGCGAACCGGTTCCATCGCGAAAAGTGGTCGAAGGGCTGGGCTTACAGCGACACGGCCGACAAACATGGGCCAACCTGGCCATACCCGAGCCGGACGGGATCTCCGGCGCTTCAGCTTCATTTTCATCACGAGGAGGAACACGGCAATGCAAGAACTCGCCCCGGCAGAAATCGACGAAGTCGGCGCGGGCTCACTGATATCGGCGAACGGTACTTTTCGCTGATCGACGGCGTCGCGGCGGTCAACGACCTGCTCAATACGCCGATCGTTTCCTGGATCGGCCAGACAGCCGACAGGATCGGCTTCGGCCTGAAGGAAGTCCACTTCACCGCGGATGCGATCGGCTATGCCGCGTCCAAGGCGGCGGCCAATCTGGGTGCCGCGCTCGGCGGCACCGGCTCGGTCGACTACCACTTCGAGAAGAAGTGGCATTCCGCTCCCCTGTTGCATTAACGCATCACCCATCCACGAGGAACATCATGCAAGAACTCAACACGCAAGAAATCGAAATGGCATCGGGCGGCTTCCTCCTGATCGCCGGCGGCCTCGCCGTGGTCGGCGGCTTCGGCAAGCTGATCAACTGCATCCTGCACCCGCAGCGACCGCCGCACAACGGCGGGGGCTGGAACCGACCGCCGCACCACGGCGGAGGTTGGGGCTCCTGCTGAGGCAGGGCCGGCACGCGGCGGCCGTGACCGATCGTGACACGTGAGATCGCAGCAATGCCGCCGCAACGGCGACGTGGCCCACGCCACGTCGCCGTGCATCAGATGATCGCGCTGGCGAGCAGACCGATGCCGGACACTGCCGTGCCGAGAATCGTGACGCCCAGACCAACGCTGCTCAGCACGATGCCGGGAATGAATACGCCGAGGCCCAGCAGCGAGGGCAAGGTCAGCAAACCAATGCCGCCCGACACTTCATTGATTTCTTCGACATTGAGCACTTTCATTTCATCGCTCCTTCAATGCATTTTTTTCAGTGATCGGAATAATCCATCGAACATGGAATGGATTTTCCGGCGCCCGTTCTTTCTTATCGAAAATCGGAATCAAAAGAACGGAATCCAGTATCACGAAACCTCGATGATTCAATCATGACAAATATCAAATCCCCGATTCGGAAAAACCCGGATATTCGAGCCCTCACCTGATTACACGATCGAGCGCCGGTCATTGCGTGCGCCGCGTTCGCGTCTCCTCACTCCCGAACCATGACATCGCCCACCCCGCTTTTCCGCCGCACCGCCGTCGAGGCCCAGCGCACCTCGATCCTCGGCGAGATCGTGCTGATCCGGCCGATCCCGCTCGCCGTGCTGACCACGGCGGCGCTCTGCCTGGCCACCGCGCTGGTCGCCCTGTTCGCATTCGGCAGCTACACGCGGCGCACAACGGTCGGCGGCGTGGTGGTGCCCGACACCGGCCTCGTCAAGATCTACGCCCGGCAGCCCGGTATCGTGCGGCGCAAGATCGTGGCCGAGGGGCGGCACGTGACGCGGGGGATGGTGCTCTATACCGTCTCCACCGATCTGCAGAGCGCCGCGCACGGCCGCACGCAGGTCGCGTTGATCGATCAGGCGCGCCAGCGCCGGCAATCCCTGATCCAGGAAATCGACAAGACCCGCTTGCTGCAGCAGGACGAGCGCCGTACCCAGCAGGCCAAGCTCGCCAGCCTGCGCGACGTGCTCGCGCGCCTCGACGCCCAGCTCGCCAACCAGCGCGAGCGCGCGGCGATGGCCGCGGACGGCGTGGCCCGTTATCGACGCCTGCTGGATCAGGACTACATCTCGACCGATCAGCTCCAGCAGCGCGAGGCCGATCAGCTCGATCAGCAGTCGCAGGTGCTGGCGCTGCAACGCGAGCGCGCGAGCATCGCTCAGTCGCTGCAGGAAACCGCCAACAACCTGTCCGGGCTCGCGCTCAAGCAGCAAAACCAGCTCTCGCAGATCGACCGGCGCGTGATCGACGTCGACCAGACGCTGGTCGAGAGCGAGGCGCGGCGCGAGCTCGCCGTCACCGCGCCCGAAAGTGGCACCGCCACCGCCGTGATCGCCGAGCCGGGCCAGACGATCGACGTGAACCAGCCGGTGGCGAGCATCATTCCGGACGGCGCGCACTGGGTGGCGAACCTGTTCGTGCCGAGCGCCTCGGTCGGCTTCGTGCACCTCGGCGACCGAGTGCGGATCCGCTATCGCGCCTTTCCGTATCAGAAATTCGGGCAGTACGGCGCGCGCGTGAGCGCGATCGCGCGCACCGCGCTGTCGCCGGCCGAACTCGCCACGAGCGGCATGCCGGCCCCCACGGCGGCCACTGGCGAAGCGAGCGAGTTCTACCGCGTGAGCGTCGCGCTCGACGCCCAGACCGTCACGGCCTACGGCAAACCGGCCAAGCTCGAGGCCGGCATGGCGCTGCAGGCCGACATCCTGCAGGAGCGCCGGCGCCTCTACGAATGGGTGCTCGAGCCGCTCTACAGCCTGACCGGCAAACTCTGACCCACCGCCATCATGCCCTTTCTCCAACGCCTTTCCCTCGGCATCGGCCATTCGCTGCCGATCCTGCTGCAAACCGAAGCGGCCGAATGCGGCCTCGCCTGCCTCGCGATGGTCGCCGGAGCCCACGGCCGCCATCTCGATCTCGCCACCTTGCGCGGACGCTTTCCGGTGTCGCTCAAGGGCACCGGCCTGAACCGCCTGATCCAGATCGCCCAGCAGCTCGATCTCGGCACGCGCGCGCTCAAGCTCGACCTGCCCGAACTCGGCCAGCTGCGCGTGCCCTGCCTGCTGCACTGGAATTTCAATCATTTCGTGGTGCTCAAGCGCGTGACCGGCCGGCACGCGGTGATTCACGATCCGGCGCAGGGCGTGCGCAAGCTGTCGCTCGACGCGCTGTCGCGCTCGTTTACCGGCATCGCGCTCGAACTGTGGCCGACCGAGCAGTTCGCGCCGTGCGCGCCGGCGCCAGCGTTGCGGCTGCGCACGCTGCTCGGCCCGGTCACCGGGCTCGCGCGTTCGTTCGGTCAGATCCTGCTGCTGGCGCTGGCGATCGAGGTGTTCGCCGTGGTGCAGCCGTTCTTCCTGCAATGGGTGATCGACGAGGTGATCGTGAGCGCCGATCGAGACCTGCTGACCGTGCTGGCGCTGGGCTTCGGCCTGCTGCTGCTCATGCAGCAGGCCACCAGCGCGGTGCGCAGCTGGGCGCTGATGGTGTTCGGCACGACGCTGAACGTGCAATGGCGCGCCAACGTCTTCACGCATCTGCTGAACCTGCCGACGCGCTATTTCGAGCAGCGCCATCTCGGCGACGTGGTGTCGCGCTTCGGCTCGATCGACACGATTCAGCAGACGCTGACCACCTCGTTCCTGAGCGCGATGATCGACGGCGTGATGGCCATCGTCACGCTGGCGATGATGTTCGTCTACAGCCGCGTACTCGGCTGCGTCGCGCTCGCCTCGATGGCGGCCTACGCACTGCTGCGCTGGCTCTGGTATCGGCCGCTGCGCCGCGCGACCGAGGAGCAGATCGTGCGTGCCGCGCGCCAGCAGAGCCACTTCCTCGAGACGGTGCGCGGCGTGAAGACCATCAAGCTGTTCAACCGCCAGAGCGAGCGGCGCGCGAGCTGGCTGTCGCTGCTGGTCGAGCAGATCAACGCCGGGCTGCACATGCAAAAGCTGCAGTTGCTCTACCAGCAGCTGAACGGCCTGCTGTTCGGCGTCGAGGGGCTGCTCGTGATCTGGCTCGGCGCGCGCATGGTGATGGACGGGCAGTTCAGCGTCGGCGTGCTGATGGCGTTCAACGCCTACAAGGGACAATTCGACAGCCGCGTCGGCAGCCTCATCGACAAGTACTTCGAGGTGCGGATGCTGCAGCTGCAGGGCGAGCGGCTCGCCGACATCGTGCTCAGCAAGACCGAGACCGAGGCGGGCGGGACCTCGCGCAACGTGCCGGGCGAAGCCGACGAGGTGGCGGCCAGCATCGAATTCGAGGCCGTGGCGTTCCGCTACGCCGAGGGCGAGCCGGGTGTGCTCGACGGCGTGTCGTTCTCGATCGCGCCGGGCGAATCGGTGGCGCTGGTCGGGCCGTCCGGCTGCGGCAAGAGCACGCTCGCCAACGTGCTGCTCGGGGTGCTCGCGCCGAGCGCCGGCACGGTGCGCATCGGCGGCGTCGACACCGAACGGCTCGGGCTCGAACGCCTGCGCGCGATGGTCGGCACGGTGCTGCAGGACGACGTGCTGTTCGCCGGCTCGATCGCCGAGAACATCAGTTTCTTCGACGCCGAGGCCGATCTGCAATGGGTCGCCCGGTGCGCCGAACTCGCCGCCGTGCACGCCGACATCGCCGCCATGCCGATGGGGTACAACACGCTGGTCGGCGACATGGGCACCGTGCTGTCGGGCGGCCAGAAGCAACGCGTGCTGCTCGCGCGCGCGCTGTACAAGCGACCGAAGATACTCGTGCTCGACGAGGCGACCAGCCATCTCGATCTGCAGCGCGAGCAGCAGGTGAATCTGGCCGTGAGCGGCTTGCACATGACGCGCCTGATCATCGCGCACCGCCCCGAAACCATCGCCTCGGCCGAGCGCGTGGTGATGCTCGACGGCGGCAGGATCGTGCTGGACCGCTCAACCCGGGCGCCGCACGAAGCCGCCGCGGCGGCCGAGGCCGGCGCGCCACCCGTGGCGCACCCGGGCGCGGAGCCTCCCCCGCCCGACAGCGCAGGAAGCACGCGGGAGGCGCCATGACGGCGTGCCGCGCATCTCGCGCCGCGATCGTCATGCTGTTCGGAGCGGCAACGCTGGCCACCACGTCGCGCCTCGCCGCGCAGCCGCTCGACCAGCTCGACGTGTTCCGCACGCGCGGCGAGGTGGCCGC
This sequence comes from Burkholderia sp., assembly GCA_030151225.1. Classification (GTDB taxonomy): domain Bacteria; phylum Pseudomonadota; class Gammaproteobacteria; order Burkholderiales; family Burkholderiaceae; genus Burkholderia. Next base: position 8,773 of record JASLEG010000041.1, on the reverse strand, counting down.
CGGCCCGGCCACGCCGCGGCTCGCGGGCGCGTCGTGCAACGTGTTGCCCGAGCGCGGCCCGCTCGAGCTCGGCGACGTGATGCGGCAGGCAATCTGCGCGCACCCCAAGGCTCGGCAGGCCTGGGCCGAGGCGCGCGCGCGGGCCGCCGCGCTCGGCCTGGCGGACGCGGCCTATCTGCCGAAGCTGAACGTGACGGCCGGGGTGGAACGCGACACGCTCGCCTCCACCTACGACGAAAGTGCATGGGGCCTCGGCTCGATCAGCCAGTCGCAAAACACCTCGAGCAAGTACGCGATGGCGAACCTGAGCTGGGTGCTGTTCGATTTCGGCAAGCGCGGCGCGGCACGGCGCGAGGCACGCGCCCTGCTCGCGGCGGCCAATGCATCCCAGAACGCCACGCTGCAGAGCGTGCTGTACGACGCGGCGCAGGCGTTCTACGCGCTGCGCGAGGCCCGGGCCACGCTGGCCTCGACGCGGCATGTCGAGGCGATCACGGCCGACAGCCTCTCCGAGGCGAGCGCGCGACATGCGGCCGGCGCCGGCACGCTGGCGGACGAACTGCAGGCACGCACGAGTCATTGGCGCGCCGTCCTCGATCGCGTCAACGCGCAGGGCGAGGCGCGGTCGGCCGCCGGGGCGCTGGCGGCCGCGATGGGCCTGCCGGCCGATACCGCCCTGCCGGTCGCCGGCTTCGACGAAGCGCACGCGGAAGATCGAGACGAGGATCGAGACGGGAACGGGGACGCCGAGCGGGAAATCGGCGCCGGCATCGATCAGTTGATCGCACAGGCGAAGCTCAGCCATCCGAGCCTCGTTGCCGCGCGCGCCAACCTCGACGCCGCCTACGCCAGGGTGGATGCGGCTCGCGCCGAAGGTCGGCCGACCATCTCCCTGGTCGGCAGCCTCACGCAGAACAACCCGTCCTATCAGCAGCAACCGCTGTCGGCACCCCTCACGCGCAGCCGCAGCAGCATGATCGGCGTGCAGGTGACGATTCCGCTGTTCGAGGGGTTCGCCTCCGGATATCGCGTGGCCGAAGCCCGCGCCCAGGCCGACGCGCGTCAGGCGGCGCTCGACGACACGGAGCTGCAGGTGTCGCTCGAGGTCTGGAAGCGCTACCAGAGCGTGCGGGCCGACGCGACCAACCTCGGCAACTCACGCCACCTGCTCGACGATGCGCGGCGCTCGCTCGAGATCGCGCGCGGTCGCTATCGGGCGGGCGTCGGCACCTTCGTGGACCTGCTCAATGCGCAGACGGCGCTGGCCGATGCACAGAAACAGCGCGTGTTGGCGATCTCGCACTGGCGGACCGCGCGCCTGCAACTGGCCGCGAGCCTCGGCGAGCTCGGCCTGTGGCGCGAATCGCGCTGAATCGATGCGGGAGCGACGAGCGCCGCACAAACGAAAAGCCCCGTGAGCGCGAACTCACGGGGCTTTTCGACGAATCTGGCGGAGCGGACGGGGCTCGAACCCGCGACCCCCGGCGTGACAGGCCGGTATTCTAACCAACTGAACTACCGCTCCTTGGCGGGTACCACGAACTGCGTGCGACGATGGCCAAACCGCAAAACTGGTGGGTGCTGAGAGGCTCGAACTCCCGACCTACGCCTTGTAAGGGCGCCGCTCTACCAACTGAGCTAAGCACCCGCCTTGCGCTTGCCTGCGTCTGCGTGCTGCCTGCCGACATCGCCGTACCGCGCGACATCTCCAAGCAGCGAGCCCGCTAGTTTAGCGCGTCTTTCAACGCTTTGCCAGCCCTGAATTTCGCGACGCGTGCCGCCTCGATACGAATGGTTTCACCCGTCTGCGGGTTGCGCCCGTTGCGCGCGATCCGCTCGCCCACCTCGAACGTGCCGAAGCCGGCCAGCGTGACGCTGCCGCCGCCTTCGAGTGCCTGCATGACGCCGGCGATCAGCGCGTCGAGCGCACGTCCTGCCGATGCCTTCGATAAATCCGCCTCGCGTGCGATGTGGTCGATCAAATCCGTCTTGTTCATGCCGTCCCCTTCGTGAGTGGTTCCGTACAGCACGGCCGCCCCGTGTCGGCCGTCGTCCCGGTACATGCCGGTCGTCCATTAAATGAAGCCGAAACAGGCCTGTCAAGCAGCATCATTACGCCGCCGCAAGGCTTCGCGTAATCCCCGACACGCGCGCATGAAAAAACCCGCGGTGGACCACCCGCGGGTTTCATTTACCGGGACGAACCCGGCGATTCTGGACAGCTGACGGACTTAGTGCTTGACCACTTCCGACGACGCGTCCTTGCCGGCTTCGGCCACCGGCGCGGCGGCTTTCGCCTCCTCTTCCGGTAACGCGTCGGGCACCCGCTGGAGCGCCAGTTCGAGCACCTTGTCGATCCAGCGGACCGGCACGATCTCGATCGCGTTCTTCACGTTGTCCGGAATGTCCGCGAGATCCTTCACGTTCTCTTCCGGGATCAGCACGAGCTTGATGCCACCACGATGCGCCGCGAGCAACTTCTCCTTCAGCCCGCCGATCGGCAGCACTTCGCCACGCAGCGTGATTTCACCGGTCATCGCCACGTCGGCACGCACCGGAATCCCGGTCAGCACCGACACCAGCGCCGTGGTCATCGCGATACCGGCGGACGGACCGTCCTTCGGCGTCGCGCCTTCCGGCACGTGGATGTGGATGTCCTGCTTCTCGAACGCCTCGTCCTTCACACCGAGGCGGCGCGAGCGCGAACGCACCACCGAGCGCGCGGCTTCGACCGATTCCTTCATCACGTCGCCGAGCGAACCGGTGCGGATCACGTTGCCCTTGCCGGGCATCACGGCCGCTTCGATCGTCAGCAGATCACCGCCCACTTCCGTCCACGCGAGGCCCGTGACCTGACCGACCTGGTTTTCCTTGGCGGCCAGACCGAAGTCGTACTTGCGCACGCCGAGGAAGGTGTCGAGGTTGCCGGCTTCGACCTTCACCGGGCTCTCCGCCTTCTTCAGCAGCAGCATCTTCACGACCTTGCGGCAGATCTTCGAGACTTCACGCTCGAGCGAACGCACACCGGCTTCACGCGTGTAGTAACGGATGATGTCGCGGATCGCTTCTTCCGACACCGCGATTTCGCCGTCCTTCAGCCCGTTGTTCTTCTTCTGCTTCGGCAGCAGATAACGCTGGGCGATGCTGACCTTCTCGTCTTCCGTATAGCCCGACAGACGGATCACTTCCATCCGGTCGAGCAGCGGCGGCGGGATGTTCAGCGAGTTCGAGGTGGCCACGAACATCACGTCGGACAGATCGAAATCCACCTCGACATAGTGATCGGCGAACGTGTGGTTCTGCTCGGGATCGAGCACTTCGAGCAGCGCCGACGACGGATCGCCCCGGAAATCCATGCCCATCTTGTCGACTTCGTCGAGCAGGAAGAGCGGATTGCGCACGCCGACCTTGGTCAGGCTCTGCAGGATCTTGCCCGGCATCGAACCGATGTAGGTGCGGCGGTGGCCACGGATCTCGGCCTCGTCACGCACGCCGCCGAGCGCCATGCGCACGAACTTGCGGTTCGTGGCGCGCGCGATCGACTGACCGAGCGAGGTCTTGCCCACGCCCGGGGGCCCGACCAGGCACAGGATCGGCGCCTTGACCTTGTCCACGCGCTGTTGCACCGCGAGATACTCGAGGATCCGTTCCTTGACCTTCTCGAGACCGTAGTGATCTTCGTCGAGCACCGATTCGGCATTGGTCAGGTCGTTGTTGACCTTGCTCTTCTTGCGCCACGGCAGGCCGATCAGCGTGTCGATGTAGTTGCGCACCACAGTGGCTTCCGCCGACATCGGCGACATCAGCTTGAGCTTCTTGAGCTCGGCATCGGCCTTCTTCTTGGCTTCCTTCGGCATGCGCGCGGCGTTGATTCGCTTCTCGAGTTCCTCGAGATCGGCGCCTTCCTCGCCCTCGCCCAGTTCCTTCTGGATCGCCTTGACCTGTTCGTTGAGGTAGTACTCGCGCTGGCTCTTCTCCATCTGGCGCTTGACGCGGCCGCGGATGCGCTTTTCCACCTGCAGGATGTCGATCTCGGCCTCAAGCTGCGCGAGCAGATGCTCGAGGCGCTCGATGACGGGGAACATCTCGAGGATGTGCTGCTTCTGGTCGAGCTTGAGCGGCAGGTGCGCCGCGATCGTGTCGGCCAGACGACCTGCCTCGTCGATGCCCGACAGCGAGGTCAGGATCTCGGGCGGAATCTTCTTGTTCAGCTTCACGTACTGATCGAACTGCGAGACGATCGCGCGACGCAGCGCCTCGGTTTCGGCGCTGTCGGCGTGGTCGGGCTCGAGCGGCAGCACTTCGCACGAAAACTGGGTTTCCTGCTCCTCGATCGACAGCGCCTGGGCACGTTGCAGGCCCTCGACCAGCACCTTCACGGTGCCGTCGGGCAGCTTCAGCATCTGCAGGATGTTGGCGATACAGCCAACCTCGTACATGTCCTTTTCGGTCGGTTCGTCCTTGGCGGCCGTCTTCTGCGCGACGAGCATGATGTGCTTGCCGCCTTCCATCGCGGCCTCGAGGGCCTTGATCGACTTGGGCCGGCCCACGAAGAGCGGGATCACCATATGCGGGAAAACGACGACGTCCCGCAGCGGCAGCAGCGGGAGCGTGATGCGGTCCGGCGGGAGAAGTTGGGTGCCTGACATGTTCATTTCCCCATGAGTGGAATCAATTGTTCGGTAGTTGAGGCCGGCGGAACGGATTGCAAGCCTTCAGCGCGTGGGAAATATCCGGTAAAAAATACGCCATTCGGAAGGAAGTCAGTGTTACCCACAAGACTAAACGAAAAAAACCGTTCACGTTGCCATGAACGGCTTTTTTGCTTCACTCAGATCATCCAGCCGCTCAATTCGAACCCGCCACTTTGGGCGCGTCCTCGTAGATCAGCAGCGGTTTGCCGTCCCCGTCGATCACGTTGTCGTCGATGATGACCTTGCTCACGCCCTTCAGCGTCGGCAATTCGTACATCACCTCGAGCAGTGCCTGCTCGATGATCGAACGCAGGCCGCGCGCGCCGGTCTTGCGGCGGATCGCCTTGCGGGCCACCGCCTGCAGCGCGTCGGGGCGCAGTTCCAGCTCCACGCGTTCCATCGCGAACAGCTTCTGGTATTGCTTGACGAGCGCGTTCTTCGGCTCGATCAGGATCGTCATCAGCGCGGCTTCGTCGAGCTTGCCGAGCGTGGCGACCACGGGCAGACGGCCGATCAGTTCGGGAATCAACCCGAATTTGATCAGGTCTTCCGGCTCGACTTCACGCAGCACCTCGCCCGAATCGCGTTCCTGCTTGCTCTTCACCGACGCGCCGAAGCCGATGCCGGTCTTCTCGGTGCGATCGGTGATGACCTTCTCGAGGCCGTCGAACGCGCCGCCGCAGATGAACAGGATGTTGGTGGTGTCGACCTGGATGAAATCCTGGTTCGGGTGCTTGCGCCCGCCCTGCGGCGGCACCGACGCCATCGTGCCCTCGACCAGCTTCAGCAGCGCCTGCTGCACGCCCTCGCCCGACACGTCGCGCGTGATGGACGGGTTGTCCGACTTGCGGCTGATCTTGTCGATCTCGTCGATGTACACGATCCCGCGCTGCGCCTTGTCGACTTCGTAATTGCAGTTCTGCAGCAGCTTCTGGATGATGTTCTCGACGTCCTCGCCCACGTAGCCGGCTTCGGTCAGCGTGGTCGCGTCGGCGATCACGAACGGCACGTTGAGCAGGCGCGCAAGGGTCTGCGCGAGCAGCGTCTTGCCCGAGCCGGTGGGCCCGATCAGCAGGATGTTGCTCTTGGACAGCTCGACGTCGTCTTTCTTGTCGAGGTGCTTGAGACGCTTGTAGTGGTTGTAGACGGCAACCGCGAGGATCTTCTTCGCGCGCTCCTGACCGATCACATACTGATCGAGGATTTCGCGGATTTCCTGCGGGCTCGGCAAGTCCGATTTCGACAGACTGGCTTCGACCCCGGAAGCGGCTGCTTCGTCGCGAATGATTTCGTTGCAGAGGTCGATGCACTCATCGCAGATGAACACCGACGGGCCAGCGATGAGTTTCTTCACCTCATGCTGGCTTTTTCCGCAGAACGAGCAATACAGCAGCTTTTCGCTGCTTGAACCTTTTTTGTCCGCCATGGATGTATGAGCCTCCGGACACACGAGTTACATGATACGCCGTTTGGCCGGCCACCCACGACGCCGCAATGGGTATTGAGCCGGCTGCGCTGGTCTTGCCGCAGATGCTCGAGGCGCGGGGGCGCCGCCCTTTCGGGGACGGCCCCCGTTTGCTGCTTACGGGCGCTTCGCCGTGACGTGGTCGATCAGGCCATAGGCCTTCGCGTCGTCGCTGGACATGAAATTATCACGATCCGTGTCGCGGGCGATGCGCTCGACGTCCTGACCGGTGTTCTCGGCGAGGATCTTGTTCAGGCGTTCGCGCAGATACAGGATCTCGCGCGCCTGAATTTCGATGTCGGACGCCTGGCCGCGTGCGCCGCCGAGCGGCTGATGGATCATCACGCGGGCGTTCGGCAGCGCATAACGCTTGCCCTTCGCGCCCGACGACAGCAGGAACGCGCCCATGCTGGCGGCAAGGCCCATGCACAGCGTGGAGATGTCCGGCTTGATGAACTGCATCGTGTCGTAGATCGCGAGGCCGGCCGAGACCGAGCCGCCCGGGCTGTTGATGTACAGGCTGATGTCCTTGTCGGGATTCTCGCTCTCGAGGAACAGCAACTGCGCCACCACGAGGTTCGCGGTCTGGTCGTTCACTTCGCCGACCATGAACACGATCCGTTCCTTCAGCAGGCGCGAGTAGATGTCGTACGAACGCTCGCCGCGGCCGCTCGTCTCGACGACGATCGGCACCAGGCCGAGCGCCTTCGTTTCGAAATCCTGCGGTGCATGGGAAGCCAGCGTGTCCAGCAATTCAGCGCGATTGATCATGCAATGAGCCCTGTCCGAAATGAATATTGAACGGAAGAAAGCACCGGCGGCGCGACGTTTCCCGCCGCCCGCCCGGGGCACCGACGCAAAAACGGCGTGCGGGCCGTCGCTCCGACAGCCGGCACGCCGCTGAAACGACGCTTAAGCCTGCGCGGATGCGCTGGCCAGTGCCTCGAAGCTCACTTCCTTGTCCGTTACCTTCGCCTTGCCGAGCACGAAGTCGACGACGTTGCTTTCAACGACGAACGCTTCCATTTCGGCCAGACGCTGCTGGTTCGAATAATACCAGCGGACCACTTCCTTCGGGTCTTCGTAGCTCTTCGCGAACTCGTCCACTTCGGCGCGGATCTGTTCCGGCTTCGCCTCGAGGCCATTGGCCTTCACCAGCTCGGCGATCACCAGGCCCAGCTTGACGCGGCGCTCGGCCTGTTCCTTGAACATCTCGACCGGGATCGGTGCGTTCGCCGCGTTCGGCACGCCGCGTTGCGCCAGATCCTGACGGGCCATTTCCACGAGGCGTTCCTGATCCTGCTCGATCAGCGCGTTCGGCACGTCGAGTTCCGAGATCTTCAGGACGGCGTCCATGACCTGGTTCTTGACGAGCGACTGCGTACGGCGCTTCGCTTCGCGTTCGAGATTTTCCTTGATCTCGCCGCGCATCTTGGCGATGTCGCCGTCTTCCACGCCGAGCGTCTTCGCGAATTCCGCGTCGATTTCCGGCAGGTGCGGCCACTCGATCTTCTTCATCGTGACCGTGAACTTCGCCGTCTTGCCGGCGACGTCCTTGCCGTGATAATCCTCGGGGAAGGCCAGATCGAATTCACGCGATTCGCCAGCCTTCAGGCCGGTCGCCGCGGTTTCGAATTCCGGCAGCATGCGGCCTTCGCCGAGCACGAACGGGAAATCTTCGGCCGTGCCGCCCGGGAACGCGACGTCGTCGATCTTGCCGACGAAGTCCACCGTCACGCGGTCGCCGCTCTTGGCTGCGGTGTCTTCGCCACCGTCGCCGTGCTCGCCGGCTTCGCCGCGAGCGTGGAAGTGCACGCGCTGCTTGCGCAGGATGTCGAGCGTGCGGTCGATTTCGGCGTCGCCGATCGAGGTGATCGAGCGCTCGACTTCCGCCGTCGCCAGATCACCGATCTTCACTTCCGGGTACACCTCGAAGGTCGCGTCGAACGCGTACGCGTCGGCCGCGGCTTCAGCCTTCGGCGCGAAGCTCGGCTGACCGGCCACGCGCAGGTTTTCCGCGCGGCTGACTTCGAAGAACTCCTGGCCGATCTTGTCGCTCAGCACTTCAGCCTCGACCTGACCCGCGTATTGTTGCGCGACCATCTTGAGCGGCACCTTGCCCGGCCGGAAGCCCGGCATGCGCACGTTCTTCGCGAGTTTCTGAATACGGGCGTCGATCTCCTTCTGCACGACTTCCTTCGGCAGGGAGATCGTCACACGGCGTTCAAGCTTGCCGAGGTTTTCAACAACGTTAGCCATGGCTTCAATCGTCCTAAAATTATTCGAGCGAATCGGGTTTCCTTGCCGCGCCTGCCTCGCGACACACAGGCATCGCGCGGCGTCGCCGCCGTTCTCGTTCGTCGGCGCCACGGTGAAAAGTGCGACGCCTGCGGCATGAAAAGCACGGCTTTGGCCGGAAGAATCGACTATTCTAGCAAACTATTTTCCCCATACCCGTCAGATTGCAGCGCCCCGAACCAACCGGCGGCGCCCGCCCGCACACGGCCCCGCGCACTTCCCGCCCCCGGCGCGCCGATTCCGGCCATACCACCCCGCCTATTCGCCGCGCGCCGCCGGCCTGTTAAGCTCGCGTCTGCGTCTCGATCGACGATGC
>JASLEG010000351.1 GCA_030151225.1 Burkholderia sp. | reverse complement strand
CCGCGTGCTCCTCCTGCAGGTAATCGGCGATGCCTTGCAGGTCGACATATTCGAAGAACAGCGTCTTGGGCAGCGAGCCGACCAGTTCCTCCAGCTGCAAGGTCATGTCGACCGCCATGATCGAGTCGAAGCCGTATTCCTCGAACTTTTCGCCGGTGCGGATCTTGGCCGGGTCGAGCTTCAGCACCTTGCCGAGCGTCTGCTTGAGCAGCACCAGCGTCTCGCCCATCAGGTCCGCCGGAGACAGCGCGGCGGCCGTTTCCACCGTCTCCACCGTCTCCACCGTCACGGCGGCAGCGGCGGGTTGCGCGGCCGCCACCGCCTGCGACGACGGCGCCGGTTGCGGCGCCGCCTCGGCGCGCGCGTGCCCGTAGCTGACCGACACGTGGCCGACCCGCTTGGCGGCGATCACCGCCGCCAGCGCGCCGAGCCCCACCTCGCTCGGCAACGGCTCGCCGCCGGTGCGGCGGCGCATTGCGTCGATATTGCCGGCATCCATGCGCATCCCGCCGTCGGCCCACAGCGGCCAGTCGATCGCGACCGTCACGCCGTGCGCGCGGCCGGCGCGCACCTGCGCGTCGCGGTAGTCGGCATAGGCGTCGAGGAAGCGGTTGGCGACCGCGTAGTCGGCCTGGCCGGCGGCCGGATCGACCGCCGCCACCGACGAGAACAGCAGCATGAAGTCGAGCGCGAGCCCGCGCGTGGCGGCGTCGAGGTTCGCGAGCCCGCGCGTCTTCGGCGCGAACACGGCGCTGGCCTGCTCGGCCGTCTTGTTGACGATCAGGCCGTCCTGCAGCACGCCGGCGGCGTGCAGCACGCCGTTCAGGCGGCCGTGGCGGCGCAGGATCTCCGCCACCACGCGCTGCGTGTCCTCGGCGTTGGCGACGTCGGCGACGAGATAGTCGAGCGTCACGCCGCGCGCGCGCAGTGCGGCATCGCGGCCGTCGGCCGGGCCGCGCCCGCTCAGCACCAGCACCACGCCCGAGAGGCCGGCCACGGCCTCGGCGATCACGCGGCCGAGGCCGCCCAGCCCGCCGGTCAGCCAGTAGACGCCGCCCGGCTTGAATACCTCGCCGAGCGGGGCGCTCGGCAGCGCGAGCGGCGCGACCACGCTCGCCTCGCGCTGTCCGGCCAGGTCGTAGCGAACCTCGTGCATCGCGCCGGGCGCGCCGAGTTCCGCGCGTACGCGCTCGGCCAGCGCGGCGGCGGGCAACTGCGCGAGGCTGGCCACCATCATCAGCCGTCCGCGCAGACGCGGGCTCTCCTGCAGCGCGACCTGCAGCAGCGCGGCCAGCGGCGCAAAGAGGCGCCCGGCCTCGTCGTCGGGCAGCACGATGCAGACGTCGGCCTTGCGGCGCTCGCCCATCACGCGCTGCACGCCGCGCAGCGCCGCCTGGAAGGCCGCCTCGAGCCCCGCCGCCGCCTGTTCCGCCGGCGGCAGGGCGAGCGCCTCGACGCTCGCGCCGAGCGCCTCAGCGAGTTGCCGGTCGCGCTGCGGATCGGGCGCGACGCCGGCCACGAACACCAGCCCGCCGGGGTTCACCTGCGCGGCTGGCGCGGCCAGCGGCGCGGGCCGCCATTCGCGCACGCCGTAGCTAAGCGCGGCGGGCGAGGCCGCTGCCTCGCCCGCTTCCAGCAAACGCAGCGAGAGGCCCGCGAGCCGCACCCGGACGACACCCTGTGCATCGCACATGTCGATGTCGAAGGCCGGCATCGCGGCACTCGCGGCCGCGCCGACGCTGAGGCGGATCCAGGCCCACATGCGCGTGGCGCACGGTCCGTATTGACGCAGCTCGCGCAGCGCGAACGGCAGCGCCGGACGCTCGCCGCGCAGCAGTACCACGGTGCCCTGGATCGCGGCATCGAGCAGCGCCGGATGCAGCCGGTAGGCCTCGGCCTCGGCATGCAGCGCCTCGGGCAGACTCAACTCCACCAGCACCTGCCGCTCGCCCTGGTAAAGGCCGGTCATCGCCTGCAGCGACGGGCCGTGCACCATGCCGGCCGCGCGCAGCCAGCCGTAGGCCTCGTCGAGCGTCACCGCGCTCGCGCAGGCGCCGCGCAGCGCGCTCAGATCGACGGCGGCCGGCGCCGCCGCGGGCTCGGCCTGCGCCACGATGGTGCCCTGGCTGTGCACCGTGAGCGCGTCGCCGGCACCGCTCGTCACCTCGTAGGCGACGTCGCCGCGCGTCTGCGGCGTGAGCTGCATGCGCGCGTCCACCGGCTCGGCGCCCACCCGCAGCGGGCGCATCCAGACCACGTTCTTCAGCGTGCAGTGCTCGCCCGCCTCCAGCGCGAGCGCGGCGGCCGCGCGCGCCATTTCGAGATAGGCGACGCCGGGCAGCACCATGCGCCCAGACACGTGATGATCGGCGAGGAAGAATTCGGTGCCGGAGAAGGCGGTGCGATAGGCCACGCTGCTCAGCGTGGAGACGTTCTCGTGCAACAGCGGATGCAGCGTGGCGGGCGCGGTCGGGGCGGTCGCGCTCGCCGTGTCCCGAGCGGCCGTCGCGGCCGCGGGTTCGGCGCCCGGCAGCCAGTGGCGCACGCGCGCGAACGGATAGGTCGGCAGCCGCAGCCGTTGCGGACGCGCGGCGCGATGGAGCCGCTGCCAGTCCACCGGGCCGCCGCCGCACCAGTACTCGGCCAGCTTGTCGAGGCGGCCCTTCTCGATCCAGTGCGAGAGCAGCAGCTCGGTATCCTCGTCGAGCGCCGCCTGCTTCGCGTCGTGCTTGCCGCGTCGCACCGGCACCTGCCCGCGCCAGCTGCGATCGACCGGCGCGGTGGCCGCGAGCGCCGCGTCCAGGCGCGCCGTCAGCTCGGCCACCGAGTCCGTGACGAACGCGATGCGCTCGACCATGCCCTCGCGGCCGACCTGCAGCGTATAGGCGAGCGCGGCCAGATCGAGTTCCGGATGGGCGCGCAGGTGCGCCGCCAGCTGCCGGACCTGTGCGTCGAGCCGCTCGCCGTTGCGGGCAGACAGCGGCACCAGCACCGGCGTACCGGCGACATGGGCCGCATCGGGCGCGTCGGCCTCGGCGAGGCCCGGGCCCTCCTCCAGGATCACGTGCGCGTTGGTGCCACCGAAACCGAACGAGCTGACGCCGGCGCGACGCGGCGCCGTGCCGTTGGTCGCCCACGGCCGGCTCTGGCCGACCACGTAGAACGGGCTGCCCTCGAACTTGATGAGCGGGTTGAGCTGGCGGAAATCGACGTTGCCCGGCAGCGTGCGATGCCGCATCGCCGCGATCACCTTGACCATGCCGGCCACGCCGGCGGCTCCCTCGAGGTGGCCGATATTGGTCTTGACCGAGCCGATCCCGCAGCTCTGCGGCACCGGCTCCGAGCCAGCCTCCCGGTGCATGTCGCGGAACGCTTCCTTGAGGCCCAGCACTTCCACCGGATCGCCGACCGGCGTGCCCGGGCCATGCGCCTCGATATAGCTGACGCTGTCCGGCGCGATGCCGGCGCGGGTGTAGACCTCGCGGATCAGGCGCGCCTGCGCCTTGGCGTTGGTCACCGTCAGCGAGGTGGTGCGCCCGCCGTGGTTGGTACCGATGCCCTTGATCACCGCATACACCGGATCGCCGTCCTCCAGCGCGCGCTGCAACGGCTTGAGCAGCAGCATTGCGCCGCCCTCGCCGCGCACGTAGCCGTCCGCCTCGTGATCGAACGCCTGGCTGCGGCCGCGCTTCGAGAGCATGCCGTTCTTGCCGAACGCGATGAAATGGTTGACCGACCACGCGAGATTCACCCCGCCGGCGAGCGCCGCGTCGCATTCACCGTTGCGGATCGCACGCACGGCCTGATAGACCGACACCAGCGAACTCGCGCAGGCGGTGTCGTTGACGATGCTCGGGCCGGCCAGATCGTAGTAGTGCGAAACGCGATTGGCGATGATCGAATAGGCGGTGCCGGTCGGGAAGTACGCATCCACCTTCTGCCCGGTCTTCTCGAACAGCTCGGCATAGTCCCAGTGGCAGACGCCCATGTATACGCCGGTATTGGTGCCCGCGAGCTGCCCCGGCCGATAGCCGGCGTCCTCGATCGCCTTCCAGGCCAGCTCCATCGCGAAGCGCTGCTGCGGATCCATGTACTGCGCTTCGCGCGGCGAGATGTTGAAGAACTCCGCGTCGAAGCAGTCGGCGTGCTCGATGAAGCCGCCCCAGATGCTGTTGGTCTTGTCGTCTTCCTTGCGCGGATCGCCGTAGTAGACGTCCTTGTCCCAGCGCTGCGGCGACACTTCGCTGATCAGCGAGCGCTGCGCCGCCAGCTCGGTCCAGAAGTCGTCGAGCGTCTCGGCGCGCGGCAGGCGCAGCGCGAGGCCGATGATCGCGATGTCGTCGGGCTGCGGCACCGGGCCTGCCGAGGCCGCGTCGACGAGCGGCAGCGCGGCGGCGGCATGGGGGTCGACCGGGGCCGGCGCCGAATCGGCCGGGCTGCGCTTGCGAAGAAACTCAAACATGTTCCACTCCCGAATGGATTGCGCTGCGACGATCGACGACGCGGGACAGCACCCGGTCGACCCGCTCCAGCGGCACGGGCGGCAGACCCTCGCGACGCACGTACTGGCGATGCAGCATGGCGGTGGACAGCAGATAGATGAAGGTCTGGTTCTCGCGCGTGCTGATGGTGCCGGGCTCGCTGTCGAAGATCTTGCGGGTGAGCGCCTGAGCGAAGCGGGCGTCCAGGTGAGGCACCTTCTTCAGCTCGTTCTCCGAGAGCAGCAGCTCGAGGTAGTCGGCGCGGTGATCGACGAACGCGGCGCTGTCGGGAGCGCGATATGGATGCTTCGACTTGGTGGTGATCGACGGCGGAATCACCGCCTCGAACGCCTTCTTGACCAGGTACTTCTCATTACTGCCGTCGTCGAACTTGAGGTTGACGGCGGCCGACAGCGCGACCACCTCGGGATCGAGGAACGGGCAGCGGTTCTCGACGCTGTTGGCCATGCTCATGCGCTCGCCCTGGGTGGACAGCAGATAGCCCGGCAGCAGCGTCTTGAATTCGAGCCATTGCGCCTTCTCGATCGGGCCCAGGCCAGCGAAGTGCGGATCCTCGGCGGTGTAGGCGAGCAGCTCGGCGAACGGGTCGGCGTCGCCGTCGCGCTTGAGCAGGCGGTTGGCGAAGCGCCCGTTCTGGAAGCGGATCTCGTGCGAGAAGAGACCCGGCAGGCGCTCCTCACTGAATTGCTGGAACAGGCCAAGCAGGCGCGTGGACTCGTCGCCGCCGAAGTGGCGCAGGTACGGATACATGCGCGAGAGCTGGCGCTTGCGCTCGTCGTTGTCGTATGCGTTCCAGTTGCTGCGCAGCAGCGTTTCCTTGAACAGGTCGTAGCCGAGAAAGGCCTCGTCGGCGCCCTCGCCGCTTAGCACCACCTTGATGCCCTTGTCGCGCACCGCGCGCGAGAGCAGGAACATCGGCACGAACGCGGTGCGGAACGCCGGGATTTCAGCGTGATAGACGGCTTCCGGAAACGCCTGCACGATGTCGGCATGGCCGATCGTGATCGCCGAGTGCCGCGTGCCGAGGAAGCGGCTGACCTCGAGCTGATGCTCCGATTCGTCGAAATACTTGTCCTCGAACGCCACCGAGAAGGTATGCAGCGGATGATCGGACATGCCGCCCGCGAGCTGGGTGACCACCGTCGAATCGAGTCCGCCGCTCAGGTACACGCCCACCTCGACGTCGCTGCGCATGCGCAGCCGCACGCTCTCGGTGAGCGCATCACGCACCCGCTCGATCGCCTCGGCCTCCGAACCCACCTCGTGACGCGGCACGAAATCGAGCTGCTCGTAGCGGCCCTCTCGCAGCTCACCGTCACGCACGCGCAGGAAGCCGGCCATCGGCAGCTGGCGGATGCCGCGAAAGCCGCTCTGGTGCGGCAGCGGCGTCCACTGCGCGAAGATCGACGAGAGCTGCCCGACGTCGGGCTCGAACGAGAAGCCGTCGATTGCCAGGAACGCCTTCATCTCGGAGGCGAACATCAGCATGCCGTCGTGCTCGGCGACGAACAGCGGACGCTTGCCGAAACGGTCGCGCGCGACGAACAGGCTGTGTTCCTGGGTATCGTAGATGGCGAAGCCGAACGCGCCGTTGAAACGCCGCAGACAGCCTTCGCCCCACTGCAGCCAGGCCTGCAGCATCACCTCGGTATCCGACTGGGTGCGGAACACGCGACCCTGAGCCTGCAGCTCGGCGCGCAGCTCGCGGTAGTTGTACAGCTCGCCGTTGAAGCAGATCCAGTAGCGGCCGGACGCGTCGCCGAGCGGCTGTGTGCCGGACGCGAGATCGATGATGCTGAGCCGTACCGTGCCCATCGCCACGTGGTCGTCCACGAAGTAACCGACCTCGTCCGGACCGCGATGATGGATTCGCGCCAGCATCGGCTTGATGAAATCAGCATTCGGAAGCGCCCCCGGGCGCATGGAGATGAATCCGGCGATGCCGCACATAGAATCGGTTCCTTTGCGAATTTTGGGCAAGCAGGCTCCCGCCCCCATTCGCGATGGGGGTTGGCGGGAAGCGGGTCGTGAGAGCGGGGTGCGGCTACGCGAGCGCGACCTTGTCGCGCACGGACTCGACGAGGCTGTCGAAGGTCGTGAGGATCTGCGTGAGCATTTCCTCCTCGGTGTACTTGATCCTGAACTCGCGCTCGATGAAATGGATCAACTGCACGTAACCGAACGAGTCGATCACGCCGGCCTTGAAGAGATCCGTGTGCTCGTCGATGTCGGTGCCGAACTGGACGAGGAACGTGGCTTCGATGAACTCGCGAATCTGGTTTTCCATGGAGATTTCCATTGACGAGGAGACGAAATGACTGGTCCGGCTCAGACGACGGCCTCGGGCTCCGAGGCCGTCGTCGTGGCCGCCTGCCGGAGCAGCTGGGCGAAACGGGTGTTGAGCAGCGTGGCGGCGGCCTCCATCAGCCACACGCCGATCTCGTCGACGTGGCGGTTGCGCCAGCTCTCGAGCGGCATGCCCTTCACCAAGCGGTTGAAGCCGCCGAGCGCGGGGCCGCAGTGGACCTGGAAATCCACCTTGCCGCCCGGCTCGCCCTTCAGCGCAAGCCGGTTGCTGTGGGCGAAATACCATTTGAAGACGAGCGCCATCTTCTTCTTGGGCGCCTGGTCGGCGGCGGCGATGACCTCCGCAGGGTAGTGCTTGCGGCACTCGTCGTAGACGGCCTCGAAGCTGCGCTGGAAGTACTTGTCCTGGATCATGCGGGCCGTCTTCGCGTCGATCTGGTCGAGTGAATCCACGCTGCGGTAGACGTCGTAGAGCTTGTTGGCGCGCGCGGGAAAGAACACGCCGCGCTTGAGCACCTGTACGCGCGCGCCGATCTCGAACATGTCGCCGGCCGGCGCGTAATCGGTGTCCTGCACCTCCATGTCTTGCAGCATGTCCTTCACCAGATCGCTGGTGCCGGCCTCGACGGTGCATTGGTTGATCGAGCCGGTAAGAATGAAGTCCGCACCGAGCACGAAGGCGGAGGCCGCCGCCTCGGGCGTGCCGATGCCGCCCGCGCTGCCGATGCGGATCAGCCTCGCATAGCCGTGGGCGGCCATCGCCTCGTCTCGTTGCGCGATGATCACCGGGAGCAGCGCGGCGGCCACGCCGGAATCGGTATGGCCGCCGGAATCGGCTTCCACGCAGATGTCGTCGGCCATCGGCAGCTCGCGCGCCCAGGCGGCCTGCTGCGCGGTGATCACGCCGCTTTGCAGCAGCTTGTCGACGATCGCGGCGGGCGCCGGCTTCAGGAAGCCGGCCGCCACCTCGGGCCGCGAGAGCTTGGCCATGATGCGGTTGCGCGCCACCGGCCGGCCGTCGGGGCCGGCCTGCAGGCCGCGCAGGCGATACAGCACGAGGCCCGGCGAGATCTGCATGTAGGCCGAGGCCTCCACGTTGCGCACTCCGTGCTTGAGCAGCAGCGCCACCACGGCCTCCTCGCGCGAGCCGTTCAGCAGGTTCATGCCGAACGTCGCGTCAGGCCCGAGCGCGTCGCGGATCTCGAGGATCGCGCGCTCGACGTCGGTGGGCCGGAGGCCACCCGTGCCGAAGAACGCCAGCATGCCGGCGCGCGCCATGCGCACCACCATCGCGACCGAGGCGATGCCGTGCACCATCGCGCCGCCCACGTAGGCGTACTTGAGGTTGTAGTCGGCGCGGAACGCCTCGCTCCCAAGGCTGGTGGCGCGGATCTGCGCGACGGCGGCATGGCCGCTCGCGGCTGGCGCCGCCGCGCGCGGTTGAGCGACCGCGATCGGCGCCGGGGTAAGCGGCGCGGCAACTGCCACGACCGGCGCCGCGGCGAGCGGCGCAGCAGCTGCCCGCGACGCCGGCTCGACTCGCGCGCTCGGGGGCGCCTCCACGAGCGGCGTGGTCTCGTTGCGGATCTTTGCGACCAGGTTGGTCAGCACGCGCCCGTGGCCGAGTTCGCGGAACGTCTCGACGCCCTGCCCCCACATGTAGCGCACCGAATCCACCCAGTTCACCGAGTGCGTGATCTGCGTGGCCAGCAGCCGCTTCGCCTCGCCCGGCTCATAGGGCCGCGCGGTGACGTTCGAGATCACCGGGATGCGCGGCGCCGCCAGCTCGAAGCCTGCCAGGAAGCGCTCGAACTCGCGCTGCGCGTCGAGCATCAGGCGCGAGTGGAACGCGCCGCTCACCGCCAGCTGGATCACGCCACGGCAACCCGGGGCCTGTTCGAGCACCGGCTTGACCGCCGAGACCGCATCGAGCGGGCCGGAGATCACGATCTGCGAGGGTGTGTTCAGGTTCGCGATGTCGATCGCCTGACCGCCATTCGCGTCGAGCAGCGCACGCAGCGTCGCCCGGTCGAGCCCCAGCACCGCCGACATGGCGCCCGCCGTCGCCTGCGACATCAGCGTGGCGCGCTTGTGCACCAGCCGCAGCCCGGTCTCGAAGTCCACCATGCCGGCGGCGAACAGCGCCGCGTACTCGCCGAGGCTGTGGCCCGCGACGAAGGCCGGTGGCACCGCCTCCTGCTCGCTCGCGTCGAGATACGACAGCGCGTTGACCACGTACAGCGCCGGTTGCGTGTAGAGCGTCTGGTCGAGCTGACCGTGCGGATCGTCGAGGCACAGCGAGGCGATCGAATAGCCGAGGATGCGGTCGGCGCTGGCCACCTGCTCCGGGTACTTCTCGAACAGCGCCGCGCCCATGCCCTTTTTCTGCGCGCCCTGACCAGGAAAAACGAATGCATACATGTTCTGTGGTTCTCCAACGGTGGTGGCCCGCGGGGCGTCGGAACGCGGCGCGAGCGCGTGCAGGCCGTCCAGCTCGCCGGCGAACGGCGGCAGAAGGGCACGGATTGAATGGGGATGCCCAGCGGGCAACAGGCGTTTGAGGAAGCCCGACAGTGTCGCGCCAGGCCCGACGTCGATGAACTCGACGCCATCCGGCACGGCGCGCAGCAAGGCAGCCACCGCCTCGCGGAACAGGATCGGACGGCGGCCGATCTGCCAGAAATAGTCGGCGCCCGGCGCGGCGGCGAGCCGGTCGCCGAGCAGGCACGAGATCAGCGGGATGCGCGGCGCAGCCAACGTTTGCGGGTCGGCCTCGAGAAGCGCCGGCAGGCACGGATCCATCGCGCACGAGTGGAAGCCGTGCGAGATCGGCAGCATCAGGCAGACTACCTGCAGCGCCTGCAGGTGCGCATGCACGCGCTGCAGCGCCTCGCGCTCGCCCGACAGCACGAAGTGCTGATCATGGTTCACGCCGGCCAGCGTGCTGTTGCGATGAAGTACCGGGTCGCGCTCGTAGCGCGCCGGGTCGTCGAGCACGGCGAGCATCGCGCCCGGGCCGCAATGCTGCTCGGCGAGCCGCGCCTTGTGCAGCAGGGTGTGCAGCACCTGCTCCGACGACGCGACGCCCGCCAGCGCGGCGGCGACGTATTCGCCGAGGCTCGTGCCGATCAGGTAGTCGGGCTCGATGCCGCGCGAGAGCAGCGTCTGCGCGAGCGAGTACTGCACCATGAACAGCGCGGGATGTGTGTGCAGTGTGCGATCGAACGGTGTGGTGCGCTTGGCGTTCTCGCCGTAGAGCACGGCCAGGAGCGAGAACCCGGCCCTCTCGCTGACCACCGCGTCCAGCGCTTCCATCGAGCGACGGAAAACAGGCTCCGCCGCATGGAGATCGATCCCCATGCGGTAGTACTGGGAGCCCTGACCAGACATGAGAAACGCGGTCTTTCGCTTCATGACGGAACCTGACGAACGAGCCACACGCGTCCACCGCGCGCGCCGGTAAACGGAGCGCGCCGGCATGGACGTGCCGGATTACCGATAAGTAAGAAAGCGCCCGTCCGACGTATCGAGATGGGCAATGCAATTCAGGTAGCCGAGCTTGAGGTGCCCGTCGCCGTCGACTAGCAGGCGGGTGAGCCCGCCGTTGCAGAGGCTCCAGATCAGATCGAAGATGCGCTCGTCGGGAATGCCGAGCAACCGCTGGCAGATCGCGCCGATCACGCCGCCTGACGTAAATACCATCACGGGCCGCGTCGCGTCGTGGCGCGCCGACAGGTCCGTGAGCGTGGCCCAGCATCGATTCGCGAACGCCGGCCACGATTGCGTGTACTCGCCGTCGAACCTCCCCGACGCCCAGCGGGCCGCCGCGTCGGCGAACATCCGCTGAAACGCGCGTGGTGGATCGTCCTGCAGCGCGACGTGGGCCGACAGCGCCTGCAGATCCGGGAATTGAGGCGCGGCACGCAACAAGATCTCGGTGTGATCGTACTCGTCGAAGCCGGCATCGACCAGGCAGTCCGCCGCAAGCGCCGGGCCCCATGCTTCGGCGCACGCCAGCGCGCTTTGCAGGTGACGTCGATGGCTGCCGGCTGCGAACGCCGGCCGTTGCGGAAGCAACGAGTTCAGTCGCTCGCCGAGCCTTGCGCACTGACGCACGCCGACATCCTTCAGGCGGTCGTAGTCGTCGGACCCGAAAGCGGCTTGTCCATGTCTTGCCAGATAAAGACTTCGCATGTATTCGCTCGAACTATCAAATGGATCGTTTCGTTAATTTTCGCCTCGCATTATAGATCGATCAATTCAATTCCTCATAAAATTAAGATAAATTTATAAAATCAGTCCGACTTCCAATCCAATCTCATTCTATTGATGCGGGAACGTTTCCCCTGGCCCATCGATTTCAGACAGCTCGACAGCCACGCTGCAACGCACGAAAAACCAAGCCCATCAAGGCCAAGGCGGTTGAAGAACGGAGCCGGCCGGCTCGCTGCACCGCGACCAAAAATATCCGCCGGATCGCTTCCTCAAAAATAATCAAGACCAAATGCTATCAAAATCAAAGTCGTAAACAATCGATAAAATCATTCAATTCCAGCCATTTTTTGAAATGAATTTGAAGCATTTCATGAACTAAACATTAATCTTCCATTGATGGCGAGACCCGGATGTCGATGGTCGAGGCCACGTGTTTTTTTGAAGCAGTAATTTATTGAATTATTGAAATTAAAATTCCGGATTTTCCGGTTCGGCACTTCCGCGGATGTGTACCGACCCAGTGAAAACCTGCTCACGTCACAATGGATGAAAAGACGATGAGCACGAAGACATCAACCGATGGACGGTCACGCGCAAGAGCGCGCTGGTGATGGACGTCATTCAGGGCAAGACGACGGTTGCCGAAGCCAGCCGAACCTACGACCTGTCGCCTTCCGAGGTCGAGCACTGGGTGGACGACGGCAAGCGCGGCATGGAGAACGCGCTGCGCGCCAATCCGCTGGACGTCAAGGAGCAATACGAACGGCAGATCAAGGAACTGCAGGAGGCCTACGGCGAAGCCATGCTGGCGTTGCGTGCCAGGAAAAATTGCAGTCCCTGCTGGGCGAGGACGAGAAGTGATCGAAACGATCCACCAGGGACTGAAGGAAGAAGGCGTTGTCGTTTCGATTTCCAAGCTCTGCAAGTGGTTCGACGTGCCGCGCCGAACCGTGTATTACCACCCGGTCAAAGCGCAGCAGATCGAGGTCGCCATCGGCCATGTGGGAGCCCGCGCTGTGGCGCATCCAGTGAGCCGAAGCGCGCTCGAGCTGCGCCGCACGCGTGAGCGGCTTCATGGACTTTCCGAGCGGCAGCACGTGTCAATCGAACTAAACATGTCCCCCTGTCGGGCTGCAAAACTGCGCCAGTCAAGGAACGATCGCGTTCCGGGTCGCATCTTTGGGTCAATTCAGATAGTGCAATGCCGGAATCGACTGCTGCGTTTCGCTTTTGACCGCAACAAGCTTTTGACCGCAACAACCCGCATCTCCGGCTGCTGGACCGCAATCCAGATGCCACGGGCGTCAGCCGCATCGGATTTGTTACGCAAAACGAAAGGTCTCACAGAATGTGCGGCGATGAGCCTGACTTCATGACCAAGGCTCTGTAGCTGCCGTGCCCAGTGATGGGCGCCGCCGCACGCCTCCATTGCCACCAGTGAGCGTTCCCTCTTTGCAAACAAATCCGACACCTCGCCCCTCTTGAGCTTCACGCGCTCGACCTTCCCGGTGGCAGGATCGATTGCGTGCAACTGGAAGATGTGCTTCGCGATATCCATGCCGATGACGGGCGTCTTCATTTGGAAACCTCCTGCGTGAGCGATTGTGTTTGACGTTTCCCGCTGTAAAGCGACCCGATGATGCTCTTTCCTGCCAGGCTTCCGGTTGCCCGTTGCCGGAGGGAGGCGTCCATACCATCCAACTTCGGCAAGCTGGCCATCCGGATCGACTGGTGAGGCAGTGAGACCGTCAGGCGACGATGCGCCGCACGGTGGCGATGTTTGCTATCGTGCGGCGTTGAACCCGCACTTCGCGCATGCCATGTCCGCCATTCCCGTCATCCCGCTCAACGCCCCGCCGCACGACGGCGCCGCGCCCCCGCCAACGCTCGTCTGCCTGCCCGGCGCGATGTGCGCGCCGCAGGTCTATGCCGAGGCGACCGCGCTGAGCGGGCTGCCGGCGATCGCGCTCGGCTGGCTCGAGACCGACGGCCCGCACGATCTCGACTCGATCGCCACGCGCATCGGCGAGACCATCGCGCCGCTGCCGTCGGTGATCCTGGTGGGCCATTCGCTCGGCACGCCGCTGGCGATGCTGACGGCCTTGCAGGCGGCGCACCGCGGCAGCGCCGCGCGAATCTGCGGCCTGGTGCTGGCCAACAGCGGCGCGAACACGCATGGCCACGGCGACATCGGCAAGCTGATCGACCGGATCGCGCTCGGCTTCGATGCGGAATTTCGCGACGCCTTCCTCGCGCGCTGCTTCCGCACGCGGCCCGCGCCGCCGCTGCTCGATGCCCTGCTCGCCTATCCCGATCGCCTGTCGCCGATCGCCGTGATCGACGCGCTGCTCGGCCAGCAGGCCAGCGACTTCGTGCCGCTCCTGTCGCGGCTGCCGCGCGTGCCGACCGCGATCGTGCACGGCCGGCACGACCCGGCGCGCACGCTCGCCCACGCCGAGCAACTGGTGGACGGCATCGCCGGCGCCACGCTGCACGTGCTCGACACCGGGCACACCTCGTGCGCCGAGGATCCGGCGGGGTTTGCGCAGGTGCTCAAGGCGACGGCACGCGCATCGTTGCAGCCCGAGCGCGGCTGAAAAAAAGCCCGAATCCTTCGATCCGGGCGTCTTGCCTCACGACCCGCCACGCGGGCTCACGGCGTCTTCGCCGCCACCCGCCCCGGGTTGCCGACATAGCGCAGCATCGCCAGCGCCTCGCGCGCCCTGGCCGGCTCGCGCTCGAGCGTCGGCGTGAGCGGCCCGGCCACCAGCGCGAACGGCACGCGCATGCGCACGTACTTGGTTTCGCCGGGCGCGAGATCGACGCTCAGTTGCGTCGCGGGCGCGCTCGACGTGGAGATCAGGTACTGCCCGGCCGGCTCGTCGAGATAGAAGAAGCCGCCGTTCGGCAGCTCGCCCGCGGGCCTGTCGTTGACCTTCACCTGATCGCCGCTGACGCGCCCGAGCGTGGACGAACTGCGGAAGAACACGATGCGCCCCTGCCCGGCGGCCGGCGCCGGCACCGACGCCCACATGTCGCGATAGATCGGCTTCGGCGGCGCCGATGCCGAGCTCGCGCACCCCGCCAGCACGATCGCCAGCGACATGACCGCCGCCGCCATGCCCGCCATCGCGCCCATCGTCCTGCCCGTGTGCCGGTTCCCGCTCATCACGATCTCCTCCGTTGTCCGAACGACCGGCATGCGCGACCGGCCCTTGAGGCAGCATAGTCGATTCGTTCCTCCCTCGCGACGATGCGTGGCCTCGATGCCACGCATCGCAAACTTCGCGAAACAATCGGGGCACCGACGACACGATCCTGCGATGCGCCCGCGCGTCAGGCCGCGCCGATCTGCGCGGCCGTGGACGCGATCGCGCGCGCCGCCTTCTCCACGATCTCGTCGACGTCCTGCGTGCTCACCACGAGCGGCGGCGACAGCAGCATGCGATCGCCGGTGGCGCGCATGATCAGGTTGCCGTTGAAGCAGAAGTCGCGGCAGAGCGTGCCGACCTCGCCGCCGTTGGCGAAACGCCTGCGCGCGCCACGCTCCTGCGCGAGCTGGATGCCGGCCACGAGCCCCGCGCCGGCGATCTCGCCGACGATCGGGCTGCCGTCGAGCGCCTCGCGCAGGCGGCGCTGGAAATACGGCCCGATCTCGCGCTTCACCCGCTCGACCACGCCGCCGTCGCGCAGCACCTTCAGGTTCGCCACGGCCACCGCAGCCGCGACCGGGTGCCCCGAATAGGTCATGCCATGGTTGAACTCGCCGTGCTCGATCAGCGCGTCGGCGATGCGATCCGACAGCGCCACCGCGCCCATCGGCACGTAGCCGCTGGTGAGCCCCTTGGCCAGCGTCATCAGATCGGGCGTGAAGCCGAAATGCTGATGCGCGAACCACTCGCCGGTGCGCCCGAAGCCGCCGATCACCTCGTCGGCCACCAGCAGCACGTCGTAGCGTCGGCAGATCCGCTCGATCTCGGGCCAGTAGCTCGAGGGCGGGAAGATCACGCCGCCCGCGCCCTGGAACGGCTCGCCGATGAAGGCGGCCACGTTCTCGGCGCCGAGCTCGAGGATCTTCTCCTCGAGCTGGCGGGCGCGCGCCAGCCCGAATTCTTCCGGCGTCTGCCCCGCCGGCGCCTCGCCGAAGAAGTACGGCTGATCGATGTGCACGACGTGCTCGACCTTGGAGGGCATCTGCTCGTGCATGTAGTCCATGCCGCCGAGCGTGCCTCCCGCGATCGTCGAGCCGTGATAGCCGTTGCGCCGAGAGATCACGAACTTCTTCCGCGCCTGCCGCTGCGTGAGCCAGTACTGATGCACGACGCGCAGCACGGTGTCGTTGCCCTCGGAGCCGCTGTTGCAGTAGAAGAAGCGATTGAACGACGGCGGCGCGATCTCGGCCAGCAGCGCCGACAGCTCGATCACGGGCGGATGCGTGGTCTTGAAGAAGGTGTTGTAGAACGGCAGCTCGCGCAGCTGCCGCGCGCCGGCCTCGATCAACTCCTCGCGGCCGTAGCCCACGTTCACGCACCACAGGCCGGCCATGCCGTCGATGATGCGGTTGCCGTCCGAATCGCGCAGGTGCACGCCGTGCGCGCTCACGATCACGCGGCTGCCGGCGGCGTTCAGCGCGCCCATGTCGGAAAACGGGTGAAGGTGGTGCGCGGCGTCGAGCGCACGATATTCGGCCGTGGAGCGCGCGGCGGCCTGCTCGGCCGGGGCTCGCACGGTCTGGACGTAGGCGGATTCGCCGATGCGTTGGGTCATGACGGGTTCTCCCTTAGACGTGCAGCAGCAGATGGCGGCGCTCCCACGAGCTGATCACGCGGAAATACGCCTCGTATTCGGTTTCCTTCAGCGCGAGATAGGCCTTCACGAACTTCTCGCCGAGGATCTCCGCGAGCGGCGCGGACGCGCCCATCAGCGTGAGCCCTTCCTCGAGATTGCGCGGCAGCTGATACGGCAGGCTGTAGCCGTCGGCCGCGAGCGGTGCGGTGGGCTGCATCTGCTGCGTGATGCCGAGATAGCCGGCGGCGAGCGTGCCGGCCAGCGCGAGATACGGGTTGCAGTCCACGCCCGGGATCCGGTTCTCGATGCGCCGCGCGGCCGGCGCCGCGTGCGGAATCCGGAAGCCCACGGTGCGATTGTCGTAGCCCCACTGCACGTTGATCGGCGCGGCCATGAAGCGCGACAGCCGGCGATAGGAATTGATGTACGGCGCGAAGATCGGCATCAGCGCGGGCGTGTATTTCTGCAGGCCGCCGAGGTAGCTGCGAAACATGTCGGTCGATTCGCCCTGCGCGTCGACAAACAGGTTGCGCCCGCTTTCGACATCCACGATGCTCTGGTGGATGTGCATCGCCGAGCCCGGCTCGTTCTCCATCGGCTTGGCCATGAAGGTCGCGTACATGTTGTGGCGCAGCGCGGCCTCGCGCACCGTGCGCTTGAACAGGAACACCTGGTCGGCGAGCGACAGCGCGTCGCCGTGCTGGAAGTTGATCTCCATCTGCGCCGCGCCCACCTCGTGGATCAGCGTGTCGATGTCGAGGCCCTGCATGTCGCAGTATTCGTAGATGTCCTCGAACAGCGGATCGAACTCGTTGACGGCCTCGATCGAATACGACTGACGGCCCGTTTCGGCGCGCCCGGTGCGGCCCACCGGCGGGCGCAGCGGCAGGTCCGGATCCTTGTTCATCTCCACCAGGTAGAACTCGAGCTCGGGCGCCACCACCGGCCGCCAGCCCTTCGCGCGATACAGGTCGAGCACGCGGCGCAGCACGTAGCGCGGCGAGATCGCCACTGGCGAGCCGTCGAAGTGCACGCAGTCGTGGATCACCTGCGCGGTGGGATCGGCGGCCCACGGGATCAGGCAGATGGTGGACGCGTCGGGCACGCACACCATGTCGGGATCGGTCACGCCGGTCAGCGAGCCGTCCTCGGGGTAATCGCCGGTCACGGTCTGCACCATCACCGCCTGCGGCAGCCGCATCGATTCGCCGGTCTCGAACTTGTTGCGCGGGATGATCTTGCCGCGCGCGATGCCGGCCATGTCGGGGATGATCGCCTCTACCTCGGTGATCCGGTGCTGCTTCATGAAGTCGTCAAGGTCTTGCATGGGAGCCTCGTTGGGTGGTGACCGGCGCTCAGGCGCGCGCCGGTGCACGAGCGGCCGCCTCGGCCGCGATGCGCCTTCGGGCGCGACAGGCGTCGCCGAAGGCCGCAAGGATCGCCCGCGACAGCGGGTGTTGCGCGTACTGCCATTCCGGATGCCACTGCACGCCGAGCACGAAGCCGGGCGCGTCACGCACACTCACGGCCTCGATCAGCCCGTCGGGCGCGACGGCCTCCACCACGAGGCCGTCGCCGAGCCGGTCGATGCCCTGCGCGTGCAGCGAATTCACGCGCGGCTCACCCGTGATGCCGGCACCGTCGGCAAGCCGCGCGAGCAGGCCGCCGGGGCTCAGGCGCAAGGCGTGTGCGGGGCCGTATTGCACATCGAGCGGCGCGGCCTTGTCCTCGCGATGGTCGAGCAGCCCCGGCACCGCGTGCACGCGCTGGTGCAGCGTGCCGCCGAACGCGACGTTCAGCTCCTGCAGGCCGCGACACAGCGCGAGCACGGGCACGCCCGCCTCGATCGCCGCGCGGATCAGCGGCAAGGTGGTGGCGTCGCGCGCGGCGTCGTGCAGCGTGCCGGGCGCGCTCGCCTCGCCCGCGTAGCGCTGCGGCTCGACGTTCGAATAGCTGCCGGTCAGCAGCAGCCCGTCGATCGCATCGAGCAGCTCCGCGTGCGACTGGCGTGCGCCGAGCGCGGGCAGCACGACGGCCAGCGCACCGGCGCCGTCCACGACGGCATCGATGTACTTCTCGCCGGCCGAGTGCACCGGATGCGGGCCGGCCATCGCGCGATCGGCGCTGACGGCGACGATCGGCCGGCCGGTACCGGGTCGATTCATGTGACCTCCCTGCATGTGCAGCTGGCGCCGGCGCGAACGCACGCGCGCCGCCACGACGGCCGTGCGCGGACACGCACGGTTCGATCGCGGAACGAATCGGGCTGAGTTCGATGGCGCGCCGCAGCGGCGCACCGGAAGCGGAATCCGGCGATCCGCGCCGGCACGCGCTGCATGGCAACGCGCGCCCGGGCGCCGGACGCGAACGAACAGGCGCTAGGGCAACAGGGAGGCGGCGTGATACGGGCGCAGCGCGCTGTGGGCGCGGGCCGTACCGACGTTGAAGCGGCGTACGCCGCGCCGGGACATGGCGACGAAGACGGGCGGGTTCGGGCCGGCATGGCAATCGCCACAGCCGGCTTCGGGGGATTCGAGGGCACGCGGCAGGGCCGCGATGTGACTTCGATCCCGTCTGACCAGGGGGCCTCGGACTTTCACGATCACACTCGACTGACGGTTTGACGTGGTGAGCGTGCCGGGGATCGCGAGGGAAACCTCGCCGCGCATGCCCGACGCGCCGGCTGGCCGTCGGTGGCGATCGAGGTGGGCGCTTGGATGCGCGGTGGTGCAACTCCGGCCAGTACGATCGACATGACGGCTTGCTGGCAATCAGCTTACCGGATTCCCGTGGCGCGTCAATCGGCTTTCAAAAATCGGGCGCGATGTCGAACCGTATCCGGCGGCGTGCGTGCCGAGCCCGACGCGCACGCCGAGGACTGCTTAGAATGTCCGTCAGCCGTGCCGCGCCGCTGCCGCCACCGAAGGTCCATCACCCGGGGAGATGCCGATGAACAAGACACTCGCCCACTGTGGCAGACGCTTGCCGATTCGCTGTCGATCGAAGGCCGCGCCTTCGTCGACGGCACCTGTCTCGACGCCGCACCGGATCGGCAGTTCGACTGCCTGAGCCCGATCGACGGCCGCACGCTCGCGCGCGTGACGAACGGCGGCGAGCCCGAGGTGAATGCGGCGGTGGCCGCCGCGCGCCGCGCGAGCGGCGCGCCGTGCTGCTGCGCTTCGCGGCCGCGCTGCGCGCGCATCAGGACGAGCTGGCCATGTTCGAGACCGACGCGAGTACGCGCATCGCGCGCGAGGAGATCTTCGGGCCGGTGCTGTCGGTGATCGTGTTCGACGCGCTCGACGAGGCGGTGCGGATCGCCAACGACAGCGATTACGGGCTCGCCGCCGCGGTGTGGGCGGCCGACCTGAGCACGGCCCACGAGGTGTCGCGCCGGCTGCGCGCGGGCACGGTGTGGGTGAACTGCTACGACGAGGGCGGCGACATGTACTTCCCGTTCGGCGGCTACCGGCAATCGGGCAACGGCCGGGACAAGTGGCTGCACGCGCTCGAGAAGTACATCGAACTGAAATCCACACTGATCCGGCTGCGCTGATCCTTTGCGCCGAACCGCGCCCTCGCCCGGCGAGCTTCAGCGATACGCGAGCGCCGTCTTCACGAGCGTCTCGAGCAGCGGCGCCACGGCCTCGGCCTTCTGCTCGTCGTACGCGTACGGGCGCGTCTCGTCCATGTAGGTGATCTGCGACAGCTCGAGCTGCACGGCATCCACGCCGCTGCCCGGCGCACCGTACTGGCGCGTGATGTAGCCGCCCTTGAAGCGGCCGTTCGAGACGGCCGTGTAGCCGCCGTGCCGCGTCACCACCTCGGCCAGCGCTTCGCCAAGGCCCGGCGCGGCGCTCGCGCCGTTCGCCGTGCCGAAGTTGAAGTCGGGCAGCCGGCCCTCGAAGAAGCGCGGCACCTGCGAGCGGATCGAATGCGCCTCCCACAGCAGCGCGCGGCCGTGCGCGGCCACGAGGCGCGCGAGCTCGGCCTTCAGCGCCGTGTGATACGGCAGCCAGTAAAGGTCGCGGCGCCGCGCGATCTCGGCGTCGTCCGGCGCGCCGCCGGCCGGATACAGCGCTTCCTTGTCGAAGGTATCCACGGGCACCAGCCCCGTGGTGTCCTGCCCCGGGTACAGGTTCGCGTTGTCGGGCGGCCGGTTCAGGTCCACCACGTAGCGCGCGTGCGACGGCGCGACCACCGAGCCGCCGAGCGTGCGCACGAAGCCGTACAGGCGCTCGAGATGCCAGTCGCAGTCGTCGACGTGGCGCGCGACCGGCGTCATGGTGCCGGCGATGTCGTCCGGGATGTGCGTGCCCGCGTGCGGGATCGACACGAGCAGCGGCACGCTGCCCTCGTGCAGGGTGAAGACGGGGGGTTGCGTCACGGTGTTCATGCGGGAAGCCTGGCCTGTGTCGTGAAGTCGGGGTGACAGGATAGCGTGGCCAAATCAGCGCAGCAGTTCGGCCAGCGCGCGGCGGTAGCCGACGTAGGCATCGGCTTCGTCGCGGTGGCGACGCGCCGTCACCACGCGCTCGCCGCCGGTGTAGACGTCGAGCACCGGCGTGTCGCCATGCTCGGCGAACACGGCGCCGGACAGCCACAGCGCGCTGCCGCGCTCCATCAGCGACGGATGATCGGGGTCGAGCACGATCCAGTCGGCGCGGTGACCGACACGCAGCGCGCCGATCGCGCGGCCGCTCGCGCGCGCACCGCCGTCGAGCGCGGCCGCATACAGGCGATCGGCCACCTGCGGTTGCGCGGCATCGGCCAGCACGTTGCGCTCGCGACGCACGAGCCGCTGCCCGTATTCGAGCAGGCGCAGCTCGGCGCGCCAGTCGACGCTCGCATGGCTGTCCGAGCCGATGCCGATCGCCCCGCCCTGCGCCAGATAATCGACGGCCGGGAAGAAGCCGTCGCCAAGATTCGCCTCGGTGGTCAGGCACAGCCCGGCCACGGCGCCGCTCGCGGCGAGCGCGGCGGTTTCGGCCGCATCCACGTGGGTGGCGTGCACGAGGCACCAGCGCCGGTCCACCGCGAAGCGGTCGAACAGCCATTGCACCGGGCGCGCGCCGGTGGTGCGCAGGCAATCGTCGACCTCGGCGGTCTGCTCGGCGATGTGGATGTGCACGGGCGCGTCGGCCGGCAAGCCGGCCAGCAGCGCGCGCAGGCCCGGCTCGGACACCGCGCGCAGCGAATGCGGCGCCACGCCGTAGCGCAGCCCGGCGTGCTCGGGCGCGGACGCACGCAGCGCATCGAGCAGGCCCAACAGTTGGTCGGGCGTGTTGATGAAGCGGCGCTGATCGTCGCGCGGCGGCGTCTCGCCGAAGCCGCTGTACTGGTACGCGACCGGCAGCATGGTGATGCCCATGCCGGCCGCGCGCGCCGCGTCCACCACGCGCCGCGCAAGTTCTTCCTGGCGTGCGTAGCGCGCGCCGTCGGGCAGGTGGTGCACGTAGTGGAACTCGCACACCGAGGTGTAGCCGCACTTGAGCATCTCGACGTACAGCCAGCGCGCGATCGCGCCGAGCGCGTCGGGCGAGAGCTTCAGCGCGAAGCGATACATCAGGTCGCGCCAGCTCCAGAAGCTGTCGGAGGGATTGGCGCGGTATTCGGTCAGTCCCGCCATCGCGCGCTGGAATGCGTGCGAATGCAGGTTCGGCATGCCAGGTGCGAGCGGCCCGCTGGCACGCGCGACGCCCTGCGGGCAGACCGCACCCGTCCGCACCTCGCTCAGCACGCCGTGTTCGTCCCAGCTCAGCAGCACGTCCTGCTGCCAGCCGTCGGGCAGCAGCGCGTGATCGGCAAACAGCATCGCCTGGCTCATCGTGTCGGGGTTCCCTGAAGATCGTGGGTGGAAGGCACGGAATACGCGGAAGACGGCTCGCGCCGGAACACGGTGGCGCCGCGCTTGACCACGCGCTCGCACAGCGGCCGGCCGAACCAGTAGGCGAGTTCCGCCAGCGAGGCCACCGGCCACACCGCGAAATCGGCCATGCGGCCCGCGGCAAGCAGGCCGTGGCGGTCGGCGCGGCCCAGCGCGGCGGCGGCATGGCGCGTCACGCCGAGCAGCACCTCGGGCACCGTCATGCGGAACAGCGTGCTGGCCATGTTCATGGTCAGCAGCAGCGAGGTGAGCGGCGAGGTGCCGGGGTTGTGATCGGTCGCGATCGCGATCGGCACGCCGTGGCGGCGCAGCAGATCGAGCGGCGGCAGTTGTGTCTCGCGGATGAAGTAGTACGCGCCCGGCAGCAGCACGGCCACCGTGCCGGCGGCCTTCATCGCCTCGATGCCGGCCTCGTCGAGATATTCGAGGTGATCGGCCGACAGCGCGCCGTGACGCGCCGCCAGCGCGGTGCCGCCCGCATTCGACAGTTGCTCGGCATGCATTTTCACCGGCAGCCCGTGCCGTCGCGCGGCATCGAACACGCGCTCGCTCTGCGCGAGCGAGAAACCGATGCGCTCGCAGAACACGTCGACGGCATCCACCAGCCCCTCGGCGGCCAGCGCCGGCAGCATGGTGTCGCACACGAGCGCGATGTAGTCGTCGGCGCGGCCCGCGTATTCGGGCGGCAGCGCGTGCGCACCGAGAAAGGTGGTGCAGACGTCCACCGGGAAACGCTCGCCGAGCCGGCGCGCGACGCGCAGCATCTTGCGCTCGCTCGCCAGGTCGAGCCCGTAGCCGGACTTGATCTCGATCGCGGTCACGCCCTCGGCCAGCAGCGGCTGCAAGCGCGCGGCGGCCTGCGCGAACAGCGTGGCCTCGTCGGCCTCGCGCGTCGCGCGCACCGTGGAGACGATGCCGCCGCCCTGCCGGGCCACTTCCTCGTAGCTCGCGCCGGCCAGCCGCATCGCGAACTCGTCGGCGCGCTGGCCGCCGTAGACGAGATGCGTGTGGCAATCGACGAGGCCCGGCGTGACCCAGGCGTGATCGAGGCTCTCGCGCGCCCAGCCGGCGTACTCGGCGGGCAGCTCGGCGCGCGCGCCGAGCCAGGCGATCGTGCCGTCGGCCTGCACGGCGATGGCGGCATCGGTCAGCGCGTCGCCGGGGTCGCCCGACGCGCAGAGGTTCAGGTGCTGCCAGACGGTGGGAGACAGGTGTGCGGTAGCGGTCATGATGTCAGGCGGCCGGCGCGGCCGCGGTCGGTAGCAGTTCGATGCAGAGCAGCGCGCCCGTGCCGTGCGTCGTGCAGCGCAGCGGCGCGCCGCCGGCATCCGGCTCGAGATCGACGCGCAGCGTGTCGAGCGCGCCGAGCGTGATCGGTTCGCCGCCCGCGATCGACACCCCGGGCGCGCCCGATGCGCAGAACAGCAGCAGCGTGCGCGTGCGCGCATCGGCTTCGAGCGTCGCGTCGCCCGCCAGCACCGACACGCGCCCGGTCACGATGCTGCGGCGCGCCATCAGGTTGAAGTCGCGCGTGGCGCCATCGTGCAGCTCGGCCGACAGCGCGAGCGCGCCGTCGAAGTCGATCCGCTCGAGCGGCGCGGCGAGCCGCGTGCGCGAGCCGTCCTCGCCCGCCAGCGTCATGCCCGCGCCGGACAGCAGCACGAGCGTGCGGTCGATGCCGGGAAAGCGCGAGAACGGCCCCGGCTGCGCCACGTCGGCCACGCTCACGCGCCACGCGAACGTGTCGAGCGAGGCGCCGCACGGCTCGGCCGCGATCTCGCGCGTCACGCCGCCGCCGTTCTTCCACGGCGACGCGACGAGCGCGTCGGCACGAATCAGTGAAATACGCGGCGAACCCGGCGCGGCGCGCATCGCGGCCCCGCTCAACGGCCGAGCATCGGCAGCTTCAGGCCGGCCTCGCGCGCCGTCTCCCGCGCGAGTTCGTAGCCGGCATCGGCGTGGCGCATCACGCCCGTGGCCGGGTCGTTGAACAGCACGCGGCCGAGGCGCTCGTGCGCGGCATCGGTGCCGTCGGCGACGATCACCACGCCCGAATGCTGCGAGAAGCCCATGCCCACGCCGCCGCCGTGATGCAGCGACACCCACGACGCGCCGCCCGCGGTGTTCAGCAGTGCGTTGAGCAGCGGCCAGTCGCTGACCGCATCGGAACCGTCCTTCATCGATTCGGTTTCGCGGTTCGGGCTCGCCACCGAGCCGGTGTCGAGGTGGTCGCGGCCGATCACGATCGGCGCCTTCAGCTCGCCGTTCTTCACCATCTCGTTGAAGGCCTGGCCGAGGCGGTAGCGATCCTTCACGCCCACCCAGCAGATCCGTGCCGGCAGGCCCTGGAAGGCGATGCGCTCGCGCGCCATGTCGAGCCAGTTGTGCAGGTGCGGATCGTCCGGGATCAGCTCCTTGACCTTCGCGTCGGTCTTGTAGATGTCTTCCGGATCGCCCGACAGCGCCACCCAGCGGAACGGGCCCTTGCCCTCGCAGAACAGCGGGCGGATGTAGGCCGGCACGAAGCCCGGGAAATCGAAGGCGTTCTGCACGCCCATTTCGAGCGCCATCTGGCGGATGTTGTTGCCGTAGTCGAGCGTGGCGGCGCCGCGTTCCTGCAGCGTCAGCATCGCCTGCACCTGTTTGGCCATCGACTGCTTGGCCGGCTTGACGATGCTCTGCGGATCGACCTTGCGCGCCTCGTGCCACTGCGCGACGCTCCAGCCCTGCGGCAGGTAGCCGTTCACCGGATCGTGCGCGCTGGTCTGATCGGTCACGCAGTCGGGCGTGATGCCGCGCGCCACGATCTCGGCGAACAGGTCGGCGGCGTTGCCGAGCAGGCCGATCGACACCGGCTTGCCAGCGCGCTTCGCTTCGTCGAGCATCGCGAGCGCCTCGTCGAGCGTGGTCGCCTTCCTGTCGACGTAGCGCGTCTTCAGGCGGAAGTCGATGCGCGACTCGTCGCATTCCACGGCGATCATCGAGAAGCCGGCCATGGTGGCCGCGAGCGGCTGCGCGCCGCCCATGCCGCCGAGGCCGCCGGTCAGGATCCAGCGGCCCGACGGATCGCCGTTGAAGTGCTGGTTGGCCACCGAGAAGAAGGTTTCGTAGGTACCCTGCACGATGCCCTGGCTGCCGATGTAGATCCAGCTGCCGGCAGTCATCTGGCCGTACATCATGAGGCCCTTGCGGTCGAGTTCGTTGAAGTGATCCCAGTTGGCCCAGTGCGGCACCAGGTTCGAATTGGCCAGCAGCACGCGCGGCGCGTCGGCATGGGTGCGGAACACCCCGACCGGCTTGCCCGACTGGATCAGCAGCGTTTCGTTGTCCTCGAGATCCTTCAGCGACGCGAGGATCTGGTCGAAGCAGTCCCAGTTGCGCGCGGCGCGACCGATGCCGCCGTACACCACGAGCGCATGCGGATGCTCCGCCACCTCGGGATCGAGATTGTTCTGCAGCATGCGGTAGGCGGCCTCGGCCAGCCAGGTCTTGCAGGTCTTCTCGGCGCCGCGCGGGGCGCGGATCACGCGCGTGGGATCGAGACGCGGATCGATGTGCTTCGGATGATTCATGGCGATGCTCCCCAACGGAATGTGATGATGCGATACGGCTGCAAGGTTCGGCACGCGCGAGGCTGCCGGAAGATTCGATACGTTCAGAAATGCCCGGTGAAGCGGTAGCGGCTGCCCGGATGCCAGAGGTTCGCGATCGACGCGACCACGCCCTGCGACCAGGTACGGCGGTGCAGCACGAGACACGGCTCGGCGTCGCCCATCGCGAGTTGCCCGCGCATCGCCGGCTCGGGCGCGGCGGCCTCGATCCGGTATTCGACGCGCTGCAGCGGCGCGACGCGCATCAGGTACTGATTCGGCGTGACGGCCGTGAAATCCTGGCGCGCGTAGTCGCCGGCCACGGCCGGATTGACCCAGCGTTCCTCGAGCTGCACCGGCTCGCCGTTCTCGGCGTGCAGCACGGCCGAACGGAACAGCGGCGCGCCCGGCGCGACCTGCATCTCGACGGCCAGCGCGACATCGGCCTCGATCGTCACGAGCTCGAGCACGGTGGCCCCGTGACGATGGCCGCGTGCCGCGATCTCGTCGGAGATGCTGCGGATCGCCACCAGCGTGGATTCGTACTTCGGGCGCGCCACGAAGGTACCGGCACCCTGCACGCGCGTGAGCACCTGCTCGGCGGTCAGCTCGCGCAGCGCGCGGTTCACGGTCATGCGCGCCACCTTGAAATCGCGCGCGAGCTCGTTCTCCGACGGCACCAGGTCGCCCTCGCTCCACTCGCCCGCATGAATGCGCGCGAGGATGAAGTCCTTGATTTCCTGGTACGCCGGCGTGCTCATCGGCTTACTGCTCCGAGGCGAACGAGAGCGGGCTGAGCTTCGCGAACGCGCCCTCGCGCACGCGCTGCGTGATCACGGCGATGTCCGGCGCGAAGTAGCGGTCGAGGTCGTAATGCGGCACCTGCTCGCGGATCGTGGCCATCGCCTGCTGCAGCGCGGGGCTGGTGGCGTGCGGCGCGCGCAGGTCCACGCCCTGCGCCGCGGCCAGCAGCTCGATGGCGAGGATCGCGGCCACGTTCCCGGCGATGTCGCCGAGCTTGCGCGCGGCGAAGGTGGCCATCGACACGTGGTCTTCCTGGTTGGCCGAGGTGGGCAGCGAATCGACCGAGGCCGGATGCGCGAGCGTCTTGTTCTCCGAGGCCAGCGCGGCCGCGGTGACGTGCGCGATCATGAAGCCCGAATTCACGCCGCCATCCTTGACCAGGAACGGCGGCAGGCCCGACAGCGTGGCGTCGATCAGCAGCGCGATGCGGCGCTCGGCCAGCGCGCCGATCTCGGCGGCGGCCAGCGCGAGATTGTCGGCCGCGAACGCCACCGGCTCGGCGTGGAAGTTGCCGCCCGACAGCACCTCGCCCGTGTCCGGGAAGATCAGCGGGTTGTCCGACACGGCGTTGGCCTCGATCAGCAGCACCTGGGCCGCGTGGCGCATCTGGTCGAGGCAGGCGCCCATCACCTGCGGCTGGCAGCGCAGGCTGTACGGGTCCTGCACCTTGTCGCAATCCTGGTGCGAGATGTTGATGTTCGAGCCGTCGAGCAGCGCGCGATAGGCGGCGGCCGCCTCGATCTGGCCGCGATGGCCGCGCAGCTCGTGGATGCGCGCGTCGAACGGCTTGACCGAGCCGGCCGCCGCGTCCACCGACAGCGCGCCCGACACGAGCGCGCTGCGGTACAGATCCTCGATCGCGAACAGGTTGTCGAGCGCGAGCGCCGTGGACGCCTGGGTGCCGTTGAGCAGCGCGAGACCTTCCTTGGCCTGCAGCGTGAGCGGCGCGAGGCCGACCGAGGCGAGGCCGTCGGCCGCGCTCGCGCGCTCGCCGCGGATGAACACCTCGCCGATGCCGAGCAGCGTGGCCGACATGTGCGCGAGCGGCGCCAGATCGCCCGAGGCGCCCACCGAGCCCTTCACCGGGATCAGCGGCAGCACGTCGGCGTTGAACAGCGTGACGAGCGCGTTCATGACCTCGCGGCGGATGCCGGAATGGCCGCGGCCGAGGCTCGAGAGTTTCAGCGCGATCAGCAGGCGCACGACCGGCAGCTTCATCGGCTCGCCCACGCCCACCGCGTGCGACAGCACCAGGTTCTTCTGCAGCAGCTCGAGCTGGTCGTGCGGAATGTGCGTGCTCGCGAGCCGGCCGAAGCCGGTATTGATGCCGTAGGCGGGCTCGCCCTTCGCCGCGATGTCGGCCACCGCCTGCGCGCCGCGATCGATCGCCGCGAAGCTGGCCGGGTCGAGTTCGATCCGTACCGGTTCGCGCGCGATGCGGCGCAGTTGGGCAAGCGTCAGATGGCCGGGGGTCAGCGTGATCATGAGGGCGTCCTGTCTATACAAGTAAGGTGACGTGAAGTGTAGTCACGCTCGCTTGTATAGACAACTCGTTTTCAAAATTCCGGGCTCAGGGATTTCCCTAGCGGGCGGGAATCGAGCGAAGGAACGAACGCGCGCAGGATCGGCGAAGGAACGAACGGGGGGAGAAACGGGCCGGGATCAGCCGGAGATCGGCCGCCACGCGAGGCAGGCCGGATGTTCGGGCGCGGCGTCGACCCAGGCGGCGGTGTAGCCGGCCACGCCGCTCGCCGGCGCGGCGGGATTCACCACGCGCGGCACCAGTGCGCCGGGCGTCGCGGCATCGAGCACCGAAAACGCGTCGAGCCCGCCCGCGATGCCGACGCCGAGCACCTTCAGCAGCGCCTCCTTGGCGGTCCAGACGCGGTAGAACGCCTCGCGCTGCCGCTCGGGCGGCAGCGCGGCGACGGCCGCCGCGTCGGCGGCCGCGAACACCATGCGCGCGAGCGGCTGCCAGTCGATCGCGGCGCGGCCGGCCTCGATGTCGACGCCGACGCGCGTGATCGGGCTCCACGCGATCAGCGCGTGGCTGCCCGAATGCGAGACGTTGAAGTCGAAGGCCGCGGCCACGCCGTCGAGCGCCAGCGCGGGCCGCCCCGCCTCACCGGTCGCGAAGCGCAACGAGCCGGCCGCCACCCCGAGTTCGACGCCGAGCACGGCGCGCAGCGCGGCGCGCGTGGCGGCACTGCGAATCGCGTCGGCCGGGCGCAGGAAACGCGCGGCCCGGGCGCGCTCGGCCGCGTCGAGCGCGGCATGGGCCGGTGCCTCGAGCGGCGCGTCGAACGCGAAATCGACGCGCAGCAGCCGCACCTGCGCCGCGACCGCGGCGGGCGGCACCGCGAGCGCCACGAGCCGGTGCGGCGCGAGCGCGGCGTGCGGCAAGGCGGACGGATCGAGCGAGGCGACGTGGGCCGGGGCGGAGACGGATGCCATGAACGGAGCGGAAGCAGGAACGGGACGGACGAGGGCGCGATCCGACGGGATGGCGCGCCGCCGATCTTACCGGATCGCGCCCGGCACGCGCAGTGCGTCGGCCACCGGCGCCGGGCGACGCAGCACCTGCCCCGGCGCGCCGGCCGGCAGCGACGCGTGGCGCAGCCAATGCAGCGCGACGGGCCACAGCGTCGCCTCGAAGCGGCTGTGGAAAAACGCGAAATGTCCGATCTCGTCGACCCCGATCTGCTCGGGCGCGATGCGCAGATGCGTGACCGGGCTCGCCACGTAATAGCCGAGCAGCCGCTCGATCGCGGCCACGGTGCCGAACGGATCGTCGGTCAGGCTGATCGCGAGCAGCGGCGCCGTGACGCCGGCGAAGCGCGCCACCATCGCGCGCCGCGTCTCGGGCGTCTCCACGATCGGCGCGCGCACGTAGGTGTCCTCGAAGCGCGGCCGGCTGCGGCTCCACGACAGCGCCACGCCCTTCGGCACGTCCTCCATCCAGCCCAGCCGCCTGGCCGGCAGATAGCCGAACAGGTGCGCGACGAGCGGCATCGCCACGTGCCACTTCAGCGTCATGCGCAGCCGCGCCCACGCCGCGTAGTCGCGCCAGTGCGCCGTCTGCGAGCCCACCGTCACGATGCGTCGCACGCGCACGTTCGAGGCCGCGAGCCCGCACGCGAAACCACCCACGCTGTGCGCCACGACGTCGATCGGCTGGCCCGGAAACGCACGGGCCGCGTATTGCAGCACCGCCTCGCTGTCGAGCCGCCCCCAGTCCAGCCAGTTCGCCCGCATCGCGCGCAGCGGCGCGGCGGACGGCCCGTCGTCGCGATCCCGGCCAGGCCGCGATTCGCCGATGCCCCGGTAGTCGAACACGAGCGCGTCGAAACCCTGTGCGAACAGCCAGGCCGCGAAACGGAAGTAATAGCGACAGCGCACGGCCGTCGCGCAATGGATCACCACCACGGCGCGCTCGGGATCGGGCGCGCGATGCCGCCACGCGAAACCGTTCAGGGCGTAACCGTCGCTCGCGGGGGCGGTGAACGGCTCGGGCGGCAGGTTCGGCGGGGCGTTGCTCATGGTGGCTGTCTCTCGGAAGGCGTGTGATCGGCGCGGCATGCACGTCATGCGCGCCGCGCCGGCCGTCGTCGTCGGTGCGACGGCAGCGGCCACTGTGCCACAAGCGATCGAGACGAGGTGCGCGGGCCGTGTACCGTCCGGTTAATCCCTCGCAGGCTTGCCGGCGGCCGTCAGCGCTTGGTTGCCTCGAGCGCGCCGAGCGCCCGCTTGCGCGCCATGTCGTGATCGACGATCGGCTCCGGGTAGGTCTTGCCGAGTACCACGCCGGCGGCCTCGAGCACCATCGGCTTGGCCCGCCACGGCTCGTGGATCGCATCGTCGGGCAGCTTCGCGAGCTCGGGCACCCAGCGCCGCACGTAGGCGCCGTCGGGGTCGAACTTCCTGCCCTGCGTGACCGGATTGAAGATCCGGAAATACGGCGCGGCGTCCGCCCCGCAACCGGCCACCCATTGCCAGTTGGCGGCATTGTTGGCGATGTCGGCGTCCACCAGCGTGTCCCAGAACCAGCGCTCGCCGGCGCGCCAGTCGATCAGCAGATGCTTGATCAGGAACGAGGCCGTGACCATGCGCACGCGATTGTGCATCCAGCCGGTGGTCCACAGCTCGCGCATGCCCGCGTCGACCAGCGGATAGCCGGTGCGGCCGCGGCACCACGCCTCGAAGGCCGCGTCGTCGGTGCGCCACGGCATCGCGTCGAAGCGATCGCGGAAGTTGCGCATCGGCAACTCGGGGAAATGGAACAGCAGGCTGGTGTTGAATTCGCGCCAGCCCAGCTCGCTGACGAACTTCTCGATGTCGCCGGCCACCGCCGCCCCGCCCTCGCGCGACGCGGCCATCGCCGCGTGCCACACCTGCCGCGCCGACAGCTGGCCGAAGTGCAGATACGGCGACAGGCGGCTCGTGGCCGGCAGGTCAGGCCGGTCGCGCGCCTGGCCGTAGCCGCGGATCTTCTTGTCGAGAAAGCGTTCGAGCAGCGCGAAGC
Organism: Burkholderia sp.; assembly: GCA_030151225.1. Lineage (GTDB taxonomy): Bacteria > Pseudomonadota > Gammaproteobacteria > Burkholderiales > Burkholderiaceae > Burkholderia. Next base: position 11,482 of record JASLEG010000351.1, on the reverse strand, counting down.
CGCCCTCCTCGGTGGGCGTCCAGGCCTCGCGCATGCCGCCGGCCCAATCCGGCTTCGTGGGCAGCAGGCCGAGCGCATCGATCGTGCTGGCGCGGCGCGCGAGCGCGGCCGGCACGGCGTGGAAGTGCCAGGTGGACGGCTCCGGCAGCGGCGGATTCACGTCGCCGCTGCGCAGCGCCGCGCGCCAGTAGGCCGTGAACACCTGGAACGCGCCACCGCTGCCGGTCTGCAGTTCCCAGGGCTCGCGCAGCAGCGCGCCGTTGAAGCTCTCCACCTCCACGCCGGCGTCCTTCAGCGCGCGCTTGAGCTCGGCGTCGGTTTCGCGCGCCAGGCCGTCGTAGCGGCGATTCCAGTAGATCGCGCCGGCGTCGAGCGTCTCCACCAGCGCGGTGATCGTCTCGCGCTCGTCGCCTTCGAGCACCACCAGGCGGCCGCCGTGCGCGGCCAGCGCGGCGTCGAGCGAGCGCAGCGCGCCGTCGAGCCACCACAGCACGGCCCCGCCGAACGGCCGGTTGCCGTCGCGCTCGAGCACGTAGACGCACACGAACGGCCGGCCGGACTCGGCCGCCTTCGCGAGCGCCGGGTTGTCGGTCACGCGCAGGTCGTCGCGAAACCAGACGATCGCGGGTTGGGCGGAAGAGTCGGCAGACACGGTGGAGGCTCCGGCAAGAACGGGTTGGACGAACGGCGATGCGCGCCATTAAACCATGCAAGGGGCCAGAGCAAGCAGGTGCGGATCGGCAGCGCTCGCCGGCCGGCGCGTGGCCGCGGGAACGCAGACGCATCGACGATGAGTCGGGCAATGGATCAGCAATTTCCGGGCCGCATCGAGAGCCGGGCAACGCCGATCGATCGCCCAATGAAAAACGCGCCCGCTGGGGGCGCGTTTCGCGTGATGTGGCTCAGGCGACGGGCTCAGACCGCCGTGACCTGCACCGACTTCGTGACGAGGTAGGCCTCGAGTGCTTCCGGGCCGCCTTCCGAGCCGTAGCCGGAATCCTTGACGCCGCCGAACGGCATTTCCGGCCAGGGCGTGGCCGGCTGGTTGACCCACAGCATGCCCACTTCGAGGCGCTGCGTGAGCAGGTGCACGTTCTTGAACGCGCTGGTGTACGCGTAGCCGGCCAGACCGTACGGCAGGCGGTTTGCCTCAGTGATCGCCTCGTCGAGCGAATCGAAACCGCGGATCGCCGCGATCGGGCCGAACGGCTCGTTGTTGAACACGTCGGCGTCGAGCGACACGTCGGTCAGCACGGTCGGCGCGAAGAAGTTGCCTTCGCTGCCGATGCGCTCGCCGCCCGTGGCGATCTTCGCGCCGGTCTTGCGCGCGTCGTCCACCACCTTCTGCATCGCCGACAGGCGGCGCGGGTTGGCGAGCGGGCCGAGGTTGGTGCCGGCGGTCAGGCCGTCGCCGACCTTGAGGCCTTCGGCGTGCTTGACCAGCGCCTGGGCGAACGCGTCACGCAGGCTGTTGTGCACGAGGAAGCGCGTGGGCGAGATGCAGACCTGACCGGCATTGCGGAACTTCGCGGCGCCGGCGGCCTTGACCGCGAGCTCGACGTCCGCGTCTTCGGCGACGATCACCGGTGCGTGGCCGCCCAGCTCCATCGTGGCGCGCTTCATGTGCTGGCCGGCCAGCGCGGCCAGCTGCTTGCCCACCGGCGTGGAGCCCGTGAACGTGACCTTGCGGATCACCGGATGCGGGATCAGGTAGTTCGAGATCTCGGCCGGATCGCCGTACACGAGGCCCACCACGCCGGCCGGCACGCCAGCGTCGACGAACGCGCGCAGCAGTTGCGCGGGCGAGGCCGGGGTTTCTTCCGGTGCCTTCACCAGGAACGAGCAGCCGGTGGCCAGCGCGGCGCTGAGCTTGCGCACCACCTGGTTGACCGGGAAGTTCCACGGCGTGAACGCCGCCACCGGGCCCACCGGCTCCTTCACCACCGTCTGCTGCACCGACAGGTTGCGCGGCGGCACGATGCGGCCGTACACGCGGCGGCCTTCGTCGGCGAACCATTCGATGATGTCGGCGGCCGACATCACCTCGATCCTGGCTTCGCCGAGCGGCTTGCCCTGCTCCTGCGTCATCAGCTGCGCGATCGAATCGGCACGCTCGCGCACCAGCGCCGCGGCCTTGCGCATCACGGCCGCGCGGTCGTACGCGGGCACCTTGCGCCAGGCCTCGAAGCCGCGCTGGGCGGCGTCGAGCGCGCGGTCGAGATCGGCGATGCCGGCATGCGCCACCTTGCCGATCACCTTGCCGGTGGCCGGATTCACCACGTCGAGGGTCTTGCCGCTCACGGCGTCGCACCACTCGCCGTTGATGAGAAGCTGCGTGTCCGTGTAGTTCGTAGTCGTCATCTGGATATCCACCTGATCGAGAAATTGAGCGGCCGGATTCGCGCGCCGCCGGCCACGGGGCCCTCGCCTGATGCACGGGCGCGGCCGGGCCGGGGACGCACTGCCGACGCCACGGCGCCCGCGCGAGCGGGGGTCACGACGTTCCGGGAAGCGCGGCAAATGCCGAAGCGCGAGCGAGCCCGGAGCGATGGCACGGCGCCGGGCGCGTTTCGCGCGAATTCGTAAGCGTACAACGTTCGTGAAAAGTCTGCGTGACATGGCTGCGCTTGCCGGCCGCCGATTCCCGCATAGCGGGGCGGCGAACGGCGTGCTCGGCTTGATCAGGCCGACGACGATGCGGCCACCGGCGCCCGGTCCGCCCGATCCACTCGTTCGCGGCTGCGCGCGCGCCATTGCGCGGGTGTCATCCCGGTCTGCCGCTTGAAGGTCCGCTGAAAGGCGGCGTCCGAGCGATAGCCGACGCGCTCGCCGATGCCGGCCACCGAATCGCTGCCGTCGGCCAGCATGCGTCCGGCCAGCGTCATGCGGATCTCGGTCAGCAGATCGCTGGCCGAGCGGCCGATCGCCTCGTGGAAATGGCGCGCGAAGGTGGCGCGCGACATGTGACAGAGCGCGGCCAGCGCCGGCAGCGTCCACGGCTCGCCCGGCGCGTCGAACATGGCGGCGAGCGCCGGCTGCAGGCGCGGGCGCGCGGCCAGCGCGAGCAGCCCGCGCGGCGGCGCGGCCGAGGCGCTGGCGAAGCGCAGCGTCAGCGCGAACAGCGCGCCCGACAGGTGATTGACCAGCGCCACGCTGCCCGGGCCCAGCTCGCTCGCCTCCTCGCGCATCAGCGCGACGAGCCGGGTCAGGCGATTGTCGGCCGGCGCGTCGGGGCCGGCGGTGCGCACCAGCAGCCGCGCCGGCAGGTGATCGCGCACCAGCTGGCGCGGCAGCGCGGGCAGCAGGAAGCGCCCGCACAGCACCTCGGCCGGCGCGCCGCGCCCGCGATTGGTCACGAGCTCGAGGCCGGCCACGGTCTCCAACGTCTTCGGCGCGAGCCGCCCGCGCCCGCCGTGCAGCTCGTGCCGTGCGCCCGACGGCAGCAGCACCACGTCGCCGGCCTGCATCGCCAGCGGCGGCCCGAGCCCGTCCTCGAAGCGCGCCTCGCCGCCGAGCAGCACGTGATAGTGGATTTCGCGCTCGCCGGCAGCCGCGCCGTCGATGCGCCAGGGCGCGCCGAACTGGCAGCGCGCGTCGAGCTGGCCGGTGACGGGCATCAGCGCGAGCAGGCGGCTCAGCAGGTCCATCGGGGATCTCCGGGGTGGGGGCGGTCGAGACGAGGCGGCATGAATGCCGCACAAATTACCACCGATGCGCTCGCCGCGCCGCCCTTCACTTCGGGCAAGAAAACCGCGCACATGCCGAACCGGCCATGTGCGCCCAACAAGGCACTGCTACCCAGAGAAACTGCGCGAGGGCGAACGACTCAGAAACGCTGCGTCACGCCGACGATGAAGGCCGTCTGGCGGTTGCTGCTGCTGTACGTGGAGCCGCTCAGGTCGGCCACGGCGGCGTGGCCCGTCGAGTCGGTGCCCGACGCGGCCTCGAAATAGCCGAGCGCGTAGATCGAGGTGCGCTTCGACAGGAAGTAGGTGGCGCCGAGGTTGAACTGGTTGTAGTTCGCGCCGCCGTAGCCGCCCGCACCGCCGTTGCGCGTGTGGATGTAGGCCGCGCCCAATTGCAGCGCCGGGCTCAGCAGATACTTCATGTTCACCTCCTCGCTGTTGAACACGGCCGAGCCGCCCGCGTACTTCGGCGCGGCCGTCGCGCCGCCGGCCGCGGTGGCGCCGAGGCCGATGTACTGCGTGTTCGAGTACACGAGGCCGAGCGTGGCCGGCCCGATCGCCCACGAGCCGCCCACCACGATGATCTGCTGCGCGGCCGCCGATGCGTAGCCGCCGTAGATCACGTTGTTGATGTTGTTGTTGGTGCCGGTGGCCGAGGTGGACGAATTGCCCTGATTGCCGAAGGTCGCGTAATACGGGTTCTTCGTGTAGTTGTAGCCGGCGCCGAGCTTGAACGGGCCGTTCGTGTACGCGAAGCCCGCGTCGATCACCTCGTTGCGCGTGACCTGGCCGGGCTGGCCGCCGAGGCTGTACATCACCCCTACCTGCAGGCCGCGATACGACGGGCTCACGTACTTCACCGCGTTGGCGATGCGGTTGGTGGTGTCCACGTTGTCGACGTCGGCCGCGTGCGTGCCGTAGCCGAGGCCCGAGCCGGCCCAGTCGGCGCCGGAGGCGAACGGCCCCGTGAAGTCGTTGCTGACCGAATACTGGCGGCCGAGCGTGAGCGTGCCCCAGGTGCTGCTGCTCAGGCCCACGAAGGCCTTGCGGCCGAATTCCAGACCGCCCTGGCTCAGCGTGCCGGTAGCGGTGGTGAAGCCGTTCTCGAGCGTGAAGATCGCCTGCAGGCCGCCGCCCAGATCCTCGCCGCCCTTCATGCCCCAGCGCGACGAGTTTGCCTGGCTCATGGCGTATTCGTGGCCGCCCTTCACGTTGCTGTTGTAGAGCACGCCGGCATCCACGATGCCGTACAGCGTGACGCTGCTTTGCGCGCTGGCCGTACCGGCGCAGGCGCCGAAGCCCAACGCGATCGCCGCGATCTGTTTGAGTTTCATGATGGTCCGTTCGATGAAAGTCTTGTTGGTGATGTGAATGTCCTGCGCCCCCTGCTGCATCGCTACATGGATCTGCACTCCTTAATGAAATGTCGTGTTGTTGGACGTTCCGCATGGCCGCGTCGTGTCAGTGCGCGAGCTCCAGCCGGAACGAGGCCACCAGCTGGTTGAGTCACGAGGCCTCGCTGCGCAGCGTCGACGACGCGGCCGCCGCCTCCTGCACGAGCGCCGCGTTCTGATGCGTGGAATGCTCCATCTCCGACACGGCCTGATTGATCTGCCCGATGCCTTCGCTCTGCTCGTGCATCGAATGGCGGATCTCGCCGACGATGCCGGCCACGCGCTGGATGCCGTCCACGATCTGCTCCATGCTGCGATCGGCATCGAGCACGCGCGTGCTGCCCGAGCGGATGCTCGCCTCCGAGGCCGTGACGAGCTCCTTGATCTGCCGCGCGGCCTGCGCGCAGCGCTGCGCGAGGCTGCGCACCTCGCCGGCCACCACCGCGAAGCTGCGGCCGTTCTCGCCGGCACGCGCGGCCTCCACCGACGCGTTCAGCGCGAGGATGTTGGTCTGGAACGCGATGCCGTCGATCACGCCGATGATCTGCACGATGTTCGCCGAGGCCGCATCGATGTCGCGCATGGTGGCCACCACGTCGGCCATCACCGCGCGGCCTTGGGCTGCGCTCTCGCTCGCGCCCTGCGCGACGCGCGCCACCTGGGTGGAAGCATGCGCCGAGCTCTCCACGGCGCGCGTGATCTCCTCGAGCGAGGTGGAGGTCTGATGCAGGTTCGCGGCCGACAGCTCGGTGCGGCCCGACAGGTCGAGATTGCCCGACTCGATCTGGCGCGTGGCCACCGACAGCGATTCGCTGCCGGCGCGGATTTCCCGCAGCACCGTGGCGATCTTCTCCACGAAGGTGTTGAACGACGCGGCGATCTGGGCCACCTCGTCGCGCCCCACCACGGGCAGGCGCTGCGTGAGATCCGCGTTGCCGCTGCTGATCGCGTCCATCGCATCGCGCGCCTGCGACAGCCGGCGGAACGAGCGGCTCGTCATCAGCGCGCTGAACAGCGTGGCGATCACCGCCAGCACGATCACCGCCACGATCGCGACCTGCACCACACTGCGCATGCCGGCCGTGGCCTCGGCGCGGTCCAGCGCGATCACCAGCAGCCAGTCGGTGCCGGCGATCGGCTTGACGCGCACCAGCGCGGCGCGGCCGTCGAGATCCGTCTTCAGGATCGCGCCGCTGCCGGCCAGATCGGCGAGCGCGCCCACGGTGAGCCCCGGTGCCAGCGAAGCGGCCGGCTGCAGCAGCCACGCCGCGTCGGGATGCGCGATCACCGTGCCGTCGCGGCTCGTCACGAAGCCGACGCTGGACGGCGTCGGATGGATGGCCGCCACCACGTCGCGCACCTTCTCGAGCGACACGCCACCGGCCACCACGCCCTCGGGCTTGCCGTCGCGCACGATCGGCGCCGTGAACGACACCAGCAGCACGCCCGACACCGAGCGATACGGCGCGGTGATCAGCGGCGCGAGGCGGCGCATGCTTTCCTGGTACCACGGGCGCGCGGTCACGTCGTAGCTGGCCGGCAGGTCCGGCGTGGACGACGCGAAGGCCTTGTTCTGCCAGCCGGCCGTGGTCAGCGAGAAGCCGCCCGCCTTCTGCAGATGCCTGACGAGCCCCGTCGGGTCGCCCGCCACCACGTCGGCCGCGGCGGCCGTGATCGCCGTGGTGCGGGCGGTGCTCCACTCGGCGATGGCCGTGGCATTGGCGCCGGCGAGCGCGTCGAGGTTCTGGCGCAGCGTGCGCTGATTGTCGTCGCGCACCAGCGCGTAGATCACGCCGGTGGTCAGGGCCAGCGAAAAGATCACCGTGCCGGCGGCGATCAGCAGGATACGAGTACGCATCGACGAGATCATGGCGTCATTCCCCGGTGCTGCGGTTGGTCTGAAGATATGGACAACTTGTAATGTCGGGCAGCATTCAGTCGGCCGCCTCGGGTCGGTGCTCAGGCGGCACGCGGCTCCACGCGCCAGGTCAGGGCCACCGCCACCGCGCCGAGCGCCGCGATCAGCAGCGCGCAGTAGGCCAGCAGGTAATGGCCCGGCGTCAGATCCACCAGCATGCCGATCATCGCCGGCGCGATCGCCGCCGCCACCTGGCCGCCGAAGTTGATGATGCCGGCGGCCGAGCCCACCAGTTCGTCCTTCATGTGCTTGAGCGGGATCGCGAACACCGTGCCGTACACCATCGTGTAGCCGACCAGGCAGAGGGTCCAGAGCAGCAGCAGCATCGGCAGCGAATCGGCCAGCGCCATCGCGGCCAGGAAGATCGTGACGGCCGAGCCGCCCACCACCATGAACAGGCGCTCGCGGCCGCGGCCGATACGATCGAGCATCCAGCCCACGCCGCTCAGGCACAGGAATGCGATCACGTAGGAGCCCGAGGTGGCCAGGCCCGCGTGCAGGATGTCGATGTGGCGCGTCTTGATCAGGAACGCCGGCATCCACGAGATCAGCGCCACGTACACGATGTTGCTGAAGAAGAAGATCAGCATCGTCTTGCGCAGCATCGGCGAGGCGAACAGCGCGCGGAAGGTGGGCTGCCCCGGTTGCCGCTGGCGGCGCGGCGCCGGCTTGATCGCGAGCCACAACACCACCGCCACCACGATGCCGATCGCGCCGAACACGTGGTACGCATAGCGCCAGCCGTGGCTGCTGATCAGCGCCGCGATCGCGCTCGAGCCGAGCGCGCTGCCGATGAAGGACGCGCCGATCACGATCGACTTGGCGCGGGCGCGCTCCTCGTGCGGGAACGCCTCGGCGATCGTCACCGTGCTGGCCGGCACGAAGCCACCCTCCCCGATGCCGAACAGCACGCGGATCGCGAACAGCATCGCGAAGCTGGTGGCCACGCCGGTCAGGCCCGTGAACACCGACCAGCACGCCACCGCGAACACCAGCACGATGCGCGAGCCGAAACGGTCGCCGAGCCAGCCGGCCGCGAGCTGCATCAGCGCGTAGCTGACGTAGAACGCGCTGAGCAGCAGGCCCGCCGAGCGCGCGTCGAGGTTGAAATCGTGCGTGATCGGCACGATCGAGATGCTCATCGCGATGCGGTCGGCATTGGCGAGGATCCAGGACAGCAGCAGCATGCCGATCAGGAAGATCTTGCGTGCCATCGAGTAGGACGCGGCGCCCGGGGTCGGGGCAGCGGCGCGCGACACGGCGGGCGTCGCGGCGGATTCGGTGGTGTGGGCCATGAATGGGCTCCGGGGAAAGGTGGGGATGGCGATGTCGGGTGGTGCCGGGTGGTGCACGGGCGTTTCAGCGGCGCGTGCGGCGGATCAGGCGCCCTGCGTGCAGGTCCACCGATTCGCCGTGGCGGCACGCGAGGCGGCCGTTCACGAACACCGCGTCGATGCCGCTGCTCACGCGCGTCGGTTGCGCGAAGGTGGCGTGATCGGTCACGCGGTGCTCGTCGAAGATCACGAGATCCGCGGCGTGGCCGGTCGCGACCGCGCCGCGCCCTTCCAGGCCGAAGCGGCGCGCGCTGAGGCCCGTCATCTTGTGGATCGCGGTTTCGAGGGAGAACAGGCGGCGCTCGCGCGTGTAGTGGCCGAGCACGCGCGGGAAGGTGCCCCAGAGGCGCGGATGCGGCTGCGCGTCATGCGCGAGGCCGTCCGAGCCGATCATGCTCATCGGGTGCGCGAGGATGCGCGACACGTCGTCTTCGCTCATCGCGAAGTACACCGCGCCGGCCGGCGTGAGCTGCGCGGCCAGGGCTTCGGGATCGACGTTGCGCGCCTTGGCCAGCGCGAACAGCGACTGCCCCGCCGCCGACGGGTCCTGCTTCGACCAGGTGACGAGCACCTCGTCCGATTGCTTGACGCGCGACGGCAGCAGCATCGTGGACGACGCGTTGTACGGATAGCAGTCGAAGCACACCGACTGCTGCTCGGCGGCCGCATCGAGCATCGCGAGCGTCTCGACCGAGTGGCCGTGGTTGTTGCGCCCGACGATCTTGTGATGCGACACGATCGTGTCGATCGCGAGTTCGCGGCCGATCAGCAGCGCCTCGCGCAGCGCGTCGTCGATCGCGTCGCTCTCGTCGCGCAGGTGCATGGTGAGCACGCCGTTCGCGCCCGACAGTGGCCGGCCGATCTCGATCACTTCCCGGGCGCTGGCCGCGCGCGCCGGCGGGTAGTAGAGGCCGGTGGACATGCCGATCGCGCCGGCTTCCAGCGCCTCGTCGAGGTCGCGCGACATGCCCGCTATCTCGTCGCGGCTCGCCGTGCGATCGAGCGCGCTCATGCGCCGCGCGCGCAGCGTGGTGTGGCCCACGAGGCAGGCCGCGTTCAGTGCCGGCTCGGCATCGTCGAGCGCGTCGAGGTAGTCGGCGAAGCTCGAGAAGCGCCACACGTCGTCGCCGAGCAGATCGAGCGGCGCGGGCGGGTTGCGCATCACGAGCGGCGCCAGGCTGATGCCGCAATTGCCGGTGATCACCGTGGTGACGCCCTGCGACAGCTTCGGATGCGGGCCTTCGGCCGGCTCGAGCAGCAGGCGGTCGTCGTGGGTGTGCACGTCGATGAAGCCGGGCGCCACGATCCGGTCGGCGGCGTCGAAGCGCTGCGCGGCCGGCTGATTGCCGAGCGCGCCGAGCGCCGTGATGCGCCCGTCCACCACGCCCACGTCGCAGCGCCGGCGCGGTGCGCCCGTGCCGTCGATCACCGTGCCGTTCTCAATCACCAGATCAAACATGTTCGCCGCCGTGCATGAATTTCGATGGCCCGATGATGAGTTCGTCAAAAACGCCGGACAAACCATTAATTCTGCGATGAGCGTGAGCAAAACTCATGCATTGGTGGAAATACCGGCTTCAGAGGCATTTTTGTCGTGCAATCCTATGATTTTTATTAATGCCGGTGCCGGGCGCCGGCGGGGCCACGTCATCCATGTTTCATGCGCCGTCCATGCAGTCGCTGCTGTGCTTCGAGGCGAGCGCGCGGCTGCGCTCGTTCACGGCCGCGGCGCGCGAGCTGCATCTCACGCAGGGGGCGGTGAGCCGCCAGATCCAGATGCTGGAGGAGCGGCTGGGCGTGGCGCTGTTCATCCGGCGCCGCGATGCGATGACGCTGACCGACGCCGGGCGCGAGTACATCGCCGAGATCGAGCCGCTGCTCAAGCGCCTCGAGCGCGCCACCGTGAACGTCATGGCGCTGAAGGGGCGCGGCGGGGCGCTGTCGCTGTCGGTGGGTTCGTCGATCGGCAACTACTGGCTGATTCCGCGGCTGCCGGGCTTCACGCGCGAGCACGGCGAGATCACGCTGAACATCCGCACGCGGGTGGGTGCGGTGGATTTCAGTCTGGCCAGCGTGGATGCGTCGCTCGAATTCGGCGACGGCCGGCGGCCCGGCATGCACTGCGATTTCGTGGTGCCGCTGGAGTTGCTGCCTTACGCGGCGCCGCAGTGGATCGCCGAGCACGGCGCGACGGTGGGCGCGCACACGCCGCGCGGGGCGCTGGTGCAGCATCTGACGCTCGACGGCGCGTGGGACGCGTGGTTCGAGCACGACGGCATCGAGGCGCAGGCGGGGAACGAAGGGCCGAGATACGAAATCATGTCGATGGCGCTGAATGCGGCACTGGGCGGGCTCGGGGTGACGCTGCTGCCGCCGTTCATGGTGGCCGACCAGGTGGCGGCCGGCCGGCTGGTGGCGCTTTCGTCGAATATCTGGCGGCATCCGAGCAAGGCTTATTACCTCGTTTATCCGGAAGCGTCGGCGGGGATGAAGGCGCTGCAGATCTTTCGGGGGTGGGTGTTGGGGCAGGCGGAGGGGTGAAGGGGGCTGGCTTGGTCTCGTTGGTCAGAGTGAATTTTCGGAACCTGACAATTCTCTACCGATACTTTGAGATGAGCTTGATAGCCGCTTCGTCACTGAGAAAATGAGATGATCTTGCGAGTCGCCAGCGGAAAGGCGAGGAACGGAATCACGCGATCCCAGGCGCTGCGCCACGATGCACTGGCCGTCGGGAAGCGTTGTCCCCATTCGCCGTCGGTGAATGCGTCCAGTTCGGCCTGGGCCGCTTCCACACTCGCCGCCGTGTAGATCGGCCGGATTGCCGCGGCCAGCCCGCGGCGGTCTTTCCAGCTCGCGTAATCCAGGCTGTTGCGCATCAGATGCACGATGCAGGTCTGCAGCGTCGTGGCCGGAAACACGGCTGCCAGCGCTTCCGGCATGCCCTTCAGGCCGTCGGTCACGGCAATCAGAATGTCGCTCACGCCGCGTGTTTTCAGATCGTTGAAGACCTTCATCCAGAACTTCGCGCCTTCGGTGCTTTCGATCCAGAGCCCCAGAATGTCGCGCGTTCCATCGGGCAACACACCCAGTGCCAGATAAATGGCCTTGTTTTTCACGACGGCGTTTTCCCGGATCTTGACCCGCAACGCG
>JASLEG010000348.1 GCA_030151225.1 Burkholderia sp. | reverse complement strand
GGCCGCCTCCAGCGTGGCCGCGCGCGGCGCGTCGCGGCTGCCCGCGCGGGCGGCGTGGCGGCCGTTGAACAGCCGGTTCAGGTCGTCGTCGAGATAGCGCGTGCCGCGCCGCATCGCGGCCGGGTGGCCGAGCACCACGAGCAGGCGGCACGCGAGCGGCAAGGCGCCCGCGGCGAGGTCGCGCACGACCGCCGAGAGCAGCTCGATCGGCGCGGTCTCGTCGCCGTGCACGCCGGCCGACACCAGCACGCTGCGCAATGGCACGGCGCCCGCGTCACCCGCGTCGTGCGTCGCCGGCCCGGCCGGTGCGAGTTCGAGCAGCCCCTCGCCGTGCCACGTGTAGCGCAGTGCGCCGCCGGCGCACCCACCGTCGCGCGCGGCCGGCACCTTGCCGGCCAGCGTGAAGCCGAGGAAATCGTCGAGCCAGGCGGCGCGGCCGCCGCGATCGTCAGCGCTGGAAGTCATAGAGCGAGCCGAGCTTGAGGATCTGGGTCAGTTCGTCGAGCGCCGTGCGCGATTCGTCGAGCAGCGCCGGATCGGTCAGATCGGACGGCGCGAGCCGGTCGCGATAGTGCGTCTCGATCCAGGCGTCGAGCGAGCCGAACAGCGCATCGTCGATCCACACGTTCGGGCGCACCGCGGCGCGCTCCTCGTCGGTGAGCACCACGCGCAGCCGCAGGCAGGCCGGGCCGCCGCCGTTCTTCATGCTCTCGCGCAGGTCGAACACGAGCACCTCGTCGATCGGGCCGCTGCCGGCCGCGAGCGCGTCCAGATAGCGCCCGACACGCGCGTTCTCGCGGCACTCCTGCGGCACCACCAGCACCTGCGAGCCGTCGGCGCGCGACAGCAGCTGGCTGTTGAACAGGTAGGAGCCCACCGCGTCGGCCACGCCCACCGCCGCGTCCGGCACCTCGATCACGTTCAGGCGCGCGCCGCGGGCGTCGAGCCGCGCGGTGAGCGCGTCGTACACGGCCTGCGGCTCGGCGAACGCCTTCTCGTGGCAGAACAGCGTGTCGCGATTGCCCACCGCGATCACGTCGTTGTGGAACACGCCGGCGTCGATCACCTCGGGGTTCTGCAGCGCATAGACGGTGGCCGCCTCGGCCAGCCCGTGGCGCTGCGCCACCGCGCGGCTCGCCTCGAAGGTCTGGCGCGCCGGGAAGCGCTTCGGCTCCGGGCCGCGCCGGTATTCGCTGCGGCCGTACACGAAGAATTCCACGCCGGGCGCGCCGTAGGCGGCGCAGAAGCGGGTGTGGTTGGCCGCGCCCTCGTCGCCGAGCGCCGGCGTGCCGGGTAGCGCGTCGTGCACGGCGAAGCGCGCCTCGTCGGCGAAGATCGCCGCGAGCGTGCGCTGCGTGTCGGCGTGCTCGATCGCGCGGTGCAGCTTGCTGCACAGGTTGGCCGGCGTGAAGTGCACCCGGCCGTCGGCGGTGTCGGCCGACGGGCTGACGGTGGCCGCGTTGGCCGTCCACATCGCCGAGGCGGAGCTCGCCGCGGCCAGCAGCTCGGGCGCTTCCTTGGCGGCCTTCACGATCACCTCGGCGTCCTTGCCCGAGAAGCCGAGCTCGCGCAGCAGGCGCAGCGACGGCCGCTCCTGGGGCGGCAGCACGCCCTGCGCGAAGCCGAGCTCGGCGAGCTGCTTCATCTTGCGCAGCCCCTGCTTAGCGGCCGCCTTCGGGTTGGCCGCCGACTTCTCGTTGTTCAGCGAGGCCACGTTGCCGAACGACAGGCCCGCGTAGTTGTGGGTCGGGCCCACGAGCCCGTCGAAATTCGCCTCGATGGCGTTGCGCACTGGAGTCATCGTCGCTTCCTGCTCAGAAATGGAGGCCCGGCGACACGCTCGCCGGCATCTGCAGTCGTTCGCTCTCGACCGAGGCCATCGGATACGCGCAGTAATCCGCCGCGTAATAGGCGCTCGGGCGATGGTTGCCGGAGCGGCCCGTGCCGCCGAACGGCGCGCCCGACGAGGCGCCGTTGGTGGGCCGGTTCCAGTTCACGATGCCGGCACGGATGCCGCGCTGGAACCGCCCCCAGGCCGCCGGATCGTCGGCCAGCAGCCCGGCCGACAGGCCGTAGGCGGTGTCGTTGGCCATCGCGATCGCCTGATCCAGGCCGCGATAGCGGATCACCTGCGCGAGCGGGCCGAAATGTTCGGTATCCGGAACGTCGCGCGCCGCCGTGACGTCGAGGATCGCCGCGTTGACGAAGCCGAGCGTCGGGTCGCGCTGCGCCATCGGCACGATCGGCACGGCGCCGGCCGCCACCAGCGAGGCCTGCGCGTCCACCAGCCGCGCGGCCGCGCGCGCCGAGATCACGGCGCCCATGAAGGGCTGCGGGTCGGCATCGAAGCGATCGGCCGCGATCGCGCGCGTGACCTCCGCGAAGCGCGCGAGGAAGCGCTCGCCGCGCGCGCCCTCGGGCACGAAGATGCGGCGCGCGCAGGTGCAGCGCTGGCCGGCCGACAGGAAGGCCGACTGGATCGTGTGATGCACGGCCGCGTCCAGATCCTCCACCTCGCCGATCACGAGCGGATTGTTGCCGCCCATCTCGAGCGCGAGCACGATCTCGGGCCGCCCGCCGAACTGGCGGTGCAGCAGCGTGCCGGTGTCGGAGCTGCCGGTGAAGAACAGGCCGTCGATCTGGCGATGGTTGGCGAGCGCGACGCCGGTGTCCTTCTCGCCCTGCACGAGGTTCAGCACGCCGGCCGGCAGCCCCGCGTCGCGCCACGCCTCGACGGTGGCGCGCGCCACGCCGGGCGCGAGCTCGGACGGCTTGAAGATCACCGTGTTGCCGGCGATCAGCGCCGGCACGATATGGCCGTTCGGCAGGTGGCCGGGGAAGTTGTACGGGCCGAACACGGCCACCACGCCGTGCGGGCGATGGCGCAGCACGGCGGTGCCGTCGGCGATCGTGGTGCGCTTCTCGCCGGTGCGCTCGTGGTACGCGGCGATCGAGATCGCCACCTTGTTGACCATGGTGGTCACCTCGGTGCGCGCCTCCCACAGCGGCTTGCCGGTTTCGCGGCCGATCGCGTGGGCGAGCGCTTCGCGGCGCTCGCCGAGGATCGCGGCGAAGCGCTCGACGATCGCGACGCGCGCCGCGAAGTCGAGCCCGGACCAGCCCGCGAAGGCACGACGCGCGCTCGCCACGGCGCGCTCGACGTCGGCGGCCGAGGCGCTCGCGCCCTGCCACACCACCGCGTCGGTGCCGGGGTTGCGCGAGGCGAATTCGGGGCCGCTGCCGGCGAGCCAGTCGCCGTCGATGAAAAGTTCGGACATGGTGTTATCTCGGTTGTGACTTCAGCGCGTAGACACGCACCGGCTCGCCGGCGGCGACGCCGAGCGCCGCCGCGTCGTCGGCCGCGAGCACGAAGCGGCCGTCGGCCACCGCGCCCGGCGCCGTGCCGACGCGAAAATCGGCGAGCGAGGTGTTCGAGACGAGCGCGCGCGCCCCGCCCTCGGCGGCCTCGGGCATGCCGATCTCCACCGCGGCGAGCACGCTGTCGCGCACGGTGCGCAGGTCGGCCACGTGGCATTCGAGCACCGGGCCCGCGTCGAAGATGTCGACGTGGTTCTGGTAGCGCAGGCCCTCGGCCTCGAGCATCTTGCGCGCGGGCAGCGTGTCGCGGTGCGTGAGCCCCACGCAGTCCTGCGCGTCCTGCGGCAGCAGGTCCACGTACACGGGAAAGCGCGGCATCAGCTCGGCCAGGAAGGACTTGCGGCCGTGCGAGCTCAGGTAGTCGGCGGCGTTGAAATCGATCTGATAGAAGTGCGAACCGACGGCACGCCAGAACGGCGAGGTGCCGGCCTCGTCGAAGTGGCCGCGCAGCTCGGCGCAGATCCGCTCGGGAAAGCGCTCGCGGAACTGCGCGATGAACATGAAGCGCGAGCGCGACAGCAGCCCGCCCACGCCGGCCGTGCGATAGCGCGGGCTCAGGAACAGCGAGCAGAGTTCCGCGTAGCCGGTCAGGTCGTGCGAGATGTTGAGCAGCGACATGCGCGTCCACACGTCGAGATCCTGGCTCGCGTGCACGACCGTCGAGACGCGATAGTTGTAGAACGGCTGGGTGAGGCCCACCTCGGTCTCGATCCCGCACACGCCGGCGATGTCGCCGGTGGCGGCGTCTTCCATCACGAAGAAGTAGCCGGCCTCGGCCGCCGTGGCCGTGCCGTCCACGGTGCGGCGCGCGCGCTCGATGCGCGCGGCCAGCGCGTCGCGATCGGGCTTGAAGGTGGTCAGGCCCGGGCCGGTTTCCTGCGCGAGCGCGACCAGCGCATCGACGTCGCCCGTCTGTACGACTCGAACCACGATCATCGTGCGTCTCCCGAAAGCATGTTGGCCTCGTCGCGGCGATGCAGCGGCACGCAGCGCACGGTGTCGCCATCCACCACGCCGAGCGCGGCGCGCGCGGCGGCGTCGAGCGGCGCGTCGGCCGGCGCGGCCGCATCCGGCCCGCTCGTCCCGGTCGCATCCGGCAGGTCCGCCAGCACGCAGCGGAACGCGTCGCCCTCGCCGGTCGCCACCAGGTGGGTCACACCGGCCACGCCGGGCGCCGCGTCGCGCACGGTGCGCGCGGCGTTGTGCGTGACGCAGGCGGTGCGGTCGATCTGCGCGGTCAGCACCGGGCCGGCGTCGAAGATGTCGACGTAGCGGTCCGGCTCGAAGCCTTCCTCGAGATGGATGTCGTAGGCGAGCAGGCCGTTCTCGTTCGGCTCGCCGAGCACGCGCTGCGCGGCCTCGGGCAGCAGCGGCACGTAGATCGGATACACCGGCATCACCTCGGCGATGAAGGTGCGGCTGCGCCCGCCCGATTCCACCTCGATGTCGGCGAAGTCGCGCCGGAAGAACTTGCGCCCCACCGCTTCCCAGAACGGCGAGGCACCGTGCTCGTCGGTCACGCCGAGCAGCAGCGAGAACACCTCGGGCGTGAAGCGGCGCCGGTTGGCGGCCACGTACATCATGCGGGCGCGCGACACCAGATGCGCGGCCGCGTCGCCGCGCAGCGACGGGTCCACGTAGAAGCCGGCGAGCCGGCTCTTGCCGGTCAGCTCGTGCGACATGGTCAGCGCGTGGATCTTGCGGTTCACGTGCAGCTCGCGCGAGGCGTGGATCAGCGCGTCGTTGCGGAATGCGTAGAACGGCTCGGAATAGCCGGCCGCGGCCACGATGCTGGCGGTGCCGAGCAGTCGGCCCGTCTCGCTGTCCTCCAGCACGAACAGGTAGAACTCCTCGCCCGGAAAATCGGCGTCGGCGCGAAACGAATCCTCCGACAGTGCCACGCGCGCCTCGAGCGCGCGGCGGTCGTGCGGCAGCGAGTGCAGCACGGGCCGCGCGGTGCGGGCCATCTGCGCGAGCGCGTCGAGATCGGCAAGCCTGCCGGGGCGTACGAATAGCATCGTCGTTCCTGTGGGCGTTGGATGCGGGCGGGCCGTCAGCGGCTCGCGGCCACGACTTCGCCGACCGCGCGCGAGAAGCGCGCGAGGCCTTCGGCGAGCACGTCGTGCGGAATCACCAGCGAGGGCACGAAGCGCAGCACGTTCGGGCCCGCGATCAGCATGATCACGCCGTGCGCCGCGGCGGCGTTGACGAAGTCCTTGGCGCGGCCCTCCCAGGCGGCGGTCAGCTCGGCGCCGAGCATCAGGCCCTTGCCGCGGATCTCGCGGAACAGGCCGTGCTGCTCGTTCAGTGCGCGCAGCGTGGCGCGGATCGTCTCGCCGCGCGCGTGCACGCCGGCCAGCAGTTCGGGATCGCTGACCAGTTCGACCACCTTGTCGGCGATCGCCGAGGCGAGCGGATTGCCGCCGTAGGTGGTGCCGTGCACGCCCACCGGGAAGTGCGCGGCCAGCTCGTGGGTCGTGAGCATCGCGCCGATCGGGTAGCCGTTGCCGAGCGCCTTGGCCGTGGTCAGGATGTCGGGCGTGACGCCGGTGTCCATGTAGGCGTAGAAATGGCCGGTGCGGCCCACGCCGGTCTGCACCTCGTCGAAGATCAGCAGCGCGCCGTGCGCGTCGCAGGCCTCGCGCAGTGCCCTCAGGAAGGCCGGATCGGCCGGGATCACGCCGCCCTCGCCCTGCACCGGCTCGACGATCACCGCGCAGGTGCGCGCGCCGATCGCGGCCCGGGCGGCCTCGATGTCGTTGTACGGCAGATGGCGGATGCCTTCGGGGCGCGGGCCGAAGCCGTCCGAATACTTCGGCTGGCCGCCCACGCTGACCGTGAAGAAGGTGCGGCCGTGGAAGGACTGCGCGAACGACACGATCTCGTACTTGTCCGGGCCGAAGCGATCGAACGCCACGCGGCGCGCGAGCTTGAGCGCCGCCTCGTTCGCTTCCGCGCCCGAGTTCGCGAAGAACGCGCGGTCGGCGAAGGTCAGGCTCTCCAGGCGCTTCGCGAGGCGCAGCACCGGCTCGTTGGTGTAGCCGTTGCCGATGTGCCAGAGCTTGCGGCCCTGCTCGTCGAACACCTTCAGCACCTCGGGGTGGCCGTGGCCCAGCGCCGTGACGGCGATGCCGCCGGCGAAGTCCACGTAGTCGCGCCCCTCGGTGTCCCACACGCGCGAGCCCTCGCCGCGGTCGGGCACGAACGGGGCCGGCGAGAACACCGGCACCATCACGTCGTCGAAAGTCTGTCGGGTCACGGGGCTTGCAGTATCGCGGGTCATGGCGGGTCCTCGGTTCGGAAATCTCGGCATTCAGTGTAGGCAACGGTGCGCAAATCGTCTTGCGCAATTGCGACGGGTTCCATCGGCTTGATCGGCGGCGGGCCGGGTTGCACATCGCGAAATGCGCGCCGGCGTCACGATCCGGCGCGCTCAGTACGCATCGCGTTCGACGAGCGCGCCGCCGCGAGGTTCGCTGGCGCCGCCGTGCTGCTTCTCGAGCCAGGCGCGGCGATCCTCGCGCGGCGTCACGCCGAAGCGCTCGCGATACGCGTTCGAGAAGTGCGCGGCCGACGAGAAGCCGCACGCGAGGCTGACCTGCACCACCGACTTGCTGGTGCGCTGCAGCTGCGTGCGCGCCTTCAGCAGGCGCAGGTTCAGGTAGTACTTCGACGGCATCGCGCCCAGATACTGGCGGAACAGCCGCTCGAGCTGACGCCGCGAGATGCCCGCCAGCGCGGCGATCTCGTCGGTCGTGAGCGGATCCTCGACGTTGGCCTCCATCAGCTGCAGCGCATCGTTCAGGCGCGGATGGCGCTCGCCGGGTGCGGTCACGAACGGAATCCGCTGGCGCGCCTCGCCGGTGCGCGGCGTGCCGCAGCCGAGCGCGTCGGCGATCCGTTCGGGCAGCACGGGGCCGTGATCGCGGCCGATCATCGCGAGCATGAAGTCGAGGCTCGCCTGGCCGCCCGCGCAGGTAGCGCGATCGCGGTCGATCTCGTAGATCTGCTGGGTGACGATGGTGCGCTCGAACTGCTCGGCGAACTGCTGGTAGGTTTCCCAGTTCACGGCCACGCGGTAGCCGGCCAGCTGCCCGGCCATCGCGAGCCACCACACGCCGTGATGGATGCCGCTGACGAGCGGCGTGCGCTGGCCCACGCGCGCGAGGCTGGCGAGGAACAGGCGGTAGTCGGCGAACTGCTGGAAGCGCTCGCTGACCACGATCAGCCAGTCGCAGGCGATGCCATCGTTGAAGGCCGCGTCGGCGTGCCATTGCGCGCCGTTCGCGAGCGGCACGGGCCGCCCGTCCCACGAGCAGATGCGCCAGCGGTACAGCTCGCGGCCGTCGATCTCGTTGGCGAGCGCGAGCGCGTCGACGATCGGGCCCACGCCCGACATCGACACCGGCGGCAGCGCCACGATCGCGACCTGGGCGGCACGCGCGGCGCCGCCGACGGCGCCCGCAGAGCCTGCCGCCCCCGCCGAACGATTCGCACCACTGACCGATGCCACCGCCGCGGCCGCCTTACTTGAGGCTGCCCGACAGGAACTGCCTGAGCCGCTCGCTGCGCGGGTTCGACAGCACCTCGGACGGATGGCCCTCTTCCTCGGTGCGCCCCTGATGCAGGAACATCACGTGGTTCGACACGTTGCGCGCGAAGCCCATCTCGTGGGTGACCACCACCATCGTGCGGCCTTCCTCGGCCAGCTTCTGCATGACCTTCAGCACCTCGCCCACCAGCTCGGGGTCGAG